>CAMXVQ010000028.1 GCA_947252455.1 uncultured Atopobium sp. | reverse complement strand
TTTTTTCCCAAGCACCCGCTGGATACGAACCGTCTGTATGCTGGTACCACCAGCCACTTCCATTATGGATCCACGTGCTCTCTGCGCGTGCGTTGTGTCCTCGCAGTACGCTACCAAAGCTTCCTACAAGCAGCAGAACAAGGATGCATGTGCGAAGCGGATGTCCGTGAGTTTTCATGACTATCTTCTCTCTATTACAGTCTCTTCGGTCGTTGTGCCTATGCTCAGAAGTGCGAGCATCTTATACTGCAGAGGCCTTCAGTATTGTTGAAAACGTTATTCCAAATATGTTAAAAGAAAGCGCGAACAACGTATGCTGTCCGCGCCCTGTGTCTACATTAAAATGACTGTGCGCCTGAGCCCTCGTCGGCGCCCACGCGCACGCATGCTTTTCCGCTTGCCATCTTATTGCCTGGTAGCAGCCATCGCGTGCGGACTAGCGCTGTGCTGCGTGATATCCGGCAGCTTCAGCATCGGCAGCAGAATTAAAGAATTCCGCGTTTGCCATGGATACTCGTTTGTAGGATTTTGATCCCGGCCAGTGATAGATGCGGCTCTTGGTGTTGCCGATAATCTTACCGTCAGCGTGGAGGTATGCAGGATCCGATGGGTTAAAGGCGCCCACGTCTGAGCCAGTTGATACGTGAGCCTCAGAGTCAGAGCTTGAGCCCCAGGTAGTACCTCCGCCGTAATACGTTTCTGCAGGAATCCATTTACCGTTTTTGTCTACTTTGTAGCCATCGGGCGTGGTCGTGTTTTTGAGCATAGCGCCATTTGCGCCCAGGTAATAGTTGCCAATCCAGCAATTGGAAACCATGTAGCCAGAACCATTAAAGTAGTAGTATTGGCCGTCAATTTGTTGCCAAGCGCTTGCTGGATATGAGCCGTCGGCATTTTGATACCACCAGCCGGTGCCATTGTGTACCCACATGCTCTGGGCTTGGGCGTTGGCCATCGGTTGCAGGCAGCCAAAGGTAGCTACGACCAGCATAGCAACGATAAGTTTGTGCAGTGATAGTTTTCGAGCATACATAGCAGCTCATCTCCCTTGATCACGGTTTGCCTATGACTGTATTATACGCCTAACTTGCACAAAACTAGCACAAATTTGCGTATAGAATCTGCGCGCCCTCGTGCGCGCTTGCCTTGCGCACGCAGCAATTATGCGCATCATATGAAGACCGCCCGCGTAGGCCGCCAATTTATACGCCTCCCTTGCATATCGCAAAAAATCAGCTAAAATAAAGAAATTGCAGATAGGTGATTTATGCCTTAACTGCCTTAGTGCACATAGCACGTTCGCTGCCAAAGACAGCCGGTGCTTCGTCTAGAAGCTTAAAGGGAGTACACATGGTGTATAACCGCCTGCCGAGGTGGTCTTAAGAATCGTCTTCTTGTAGACCCAGCTTTGGCATAAGCCAAGCAGGGTCTTTTTTATGAAGGCTCGCTCGCGTCAGCGCTCGTGCCCGAGTAAAACATAAGGAGGTGTTTCTATGCCTAACAAACTTAATATTTCTATGCTCGATAAGGCTGCTCAATCAATTGAGAACTCCAAAGGTGTTTTTGTTATTGACTATCGCGGTCTTACCGTTAAAGAGACACAAGGTCTTCGTCGTGCTCTTCGCGAAGCGGGAGCTCACATGAAGGTTTACAAGAACAACATTGTTAAGATTGCTCTTAAGAATGCCGATCTTCCCGAGATTAGCGGTCTTGAAGGAACATGTGCATACGTGTTCTACGAAAACGATCCTGTTGATGCAGCTAAAGTTATCAAAAAGCAAGCTGAAGCTCTTAAAAAGATCGAATGGGTTGGCGCATTAGCTGATGGTAAAGCTCTTGATGCACAAGGTGCTAAAGCTTACGCCGAGCTTGCCAGCCGTGATGAGCTTGTTGCTAAACTCGTTTACGTTCTTGGTAGTCCTCTGTCTGGCATTGCTTCTGTTTGCGCAGGTCCTGCTCGTGGACTTGTTACTGCTTTGGACGCAGTTGCCGAAAAGAAAAACGCTGCTTAGATTTAAGCGCACAGGTCAGGCTTTATGCTTGCCGTCTTAGTAAATTAAAGGGCGAAAGCCCCGATTGTATAAGGAGAATACAATGGCTGTAACTAAAGATGAAATCATTGAGGCTCTTAAAGAGATGCCAGCCCTCGAGCTTTCTGAGCTCGTTCACGAACTTGAAGACGTATTTGGAGTATACGCTGCTGCTCCTGTAGCAGTTGCTGCTGATCCTGCTGCTGGTGCTGCTCCTGCAGAAGAAGAGAAGACCAACTTTGACGTTGAGCTTACTTCTGTAGGTTCTAACAAGATTGCTGTTATTAAGGTTGTTCGCTCTCTTACTTCTCTTGGTCTTAAAGAGGCTAAGGACGCTGTTGAGGCTGCTCCTAAGGTACTTCTTGAAGGCGCAAAGAAAGAAGACGCTGAAGCTGCTAAAAAGCAACTCGAGGAGGCAGGTGCTTCTGTTACTCTTAAGTAACAACCACCTCTTAAGCGCCTAATTTTTAGGTGATACATAAAAGAAGAGCTAGATTCGCTTGGATCTAGCTCTTTTTGTCATATGTTTGAACTGTGTAGATTCTGTGCAGTTTCTGCTAACCCCTCACATGCTCTCCATATATGCGCGTGAGTTGATTTTAAGAAATGCCTGTTTATACATGGTGAAATCGAAAATCTAGTCCTAAGCGTAAAGTATGTCAAGGTCTGATATTGACGACTGTCATAACCTTAGCTAAATTGTTACGTTGCGACAATTGCCGCCTCCCACCCTTTTGAAGGAGGAAAAGCCTGGTGCCTAAATTAAAATCAATCCATGGTGATAGACCGAAGCAGCGCGACCGCGTAAGCTTCTCCAAGATTGCTCCTACTATGGAGCTCCCTAATTTAATCTCTGTGCAGAAAGAGTCCTTTGCACGATTCATGACCGATGGTCTTGCTGAGTCGTTCATGGAATTTTCTCCTATAGAGAACTCTACTAAAACAATGGAGGTGACCTTTGGTGCTCATCAGTTTAGTGATCCACCACACACCATTGCCGAGTGTAGAGCTAAAGATATTTCGTATCAAGCTCCTCTTCTTGTAAACGTTCGCTTTATCAATAAAGAAACGGGCGAAATGAAGGAGCAGCTCGTGTTTATGGGAGATTTCCCTCTCATGACCGATCGCGGTACCTTTGTAATCAACGGTACCGAGCGTGTAGTTGTTTCTCAGCTTGTTAGATCTCCTGGTGTTTATTTCTCAGAAGAAATGGATAACGGAGTCCAAACGCATCATGTTCAATTTATTCCTGCACGTGGTGCTTGGCTTGAGTTTGAAGTGGACAAGCACGGTCATCTTGTTGTATCCATCGACCGCAAACGTCGTCAGAATGCAACGCTGCTGCTTCGTGCGTTAGGCATTGCCGAGTCCGACGAAGAAATTATCAAGCTTTTGGGCGATTCCGAGATCGTTAAAGCAACGCTTCAGCGCGATGTTGCAACCACGCGTGAGGACGCTCTTATCGAAATTTATCGTCGTCAACGCCCTGGTGAGCCACCTGCGGTAGATTCTGCTCGTTCGCTTATCGAAGGATTGTATTTTAATAACCAGCGTTATGATTTGGCACGCGTAGGCCGTTATAAAGTTAATAAAAAGCTTGCGCTTGACATTGATCCAAGCGTAAAGATTCTTACCAAAGAAGATATCGTTGCGGCTCTTCGTTATCTACTTGCCCTTCACGCAGGAGATACCACCAAAAAGACCGATGATATCGACCACTTTGGTAACAGACGTGTTCGTACAGTAGGCGAGCTGGTACAAAATCAGTTCCGCATTGGTTTAAGCCGTATGGAGCGCGTTATTCGCGAGCGTATGGCAACGCAAGACCCTGATGACATCTCGCCACAGTCTCTTATCAATATCCGCCCAATTGTAGCGGCTATTAAAGAGTTCTTTGGCTCCTCGCAGCTGTCGCAGTTTATGGATCAGTCAAACCCACTTGCTGGTCTTACGCACAAGCGTCGTCTTTCTGCATTAGGACCTGGTGGTTTGGCAGGTCATAAGTCTGGCTCAAGCCGTCGTACTAATGTTCCTACCGCAGTGCGCGACGTTCACAACTCTCACTATTCACGTATGTGTCCTATCGAAACGCCTGAAGGTCCAAACATTGGTCTTATTGGTTCTCTTGCGCTGTTTGCGCACGTTAACGAGTATGGATTTATCGAAGCACCATACCGCAAGATTGTAGACGGCAAGGTTACCGATGAAATTGATTGGATGATAGCAGACGAAGAGGAACATCACGTTATTGTTCCTGCAGATGTTCCTGTAGATCCAAAGACGGGTCGTTTTGTTGCAACAGACGCTCATGGAAAAATTTATTATCCCGAAACTGTTGTTGCACGTACACGCAACTTTGACGGTACCTTTGGTGCACCAAGTGAAGTAGACGTTAACGAAGTAGACTACATGGACGTGTCTCCTTCTCAAATGCTTTCAGCCGCTGCTAACCTTATTCCGTTCCTTGAGCACGACGACGCAAAGCGTACGCTCATGGGTGCAAACATGCAGCGTCAGGCAGTACCTTTAATTAAGCCTCATGCTCCTTATGTTGGAACTGGTCTTGAGCGCGCTGCAGCATATGATTCTGGCGAATCGGTTATGGCAACTCATGCCGGAGAAGTTGTAGAGGTAGACGCTTCGCACGCCGTAGTTCAAACTGAGGATGGTTTTGAGCGTTATGACTTCCCCAAGTATCAACGTTCTAACCAAAGCACCTGCATTAACCACCGTCCTGTGGTAAAAGTAGGTCAAAAGGTTGAGCAAGGTCAGCCTCTTACCGATGGTACATCCATTGATAAAGGCGAGCTTGCATTAGGTGTTAACTTAACCGTTGCCTACATGCCTTGGGAAGGTTATAACTACGAGGACGGTATCGTTGTCTCCGAGCGCCTTGTTCAAGACGACTTGTTAACCTCTGTTAATATCTCTCGTCACGAAGTTGACGCGCGTGACATTTCTGCAAAACATGCCGAGGAAATTACTCGTGAAATTCCTAACCAGTCCGAAGAAGCGCTTGCCAATTTGGATGAAGACGGTATTGTTCGCATTGGTGCCGAAGTTGGCCCTGGCGATATTTTGGTAGGTAAGGTTACTCCTAAAGGTGAGCCTGCTCCAACTCCAGAACAACGCCTTATTGCTGCAATCTTTGGTAACCGTGCACAAGATGTTCGCGATACCTCGCTTAGAATGCCACACGGTGCATACGGCCGCGTTGTGGATGTTGTTCGCTTTGTTCGCCCCGAAGATAAATCTAAAGAAAACGAGCTTCCTCCAGGAGTTAAAGAACTCATTCGCGTATTTGTTGCTCAACGCAGAAAAATTCAACAAGGCGATAAGATTTCTGGTCGTCACGGTAACAAAGGTGTTATTTGTAACGTTTTACCTGTTGAAGACATGCCGTACATGGCAGACGGTACTCCTATTGACGTATTGCTAGACCCGTTGGGCGTACCTTCTCGTATGAATGTTGGTCAGCTGCTTGAGTGCCACTTAGGTTGGGCTGCAAGTCATGGTTACGACGTAGACAGCGAGGACTCAGACAAGGTTGTAGAAGGACCTATGTTTGTTTCTACACCTATCTTCGACGGTGCTACCGATGTAGAAGTTGCCGACGCAATTCGCCGTACCAACATCAACATGATCAACAAAGCTATGCGCACCTATGGTAAGCAAATGAACAAAGCATTTGTTCCCCAGCTTAACGAACAAGGTAAAACCACGCTTTATGATGGCCGTACTGGTGAAGCATTTAAGAGCCCTATTACCGTTGGAACTTCTTATATCTTAAAACTTGGCCACATGGTAGACGATAAAATTCACGCTCGTTCAACTGGTCCTTACTCTCTTGTTACGCAGCAGCCTTTGGGTGGTAAAGCTCAATTTGGTGGTCAGCGTTTTGGTGAGATGGAAGTTTGGGCTCTGTATGCATACGGCGCATCCAATGTATTACACGAGCTTATGACCGTTAAATCTGACGATACCAACGGCCGTGTTAAGACATATGAGTCTATCGTTAAGGGCGAAAACGCACCTCGTCCGGGAATACCTGAGTCATTTAAGGTTTTGGTAAAAGAGATCCGTTCTCTTGCGCTTAACATTGAACCTATTGTTTATAAAGAAAATGTTCCGGCCAAGCCTGTGGAGCAAGAAGACAAACCCGAGGCGGTCGATGTATTTGCACATGCCGATTCTGCTGATGATTTAATCGGTGGATCAACAATTATGTCTCATCACTCTGATGAGGTTCTTATTGGCGGCACGCTCAAGGATAAGGAGTAGCGAACGTGGCAGACTTTGATTCCACAGATTTCGATGCTATCAAGATTTCCCTTGCCAGCGCGGATGATATTCGCGGTTGGTCATGTGGTGAAGTCAAGAAAGACGAAACAATCAACTACCGCACGCTTAAGCCTGAAAAGGACGGACTTTTCTGCGAAAAGATTTTTGGTCCTGTAAAAGACTGGGAATGTGCCTGCGGTAAATATAAAGGTATCCGCTTTAGAGGCATTGTTTGTGAGCGTTGTGGTGTAGAAATTACCAGCGCAAAGGTCCGCCGTGACCGCATGGGTCATATCGAACTTGCTGCTCCTGTTTCGCACATTTGGTACTTTAAGAGCCCAGCAACGTTTCCTCTTGCTCGCCTTTTGGACATGAAGAGTAAAGATCTTGAGAAAATTCTTTACTTTGCGTCTTATGTTATTACCGAAGTTGACACCGAAGCACGCGAACAAGATGCTCAAGACCTTAAAGAAGAGCTTCAAGCTGACCTTGAAGAACTTGACGCAGAGTGTGAAGACGAAATTGCACGCTTGCGTGCTCAAGGTGAGCCATCAGACGATGACCCAGAGTTCAGCGATCTAGAGCCGCTTTCTGCCGAAGAAATTGAACGCGGTATTGTTGATCTTCGCGAAGAGTATGCAGACGAAAAACGCTTGCGCAAAGAGGCGTTTACCAAGTTTATGCAGCTGGAGTGCCGTGAGCTTATTTCTGATGAGTCGCTGTTCTCTGAAATGCGTCGTTACTACAAGATGTATTTTAAGGGCGACATGGGTGCAGGTGCTATCCGCGATTTGCTGCACAGCGTTGATTTGGAAAAAGAAGCGACCGAATTACGCAAGATCATTGCTTCTGACGATTCTCAAAAGCAACGTCGCGAGCGCGCGGTCAAGCGTTTGGAAATTGTTGACGCATTTTTGAAGGGCAATAATGACCCTGCCAACATGATTCTCGACGTTATCCCTGTTATTCCACCTGATTTGCGTCCTATGGTACAACTCGACGGTGGCCGTTTTGCAGCGTCTGACTTAAACGATTTGTATCGTCGTGTCATCAACCGTAACAATCGCTTAAAGCGTTTGCTTAACCTTGATGCGCCTGCAATTATTGTAAATAACGAAAAACGTATGCTCCAAGAGTCGGTAGACGCACTGTTTGATAACGGTCGTCGTGGACGTCCTGTAACTGGTCGTGGCGGCCGCCCCTTAAAGTCTTTGGCAGAGTCGCTTAAAGGTAAACAAGGTCGTTTCCGTCAAAACTTGCTTGGTAAGCGTGTAGATTATTCTGGTCGTTCGGTTATCGTTGTTGACCCACGTCTTAAGCTTCACCAATGCGGTTTGCCTTCAGTTATGGCTCTTGAGCTCTTTAAGCCCTTCGTTATGCGCCGCTTGGTAGAACTTAACAAAGCCGAAAATATTAAGGGTGCAAAGCGCGCTATCGACCGTGGCTCTGCTATGGTTTGGGATATTTTGGACGAGGTTATTCGCGGTCGTTTGGTACTGCTTAACCGTGCTCCAACGCTTCACCGTCTTTCAATTCAGGCATTTGAGCCCGTTTTGGTAGAGGGTAAAGCCATCCACTTACATCCATTGGCGTGCGCTCCGTTTAACGCAGACTTCGACGGTGACCAAATGTCGGTACACGTGCCGCTTTCTACGCAGGCACAAACCGAGGCGCGTGTTCTTATGCTTTCAAGCAATAACTTGCGCTCACCTGCATCGGGTAAAGTATTAAATATTCCATCGCAAGACATGGTCTTTGGTGTGTACTTCCTTACTACGCAAAAAGATGGCCTTGCTGGTGAAAAGCGCGTATTCTCTGATTTTGATGATGCGCTGGCGTCTTATAACGCGCTTACTGGTATTGATATTCAAGCGCGCATTTTTGTACGCCTTACCGCAGCAGACGCAAATGCAACCGTCGATGGAAAGCCTTATTTCCGCACGTATTCTGCTCGTGGCAAGCTTGAAAAAATCGATTTAAGCGGCGATCCTGTTCGTTTTGAAACAACAATCGGACGCATTATTGTTAATCGTCAATGCCTGCCCGACGACTATCCTTATATGAACTTTAAGATGGCTAAAGGCGACATTGCTACTTTAGTTAACGATTGCTGTGACCGTTATACGCTTTCTCGTGTAGAGCCCATTTTGGACGCCATTAAGCACGTGGGCTTCCATTATGCAACTCAGGCAGGCTTAACTGTTTCTGTTTGGGACGCTATTATTCCAGATGATAAACCTCAGCTTTTGGAAGAAGCACAAGGTAAAGTAGACCAAATTAACGAGTACTACGAAGACGGCTTCTTGTCAGAAAAAGAGCGCCACAGCGAAGTAATTAACGTATGGACCGATTGCACCGAGCACTTGGGTTCTGAGATGCTCGAGGGCTTTAGCGAAGACAACCCCATTTACATGATGGCAGATTCGGGAGCTCGTGGTTCTAAAACGCAGCTTCGTCAGCTTGCTGGTATGCGTGGTTTGATGGCCGATATGTCTGGTGATACCATCGACTTGCCAATTAAAGCAAACTTCCGCGAAGGTCTGGAGCCGCTTGAGTACTTCATTTCTACCTATGGTGCACGTAAAGGTTTGGTAGATACGGCATCGCACACCTCTGACTCTGGTTACTTAACACGTAGGCTGGTAGATGTTGCGCAAGACGTTATTGTTCGCGAAGAAGACTGCGAAACCGTAGACGGCGTAACCTATAAGCTTATTAAGCCGGGCGAAAACGATGTTGATATGGATCTGGTGGGTCGTTGCGTTTTGCAAGATATTTGTGATCCCCAGACGGGTGAAGTTTTGTTTGCCAAAGACTCTTACATCTCTTCAAAGCAAGACTTGCAAAAGCTTGTTGACGCTGGTCTTAAAAGCGTTGTGCTTCGTGCGCTGCTTACCTGTAAGTCTCGTTATGGTGTTTGTCAAAAGTGCTATGGTTGGGACTTGTCTACGCGCCGTCCCGTAAACATTGGAACTTCAGTTGGTATTATTGCAGCTCAGTCCATTGGTGAGCCTGGTACCCAGCTTACGATGCGTACCATTCACTCTGGTGGTGTTGCAGGTGCCGAGGATATTACGCAAGGTTTGCCTACGGTTGCTCGTATGTTCGACGTTGTTGGAAACGTTAACGAAAAGATTTTGGGACGTGAAGCCGATCTTGCTGCGTTCAGCGGTATTTTGCACATTACGCCTGAGCAAACCGAGTACCAAATTAGCATTACCGATAAAGACGACGAAAGCCGTATTCTTGCGCAGTGGCGTGTTCCTGCATCAGTTCGCTTTATGCCTGGTATCGAAGATGGTTGCGAAGTTGAGCCGGGCGATCAGATTACCCGCGGCTTTGTTAACTTTAGAGTCTTACGTAGCTTAACTGGTATCGAAGAAACCATGCACACCTTTGTTAAGTCGGTTAAAGACGTTTATACCTCACAAGGTGTAGACCTTAACGACAAACACATCGAAGTTATTGCACGTCAGATGTTGCGTCGTGTTCAAATTACCAATCCTGGCGATTCGCAATACCTGCTTGGTCAGTATGTTGATAGATATGTATTTGCCAATACGGTTGCAAACATTAGCGCTGCAGGTGGTAAAGTTCCCGAGGCAGAAGCGGTTATTTTGGGTACGCTTAAAGTTGCGTCCTCAATTGATTCGTGGCTGTCAAGCGCATCGTTTATCCGTACAGCAGGTGTCTTAACCGAGTCTGCTATTAAGGGCGAAACCGACCACTTACTTGACCTTAAGTCTAACGTAATTGCTGGTAAGAAGATTCCTGCAGGTACTGGACTTAAAGCGTATGATGATGTTCAGCTTACGTATAAGGGTCAGGCTATCGATGGGCCTACCTCTCCTAATGCAAAGGCGCTCCCCGATTGGGCACCCGATGAGCTTAAAGATATTGAAGAGCAGCTCCCCAAGCAGCTTGACTGGATTGGTGAGGATTACTCCAACAATGGTGTTTACTCTAAGAACGGACGTTCGCTTTCTACCGAGGATGCTAAGCTCTATCTGTTTGACGACCTTGGTGTGTCGCAACGCTGGACAAATAAATTCAGCGAAGTTGGTATAGAAACTGTGGGCGATCTTATTGGTAAGACCGAAGATGAGCTTTTGCGTATTGATGGTATTGGTGCGAAGGCAATTGAAGAGCTTCGCGAGGGTCTTGAGGCGCGTAACTTGCTGTATATCTTGGAGCCCGATGAAGACGAAGCCGACAGTGAAGATCTTTCGCAGCTATTGAACATGGTATTCTCGCCCGATCCTGATAACGACATTATGCTTGGAACTGCTGCTCCTGCAACGCATCACTTTACCGAGGATGAGTTTATTGGTGGTGCAGATTCCGATGAGCACGATGACAGCGAAGATAGCGACATTATCAATGAGGATCTTGACTCTTTAGGTGACTTGCTTTCGAGCGTTATGAAGCAAGACAGCGCGGATAGTGATAAACAAGACGAGTAGGTTTTAGTGCAGCGCGCAGCGTGGCGTTAACGCGCCCGTAAGCAGCCTCGTTTGAGTTTTGTACGATTAAAACAGCCGACCCATGTCGGCTGTTTTTTTTTGTTTAAAGAGCGCGCGGTGACATGAAATTCTTGTCCAGCACACATGGTAAGATAGAACCTGATACAAAGACTGTAAGCATTACGAGAATTACGCTAGATGATATGCATGTGCTTTGCTGGAGCAGGCGAGTGTGCTATTTAGGCAAGAGTGTTTTTTGGGAAATAACCCGATAAATATTATTCAATATGACCATGCAGGGCAATGGTCCGTATCGAATAGCAAAGATATTGGAGAGTGAAAAAGTAGATATACCCAGGGGAGAATATCACCCACTCACAGGACTAATGTTGGAGGTGCATTTCATGGCGGAAGAAAACAGAGAAATTGTAGTGATAGATGAAACTACAATGAAAAGCAAGATTTACTATATACGAGGTCAAAAGGTTATGCTTGACTTTGAACTTGCTGAAATATATGGATATGAAACAAAAACATTTAATCAGCAAGTTAAGAATAACATAGAAAAATTTGATGAAGATTTTAGATTTCAACTTACAAAAGATGAATGGGAATTTTTGAGGTCAAAATTTTTGACCTCAAAATCAGATGAAGGTTCAGGCGGTAGAAGATATATGCCTTATGCCTTTACAGAACAAGGTATTTATATGCTGATGACTGTATTAAGAGGAGAACTTGCTGTCAAGCAAAGCAAGGCTTTAATACGAATGTTTAAGCAGATGAAAGATTTTATAGTTGAAAACCAAGACTTTATCACCTCGAAAGAATTATTACAAATAGCAGTACAGACAAACCAAAATACAAAGGATATAGCAACAATAAACAATAAAATTAGTACTTTAGCTACAAAAGAAGATTTGAAAAAGGTGATGGATAATTTTATAGATCCAGACACATACAAGCATTTTCTTTTAATGAACGGAGATAAGATTGAAGCAGATGTTGCCTATACCAAAATATATAAGTCTGCAAAGAAAAGTATTTATGTGATAGACAACTATATAGGCTTGAAAACCTTAGAATTATTAAGGGCTGCAAAAGACAATGTTGAAATTACAGTCTTTAGCGACAATGTCAAAAACAAGGATATGCTAACAAAAAATATCCTAAACGATTTTAGAAAAGATTACCCTAATATCAATCTTAAGATGAAAATAGCAGGGAAAAAGTATCACGATAGATATATTGCTATTGACTATGGAACAGAAAATGAAGACTTTTATCTTTGCGGAGCTTCATCAAAAGATGCGGGAAATAAAATATCAAGTATTACAAAGATAGAGGAATCTTCTAAGGATATGTATCATACGATGTTTGGCGGAATGCTGAACAATAAGAATTTGAAAATTTAATATGTAAATGGTAAAGCGGTATTCAATGAATAGCTATAAGACTTGTGAAAGGCGGTAGAAATAGAACTCTATCGTCTTTTTTTGATTGCAACTAACAGGAGAGAAACTATATGCGGTACATGCAATTCTTGTCCTGAGTACATGGTAAGATACATGATGTCGATCATTCAGATGTAGAAGAGGCATGGCTTGATTTTAAAGTGAAGGGAAAAAGATCATGGCTATCGAAAATAAGAAGGAACAGGAACGTGATGAACTTCACAGAGCTATATGGGCAATCGCAGATGAACTGCGTGGCGCTGTAGATGGTTGGGACTTTAAGAACTATGTACTTGGCACTATGTTCTACAGATATATTTCTGAAAACATTACTAACTATATTAACGCAGGTGAAATTGAAGCAGGGAACGCTGATTTCGATTTTGCACAGATGTCTGATGACGATGCAGGGGAAGCAAGGGAAGGACTTGTTCAGGAAAAAGGTTTCTTTATCCTTCCATCTGAACTCTTTTGTAATGTAAGGGCAAAAGCTAAGGATGATGAAAACCTTAATGAAACACTTGAGAAGGTATTCCGTCATATTGAAGAGTCAGCAAAAGGCAGTGAGTCTGAATCTGATTTTGCAGGTCTTTTTGATGACTTTGATGTAAACAGTAATAAGCTTGGCTCTACAGTAGCAAAGAGAAACGAAAAGCTCTGCAAGCTTCTTGATGGTGTGGCTGATATGAATCTTGGAGATGTTAAGGATCACGATATTGATGCATTCGGTGATGCCTATGAATACCTCATGGCAATGTATGCATCAAATGCAGGTAAATCGGGTGGAGAGTTTTTTACTCCTGCTGAAGTATCAGAACTTCTTACAAGACTTGGTACAGTTGGAAAAACAGAAATCAATAAGGTATATGACCCAGCTTGTGGCAGTGGTTCGCTACTTTTAAAAGCCGAAAAAATACTTGGCAGAGATAAGATTCGTAATGGTTTCTATGGACAGGAAATCAATATTACAACCTACAACCTTTGCCGTATCAATATGTTCCTACATGACATTGACTTTGATAAATTTAATATTGCTTGTGAAGATACCCTTATAGCTCCGCAGCACTGGGATGACGAGCCGTTTGAACTTATCGTTTCAAATCCACCATATTCTATTAAATGGGCTGGTGATGAAAATCCATTACTCATAAACGATCCTCGTTTTGCGCCTGCAGGTGTTCTTGCGCCAAAAAGCAAAGCTGACCTTGCATTTATTATGCATTCACTTTCATGGCTTGCATCAAATGGAACGGCTGCGATTGTATGTTTTCCAGGCATTATGTACCGTGGCGGAGCTGAAAAGAAAATACGAAAATATCTTATTGATAACAACTTTGTAGACTGCATTATTCAGTTACCCCCTAACCTTTTCTTTGGAACTTCAATTGCCACCTGCATTATGGTGCTTAAGAAAGGCAAAAAAGACAATAGGACTTTATTTATTGATGCAACAAATGAATGCATCAAGGTTACGAACAATAATAAACTTACTCAAGACAATATGGATAAGATTGTAGAGTGTTTTGCTAACCGCAGTGAAATTGAGCATTTCTCGCATCTTGCAACCTATGATGAGATTTCTAAAAATGATTACAACCTTTCTGTATCAACTTATGTTGAAGCAGAGGATACAAGAGAGAAAATCGATATTGTAAAGCTGAATGCTGAAATCAAAGAAATCGTTGCTCGTGAAGAGACCTTAAGAAAAGCAATTGATGAAATCATTGCAGAAATCGAGGTGGGCGTATGAGTAACGAATTTCGGTTTTTAATTTATAAATCTGCAAAGGAAGATGTTTCTGTCAATGCATTTATTCAGAATGAATCAATTTGGATAACAGCAAATCAAATGGCGATTCTTTTTGACAAAAGTGAATCTACTA
>CAMXVQ010000027.1 GCA_947252455.1 uncultured Atopobium sp. | reverse complement strand
CCGTGGGAGAGCAGGACGTCGCTGACCAACGAGGGACATTTGTATATCGAGGTTGTCTTTGGTTTAGGTCTATCTTCATCCTTCTTCTCTTTGTCTCTTGTAGCTTCTATTTTGAGCGCCTTGTTCTTAGTAGATTTAGCGAATAAATTTTTCTTTACATCTTATTTTTCGCATAATTTTGGCGTGATTTTAGCATTTTCTGCCTGTATGACTAATGCGTAGAGCTAACGCAAGCGTGCAGAATATGCACTGGTAGTATCACTTAATGGAAACTTTGTACAAGCTTCCATTCAATGGAATATTACCCGTACGATTTATTTCATACCGCTTCTTTGCAGTAAGCTTGGGATTATAGGTAAGTAAACGCTTCTCTCTAATCTTTACTGAGGTTTTCCTACTGTCAAGCTCTATGGTATAGGGAAAACTATCTACGCAGGATTTATAGCGATAGTGAAGTTTACCTTTTGCTCCAATGACGTCGGTAAACCCTTCTTGGGATAACACCCATGTTTTTTCTGTCTTTGAAAGTCCTTTAACCAACTTAGAGAAAAGATATCCATCCTTATTCATTCTTGCAAAGGCAATGTTTGTGCGCATTTTAAACCTTTATCTGTTACATGGATGGTTCTTCCCTGAAATGTTGTACTTCGCTTTAAGAGAGGCGATAGGATCTCGTATAACAGGCTTTTCAGATTCGTTTCCTGAATACGTCTTCATGTCAATAGGAATTTGATTGTGATCAAGCATTAATGCGAGGAAAAATAATCTTGTAAGTATAAAAGTAATAAAAAACATCGATATACAAGGCAATTTGTTCTTTACGTTATGTGCACGCGATCTAAGGATACTAGTGCTAATTTTCTAGTTTTAACTTATAAAGACGGGCTTTGTGCCCTTGCTATTATTCTGAGTCTTACTCTTATTCTCTTAGCGGTTTTAGTCATTCGTTGCACCTTAATTTTTCAGGTAATTTTCGCGTGATTTTAGCATTTCTGGCTTCTAGACATACCGCTTACAGAAAAATAGCTACCATTCACCGATACCAAAATGACGCATTTTTATGCTTTTTTCGCTTATTCTGTTGTATTCGCATAAACTGTTAGATGCGTATAACTTTATTTTTACAGCCCAGAATTTTTTATTTCAAAATTTTCATGTTACGAGCTTTGTGCATTTTTTCTTATAACTTCGTGCAAGTTTGTTGCAAGTTTTTACTTTTTTTGCCAAAAAAATGAATTCTTCTAAAAAAAGATTTTAAATTTAGAAAAATTTTTAAATTTACTCTTGCATTTTTCTTGCAGATTACTTTTATTTTCATTCAAGTTGCGTCTTTTCTTTTGCTCGTTTAAAGGCGTAACTTACAAAAATATTGTTTTTCCATAACTGAATGGAGATGATTGATATGTGCTATTATTCGGATACATTAAACAACGGTGTAATTTCTGTTTTATCTGCAGATGAACCTTGTTTTACTTCAGGATCTATTACGTTGCTCCCTCGTAAGACCCTGTTAGAAAAATTTGTACCTGATGATGCAACGCAAGGTCATATTCTCCTTCTTAATGCGGCTCACGGCTTTGGTAAGGCTTTTTGTTTGAATGCTTTATTACACCATTATGAATCGCACGATTATGAGGTTTTAAATTTTGACCTTTCTAAATGCTCAAAACAGAACATGATTACCTTTTTTGAGCGTCTTTACGGCAAGTTTTCAAGGAAAGATCTATCCAAACATCATTATTTTGTTGCATTTAGTCATGTTTACACATTTGATCCTGCTGTACATGAGCAGTTTATTCGCGTTGTTTCGCTGCTCTTTAACAGCAAGAATCGAGTTTTAATCACCACGCGTCCGCAATATTTATATTTCTATCGCAAGCTTTATCCATTAGCTTATCTTGTAAATAAATCAGACTTAGCTGCTCAAGTTGATGATTTGTGTAAGGGTCTTTTGCAAGCAACTCATAATATTCCTGTGTTATGTGCTGCGCTTTTGCATGATAGGGAAAGCGAACGAGACGTTTACGACAATAAATCTGCGTACTTAAGCACGCTTTATGACTATGTGCATTATTATGTATACGATTACGCGAATCACCTAGCGCCGAGTTATCAAGATCGTAATTATATGCCTACGCTTCTTTCGTTATTTGGTTTGGGCGCAGGAAAGATAGACGAACTCGATTTTATATCCAAAAAACTTAATATTAGTTTTGCAGATATTAAAGAACAAGCTCTCTTGGAAGACGGGTTCATTGAGTTTAATGTTTATACATCAACGTTTGAGGTTGCAGGTTTATGCGATGATTATATTTGGCAATCCTTTATACAAGGTTTTGCAACCTACTATAAGAGTTTTCCTGAGCTGTTATGGCTTTTATCTGCCGTATTAGCGCAACGAGGTTCATATGCGAGATGCGCTACGGTTCTTAACCTTGTAAAGGATCTTTCCTCAATTCACACAAATACAAGCATTTTGTACGGCGATCATAGTCCACTTATCCAGGAATGCATGCGCCGGCTTTTGAATCGTGGATATGGTCTGATCGTTTCTTCTCAAACCGAAGCGGTAGACTTCTTATTAACAGTTTCTCGTTCTACGTGTGCAAAGACTTGGAGTTTTCAATTTTTGGAGCAAGCTTATAGTCTGCTTTCTGATGGATACCTTAACAAGTATCTCAATGAAGCTCACGAGGATGTCCAAAAGGCTTCTGCCGAGTCCATCGAGACTACCAAGCCTACCACATCTGCCGAGACTGTTGTTTGTGCGTCATCTGAGCAGCTTGATGCTGCAGCATCACATTCACAAAAAATTGACGGGCTATCAGTTGTTTCACTTCATAAACGTATTCCTTATGTTACTGAAAAAACGCCAGATTATCTTGCCTATGTTGACACCGTTCGCGCACTGGAGTATTTAAAAAGTGCTTGCCGCTTATCTAAGGATGCATATGGTTGTACCATGCGTTTTACCAAATCACGCGCACCTTTAGTGCATCATGTTGCTCATACCATTAACTTGCTTGAGCAGGGTGATTTTCTCAAAGTAATTCATCATGCAAGTTTAAACTCGTCGGCGTCTACATCTCATAATTTATTCGATATTTTGGATAACCATACCAAATATTATGCGTATGCCATGCTTGGACTTTCTCCTGAGGGTGTTTGCCTTGAATCAGCATCCGAAAAATGTCTGCGTAACTTGTGCCAAAATTCGCCTTTAGATTCCTATATTGGATTTTTTGATGAGTTGGTTGCCATGTTGTCGCATATGAAACCCCTATTTATGAGAGGAGAACACGCAATTCAATTTGCGCGTGAGCATTATGATAAAACATTTGAAACCATATTCTATATAGGCGATGCAATTCAGAAACTTTTACAAGAAATGCCACAAAGAGCCTATGCTCAAGCTCAAATGGGCTATACGCTGGCGCAAACTATACACGAGCCTTATTTGCAACAGCTTTCATTTTTTGTTTGCTTATGCGCGCGTCTTTTGTCTAAAGAACAGATTTATAGGAAGGATATAAATTGTTGTGAGGGATTTTTTAAAGATCTTGCATGTTTGGTGCTATACAGCAGTTCTCGCGCGGATGACTCATTGTCAGTTTCCGAGCAATTTACAAAGTTACACCATATAACAGGTACTCCTTCAAGAAACATGGCGTGGATTTATGCAATGGTGTATAGACTTTTACCGGCTTCTTCTGCTGAGCTTATACAAAATACACCACTTTCTTGGAAAAAAGCATTTTCACAATTTATGAAAGCAGTGTATGGCGATTTCTCATGGGAGCATATGCAAACAGCGGGTATCAACTTGATTGAACCTGATGAGGCAAAGGGGCTCGCGTCTGAATACTCGAATCCAAAAATCAATCATGGACAAGATCAACTTGGCCTAGCTTATGATTTACCATCATCCATGTCCATGTGTCATGAATTATCTTATGGTAGGCGTGTTTCGATACGCTGTCTTGATCGATTTTCTGTTTCGGTGGATGGCGTAGCAGTAGACATGCGCCTTTTGCAAAAACGGCATGTCAATCAGTTACTTGGGTATTTGTCGTTTTGCCCGCAGCATCGATCCAATAGATATAACCTTATTAGTGCGCTTTGGGGAGATTGCGATTTTGAATATGGCATGGTAAGACTCTATGAAACCATGAGTGCAGCACGCAAGGCTTTGCAGGCAAAACTGTTACCTCAAAATCCTTTGCGCGTTAATAAAAATGAAGGAATGGTTTACTTAAACGATGAAATGATTATTTGTGATGTTGATGTATTTGAGCATATTGCTCAAGCCGTTATCAATGAAGGAATGGACGATCTTACTTTGATAGATCAGGGATGCCGTGCGTTGAGCATGTTTGGCTCGGGTGTTGATCTTTCTATCAATGATATTACCGGTAGATTTTACAACCGATTTGAAGAGGTTCAGAATCTCTTTATTACGGTTTCTGAGCTCGTTAGTAGCGCCGCATTTAGACAGGGTAGAATACGCCTGGCCTTGCGCGTGATGCAAACAGCTTTTTCGCAAGCACCTCTTCGCGAAGATGTCGTATATCGTATGCTGGAACTGTTGGCACTTAATGGAAGATCAGCAGAGATCCCCCGCTATCTCAACATATATAAAGCGCAGTTGCATGCTATTGGTGTGAGAGAAATTCCGCAGGCTATTGAGCAGCTTGTTCGCAAAAATACGCGGAAATCTTCTGTGCGGCGTAAAATTTCTGGGCCTGTTAACATGTTTGGTATTGATCGGCTACAAAATTAGAAGCATAGATCGTTTAAGAGCGCCCGCGCGTTTGCGCGATACTCTCAAAAACGACTTAGGTATACAAATAAGCTAAACATGAAAATACAGAGAGATAGATTATGTAAAAAACTGAATATTTTAGCTGTGCATATGGCTTATTCAAGGAACAGATCATACCCATAGTTTTTGTGGTGATTACGCGCAATTTTTTATAACAAATTTGTGCGATAACTGCTGAGATGTTCATGAAGACATTTAATTGCTAAAATAGTAGGGATTAAACGTAAGAGTTTGTTTCTCTTTGATAGTACAAAAGGATTAGTATGCCGAACTTATTTTCACGCCTTCTTTCTAGAGGAGCTGATAAGCAATTAAAAGAATTTAAACAAATTGCTCAGCTAGTAAACGACCAAGAACAGGCTACTCAGAGTTTGAGCGATGAACAGCTTCAACATAAAACTCAAGAATTTAAAGAACGGTTTGCTAACGGGGAAACGCTTGATGCGCTGTTGCCCGAGGCATTTGCGGCTGTGCGAGAGGCTTCGCGCCGTGTGTTGGGTATGCGTCACTTTGATGTTCAGGTTATTGGAGGTATTGCGCTTCACAACGGTACCATTGCTGAGATGAAAACAGGAGAAGGTAAAACTCTTGTATCAACATTAGCTGGATATCTTAATGCTATACCAGAGAAGGGCGTACACATCGTTACGGTTAATGACTATCTTGCACGTCGTGACAGCCAGCAAATGGGACAAATTTATCATTTCATGGGAATGAGTGTTGGATTGCTTCAAAACGGCATGCAACTTTCTGATAAAAAGCCATCATACAGTGCCGATATAACCTATGGTACTAACTCTGAATTTGGTTTTGATTATTTGCGCGACAACATGGTTACGCAAGCTTCACAACGTGTCCAACGCGGCCATCATTTTGCAATCGTTGATGAGGTCGACTCAATTTTAATCGACGAAGCACGTACGCCACTTATTATCTCGGGTGCGGGCACTAAGTCAGCTACAACGTATAAGGATTTTGCGCGCGCGGTTCGTGATCTTAAGCCAGAAGTTGATTTTGATATGGACGAAGCAAAGCACACTATTGCTGCTACGGACTTAGGTTTGAAAAAAATTGAAGCTCGATTGGGCATAGATAACATCTATGCTGATATGAGCGGACAGCTTGTTAATCACTTGCAGCAAGCACTTAAAGCCCAGTATATGTTCCATCGTGACCAGCAATATGTTGTTGCGGACGGTGAAGTAAAAATTGTCGACGAATTTACTGGACGTATTATGGAAGGCCGCCGTTATTCAGAAGGTCTTCATCAGGCTATTGAGGCAAAAGAAGGGGTGTACGTTCGCGAAGAAAATCAAACGCTGGCAACCATTACCCTTCAAAACTATTTCCGCTTGTATGACAAGTTGTCAGGCATGACAGGAACTGCCATGACCGAGGATGCTGAGTTTAGAGAGATTTACCATCTTCCAGTGCAGGCTATCCCACCTAATCGTCCTGTTCAGCGTCGTGACCTTGATGACCTAGTATATAGAACGGTTGACGCAAAGTTTAACGCCGTCGCACAAGATGTGATTAGGCGCCATTTAACAGGGCAGCCTTGCTTAGTTGGTACTGTTTCTATTGAAAGCTCCGAAAAACTTTCTCGAATTTTGGATAAACGCGGGATCAAGCATGAAGTTTTAAATGCAAAATTTCATGAGCGTGAAGCACAAATTGTTGCTCAAGCTGGTCGTGAGGGTGCTGTCACTATTGCAACCAACATGGCTGGACGTGGTACCGATATTCTTTTGGGCGGAAACCCTGATGAACTTGCGCGCGAATTTATGCGCGAACAGGGGATGAATCCTGATGAAGCCGATGCTGCAATATTTAACGAATTCAAAACTCGTGCTAAAGAAATTTGCGATAAAGAAAAGAAGGAAGTTTTAGCTGCGGGCGGCCTATGCGTTATCGGAACAGAGCGTCATGAAAGTAGGCGTATTGACAATCAGCTCCGCGGACGTTCCGGTCGTCAAGGCGACCCTGGTGTAACGCAATTTTATCTTTCGCTAGACGATGACCTCATGCGCCTTTTTGGTGGGGATCGTATGGATCGTATTGCTGCGCTTATGGAAAAATATCAAATGCCTGATGATATGCCCATTAAAGCAAAATTGGTTACCAAGGCAGTAGAAGGTGCTCAGCGCAAAGTTGAGGAAATTAACTTTGCTATGCGTAAAAATGTTCTTGACTACGACGACGTTATGAATACTCAGCGTCAGGTTATTTACGAAGAGCGCAATAAGATTTTAGACGGCAAAGATCTGGTTTCTCATATCCATGAGGTTACCCAAGATACTGTTGAGCGCTTTACCACCCATTTTTGCTCACAAGAGCTTGATCCCGACGATTGGGATTTAGAGGGTCTTAAAAAGTGGATGAGCGATCTTACGGGTAACGAGAATGTACCCGATTTACCAGATTCGGGTTCATATGACGAGCTGGTTGATTTTGTTTACGATTTTGTTGAGGATTGTTATCGTGAAAAATCTGAGCGCCTGTCCGATGACATTATGAAAGAGCTGTCTGCTCAGGTTATGCTTCGCGTTATCGATACACGGTGGATGGCATATCTGCAGGAAATGGACTACTTGAAAACCGGAATTGGTTTACGCGGCTTTGGACAAAGAGATCCACTTGTTGAATATAAGACAGAAGCGTTTGCGGCGTTTACCGAATTGGTTAACACCATGTACGAGGACTTTTTACGCACTATTTTGCATATTGAGCTTATGGCCTCACCTGCACCTCGCGAATCCTCAAATTTGGAGCGTGCGCAGTATTCGGGTCCTTCTGATGTTGATGGCGATCATGGCCCCAAGCATTTTAGGGATTTAGAAAATCCTCACGCAAACGAAAAGCCTGTTCCCTATCAAAAAGATGAACGGGATCCTTATGCGCAAGCTGGTCGTAATGATGAGTGCCCTTGTGGCAGTGGTCTTAAGTTTAAAAATTGTCACGGCAGGAACAGGTAATGAATGACTCCTGTGTTGAAAGCTTTACCACATCTGATCTGCGTGAGCTTGGATTGCGCTGCAAAAAAGTTGGTGCGTATCTACACATAGATGAAATTCGTGCTGAGGTAGATGAACTTGAAACGCAAGCTGGTGAAGCTACGTTTTGGAGCGATTCGACGCATGCCACTGAAGTTATGGCGCAGCTTGGCGCGCTTAAAGAAAAGCTTAATCAGTATGACAGTGCTCATAAGCTCTTACTTGATGTGCAAGCCGCTTTTGAGCTTGCAGACACGTCTTCCCAAGACGATGAAATGCTTATTGAAGCAAGACGGCTTGCAAACAAACTCACCGATGTTCTTGATAATCTAGAGCTTAATACTTGGTTTAATGACGAATTTGATACAGGTGCGGCTATCGTTACAATTACACCAGGTCAAGGCGGTCTTGAAGCGCAGGATTGGTGTGACATGCTCTTTAAGATGTATCTGCACTATTGTGAACGCAAATCGTGGAGTGTTGATATAAACGACGCGCCAGTGGGTGAGGTTATTGGCATTGATCGCGCAACGTTTACCGTAACGGGAAAGAATGCTTACGGTATGTTGCGTGCCGAGCAAGGCGTTCATCGTCTTGTGCGCATTTCTCCTACCGATGCAAAAAAACGTCGACAAACAACCTTTGCGGGTGTTGAAGTTTTGCCCGTACTTCCTCAGACTATTGAAGTGCAGATCGACACCCAAGATATAAGAATTGATGTATATCATGCGTCTGGTCCTGGTGGTCAAGGCGTTAATACCACAGATTCTGCGGTGAGGATTACGCATATTCCCACTGGAATTGTGGTAACGTGCCAAAATGAGCGCAGCCAGTTGCAAAACAAAGCTGCTGCTATGCAAATTCTACGTAGTAAGTTGTATGAGCTCGAAAAGCAACGCCGCGAGGAAGAACTTGATGATTTGCGCGGCCCTAAACACGATATCTCTTGGGGAAACCAGATTAGAAATTATATTTTATATCCTTTTCAACTGGTAAAAGATACGCGTACCCAAGTTGAAACGGGAAATGTGGACGCGGTTTTACAAGAGGGGGATTTGGACCAATTTATTATTGCCTATCATAGATGGGCAAGTGAGCGGAGGGGGTAACATGCTTTCTGATATTTCGTGGCGCCGTGTGTTAACAGAGAGTTTTTTGGTTATTTTGGGCTCCGCTATTTATGCCGTAGGTGTCGATATTTTTGAAATTCCAAACGGTTTGGCTGCAGGCGGTTTAACGGGTCTTGCAACCATTTTTGCTGCGGTTGCCGCAGAGTTTGGAATTATAGCTCCTGTTGGTTTACAAACAATTTTGATGAACGTGGCGTTGTTGGCATTCGTGGTCGTTACTACGCATGACTGGACATATGTTGCTCGAAGTATTTTTGGTATCTTAGTCTCCGGTTTTTTTACCGATCTGTTTGCGCCGCTTGTCCCGCATCTTGCCGCTGACGAGCTATTACTTGCTTCGATCTGGGGTGGTGTAATAGTAGGTGTGGGAATCGGCATTGTGTTTAGATCGGGTGGCAATACGGGCGGCACGGACATAATTTGTCAGTTGTTGGCAAAACACACGGGTATTGCGCTTGGCACGCTTACCATTATTGTAGATGGCGCTATTGTATTGGCGTCGGTGCCCGTGTTTTCTGTACGAAATGCGCTCTACGCAACAATTGCAATGTATATTACGGGTAAGGTTATCGATGCCGTGGTAGACGGCCCTAATACTTCGCGTGTGGCATATATTATCTCCGATCGACATGCTCAGATTGCCAACGAAATTTTATACACCTTGGGTAGAGGCTGCACCGAGCTGCAAGCACGCGGCGTTTGGAGCGGCAATAATAAGCCCATGCTTATGTGCGTGCTTTCACGTGCAGAAAGTTTGCGGCTTAAACAAATTGTGGCAGAAATTGACGCCGAAGCCATTGTGATTGTTTCAGAGGTACATGAAGCTTTTGGCGAAGGTTTTGGTCAAATTTCGTCTTAGTAAAGCTATTAACAGTGGGCACGGTTTACATGCGCGTTTGACTATTTAGTTGCTTATATGCCTTGAGTTATATGCCTTGAGTTATATGCCTTGAGTTGCTTATATTCCTTAAGTTATATGCCTTAAAAGAACACGCACTATTTGTATAACTTGTTGTAATCGTTTGTTGGTTTTGTGTACACATATTTATTTTCTGCAAATGATAAAACGTTTAACCTAATAAAGATACCATCGAGCGAAAACGCGTACAAGTTACGTGTTTACACCGCGCAACTTTTGTACAATACCTCATGGGTGCATAAAGATTGCACAAGCTGACAGAAGGAGCAACGTATGAAATTCTTTATCGATACCGCTAATTTAGACGAAATTCGCGAAGCTGCTCAGTGGGGTGTGTTGTCTGGCGTTACCACTAATCCAAGTCTGTATGCAAAAACTGGAGGAAAACTATCTGACTTTGAAGATCACATGAAAAAGATCTGTGAGATCGTAGGAAAAGATGTCCCAGTTTCGGCTGAGTCGTGTGCATCCACCACCGAAGAAATGATTGCCGACGGTAAACGTTTAAGTGCACTTGCTCCTAATATCTGCGTTAAGTTGCCCATCTGCGAGGCTTCTTTGCCTGCAACTCATGAACTCGCAGCATGCGGTATTCGTGTAAACATGACTCTTATTTTTAGCGTCACGCAAGCACTTCTTGCAGCTCGTGCAGGCGCACGTTATATTTCTCCGTTTGTTGGTCGTTTTGATGACATTGCCGAAGATGGAATTGACCAGCTTGCTAATGTTGTTGATGCAGTTAAAAATTATTCATACGGTTACTGGGAAGAAGAAGGCGGACCCGAAATTATCACCGCTTCTGTTCGTACGCCGTATCACGTTGCACAAGCAGCGCTTTTAGGTGCGGATATTGCTACGATTCCATTTGCAGCGCTTAAGAAGTGCGTGCATCATCCTTTGACTGATCAAGGTCTTGCCAGCTTTGCACGCGATTGGGAGAAAGTTAAGAATGCGTAAAACGCCTTCGCCTTCGTATAAGCAAACAAAGATCTAGGTATCGTGGCGTCTGCATGGTGTGTGCATTTAGATGCCTTTCCATTAAAGTTCCTCGTGGCGCGCAAGATTTTGTCCCGATCTTGCGCGCTTTTTGCTTGGCCAACTGAAGTGTACTGTTGGAATATCTTGCAGATTTTTGTTAAAATACACACAGGTATCTATAAATTCACTAGATTAAGGAGCTTCTGTGGCAAACCACTTTCGTGGCAGTGACCAAAGCGGCGAAGCTGATGTGCAAGTTACTCAAGATCAAAATCGTGACGTAATGAGTGATACTGCACATGAACAGCTTCATCAAAGTGAGCCACTGTCCGTTTCGCAAGAAGAACAAATGCAGCATGAGACACTTGAAGTGCAGACAGCTCAGGAGATGCAAACACCTCATCCAAGTGCACAACAGGGTTTAGATAGCAGTGCTCAAACACATAATCCAGCCGAGAATCCGCAAAACGGGTTTACGCAGGTTTTTGCACCTCTTTCTCAATCCTCTGCGCCTGCAGTTGCAAAAACGGGAAAACCAACAATTGCTTTAAGAGATGTAAGTTTAGTTTATCCCGCACAAAAAGATAAACCAGCATTAAGCCATGTAACTCTTGATATTTATCCAGGAGAGTTTGCATTTGTAGTGGGACATTCAGGATCGGGAAAGTCAACGTTTTTAAAGCTTTTAACGCGTGAACTGCGTGCAACCAAGGGTAAAGTTATTGTTGCAGGCCATGATTTAACTGTTATGCGCAACTGGAAAGTTCCATACTTACGCCGTCAAATTGGTACGGTATATCAAGACTTTAAGCTTTTACCAGATAAAACAGTCTACGAAAACGTCGCATTCGCGCTTGAATGCATCGGAAAGCCAAAGTCTGTTATTCGTGCACAAGTGCCCGAGGTTTTGCGCCTTGTTGGTTTGGGTGAAAAAATGTCTCACTATCCCGATCAGCTTTCTGGTGGTGAGCAGCAGCGTGTGTCTGTTGCGCGTGCTATGGTAAATAGACCGCCACTTTTGGTGTGCGATGAGCCTACGGGTAATCTTGATCCGGCCATTTCGCTGGGTATTATGAAACTACTCGACCGCATTAATCATGCAGGTACCACTGTTGTTATGGCAACGCATGACCGCGAGATGGTTGATTCTATGCGCAAGCGTGTAATTGCGCTTGAGGCAGGTCAGGTTGTTCGCGATCAAGAGAAGGGAGGCTACGGTTTTTATGGTGCTCTCTAATTTAGGCTATTCATTTCGCGAGGTAGGAAGACATTTTAGGCGAAACTGGTCTACCGTCCTTGGTGCTATAATCACGATATTTTTATCACTTTTTGTAATTGGTTTGTTTACCATTGCCTCTGCCTTTGTAGCAAATATGGTTGGTACTGTTGAAAATCAAGTAACCATACAGGCATTTTTGTCTGACAATGCAGATCAAAGCGACGTGAGTGCGCTTAAAAAGAAAATTGAAGGCTGGGATAGCGTAAAAACTGTAACGTACAAAAGCAAAGAAGAAGCTTTAGCTGAGTACAAGCAAACCATGAGTAACAGAAATGCTGCTGACGCAGTTGCTGCTTTGGATGGAGAAAATCCAGTTCCAGCTTCGTTGGTTATTAATTTGAATGATCCGCAAAGTGTCGAAGACGTTGCTTCAAAGCTTGTAGATGACGCTACTTTTAAAAAGGTTGCTGATGATGCCGATAAACCATCGTCTTCTGTGCAGTATGGCCGCGAAACAGTGGAGCGTCTCTTTAGCGTAACCAATTACTTGCGCGTTGGAACTATTGCGCTTATTGTGATGCTTGCCTTTATTGCATTTATCTTTATTAATAACACCATTCGTCTGGCAATTTCTGCTCGTCGCCGTGAAATTGCTATTATGCGTCTTGTTGGTGCGTCCAATGGCTTTATTCGTGGACCCTTTATGTTAGAAGGTATGCTTGAAGCATTTATTGGCGCACTGTTAAGCATCGCAGTTTTGCAAACTGGATTAGCGTTTGTAATTCCAACGCTGCAATCGAGCCTGCAATTTTTAACCTTTGAACTTTCTTTGGAAGTGCTGCTTGCAACATATGGCGCTTTAATTCTCATCGGTCTTTTAATTGGTATGTTTGGTTCTATTATTGCAATGAGACGCTATCTTAAGGTATAGGCGTATACGGGAGTGAGTCTGTGTCATTTATCGATATAAACCAATCCAATTTGGCAGATGAATTGTTGGTTGCCGAAAGCCTTTTGTGCCAAGGAGAAGACGATCAAGCGCTTGAGCTCTTGCATAGTCTTGCCGACGATGCGGAAAGCTATATTGCTGCAAATTGTGAAGCATCTGCTCATGATCAGTGGTTTTCATTTAATGACATGTTTGAACATTTGGCGTATGTGCGCCTTGAAAATGACCCGCGCACCATCCATGATGCGTCTGAACCTTTCTCGCGTATGTATGCCGATTTAGCGCTGGCGTATGCTCATAAAGATAATAAAGAGTTGGCACGTGAGGCGCTTAAGCAGGCCGTTCGCTGGAACCCTTTGGATTGCGCTGCGCGCCTTAATTTAGCGGACGTGTATCGTCTTTTGGGCAATCACGATGAGTACCTGGCTCTTAGCTATTCTGTTTTGGAGCGTGCAAGTTATGTTGATCATCTTGCACGCGCGTTTTGCAATTTTGTTGCTTTGTATCGAGATAAGGGCGATATAGATGTAGCTGCTGCGCTTACACATGTGATTAAAAGGCTTGATTCGCACGATGGTAGAGTATGCGCGCTTATTCACGAGGTTGCCGATACCGATTTAGACGCAGACCGGCTTAGCGACGCCCAAGCGCACGAGCTCTTGGAGCAAAATCAACTTCCCGACGGAGCCAATGCTGATATTGTGTTATGTCTGCTTACGGCGGCCGAAATTCAGCGCAAGCATGGTGATGACCATGAAGCTACTAATCTGACGCTTAGAGCAATTCATTTGGTAGGCGAGGATATGGCGTATAAACTTCTTGAAGAACTTCGCCAAAACGCAGAATCTGAGCAGGATTAAGGATGTATGCATGAAGCAGATAGTTCAGCCGCAGCCACATAAAGGCATGCGCAAGCAGGCAACTTTCCATCTTATTGCTAAAAATCGTACTGCTTATCATGATTACGATTTGGGTAATGCTGAAGAAGCAGGTATTGAGCTTACCGGTGTTGAAGTGAAAAGCTTACGTGAGCGTAGTTGTCAGTTGACCGACTGTTTTTGCATTGTAAGAAATAACGAATTATATTTAGTGGGCTTACACATTCATCCATACTCTCACGGGGGCGTTTGGAATATTGACCCTGATAGAAGGCGTCGCCTTCTGATGCATAAAAAGCAAATTTTATCGATTGCACGCCGTGTCCAGACAAAAGGTGTGTCGTTGGTTCCGCTTGAAATTTATTTTAACGAACGCAATCGCGTAAAAGTTAAAGTTGCG
>CAMXVQ010000026.1 GCA_947252455.1 uncultured Atopobium sp. | reverse complement strand
ATATGAATGATACCGATGCTTCGTTTAAAAACACGAGCATGACGTATAATGCGCGCGACGCATGGTGGTATTACAAATCGCTTGCCGCGCTTGTAGAGAGTCACTATGCTCACTTTGCGTTGCCAAACGCTGCGTATCTTGATGAGCTTAATCGTTGGTATCGTGCGCGTGTTGAAGAAATTATCGAGCAGAGCCGTGATCTTACGGGTGACGAGTTAACAGCGTTTTTGACAAAAGAGAATCAAAAGACTGTTGCGCATACGCGTAAAGAATCCGAAAAGCATATGGGCGAGTTGTACACTCAGGCTATTTTGCTATCGAAGCTTACATTTAAGATGGACGCTAATTTATAGGCTGATTTTGTGTTGATGCCTTGTCTTAGGAATTCGTGTAAACGGCTCCTGCAAAGCGGGAGCCGTTTTGCTGTCGCCACGATAAACCCCGTACATAGTATTTATGTTTCTGATGCGTTACTAATTGTATTTCATGTACACCTTTGTAAAAATACATGGTATTACTGTAATAACAAATTTCGAATTCCTTCGCCTCAAGGGTGGGGCGTTTTCAAAGTGTTAGTGATTTCGGATTTGTGGCGAAGCGTTTCGCAATACCTTTTAAGGTATTGCGTAACATGTTCGCAAATGTGTATGATAGTACAAGTTCTTAAAAACTTGGTGCTGCACTATAACCTAAAGGAGGTTGCCATGCTTGGTCAAATTGCGCTTACGTGTGTTGCGTCTGCTTCTAACAATTCTTCTGTACAGGCATGGTGGTGGCAATCTTTAGCTAAGTGTTAATTACTCTGAAGTATTGCTAATTTTTGTTTAAGGCTTTCGGAGTAATTCTGAAGGTCTTTTTTATTTACATTCCTCTATACGTTTTTTATCAGATATATCTATGCTCTAAGCATGTTGATATCCACGAAAGGACTTATTATGTCATACGAACAAGCTCAAGAATCAAACACTCAAAACACTGTCAATCCTTTTGAAGAAATTACGAGCGATGTGTCACAAAATGCAACACCTCGTCACGCGCTTTCAATTTCGTCGCTTATTTTGACTGCTGTGCTTTTAGCCGCAGGTTGTATTTTGGATTTAACCGTTGCAAAGTCTTTGGCAATTACGGGAATTCAGCCCGAATTTGTTATTGCGTCGTTTTGCTTAAGTATTTTGTTACTTAAACCTAATATAGTTCAAGGCATTATTATTGGCGCACTTGCTGCAACGCTTATTCAGCTCAATACGTCAATTCCTGGTCTTGAGTATGCATGTGATATTCCTGCGGCTGCTTGTATGACGCTTATGACGCTTGCTTATACTCATATGTTCAACCATATTAGCGCTTCAAAGCTCGATCCATTTCCCTTTATTTTAACGTTTGTTACCACACTTATTTCTGGAGGTATCTTTGCAACTGTTGCAACACTTGTATTCTTGCACCTCGAACTTGGTGCCGCTTTGGTAATGGCTCCAATTGTAATTGGAACTGCGTTTGCAAATGGACTTGTGGTTGCCTTGCTGTATCAGCCTCTTAAATTGGTTTTGCACAAATAACATCCAAACAATTCTCCATGTGACAATTATGTGTGAGTATCTTGATAAAAATTGTTATACTGACAAAAGAGCAGCGTACAAAGCGCCTATGGTGAAGTATGCTTAAAATACAAGTTAAACTGCCTAAACGTTTTCATTGACTATAAGGGAAAGGGCATATGCGCGAAGATAAATCAATACCACGTTATGATGTTACGCAAGATGTGCCTCATGCATCTCAGCTTATGCCACTTATCTCTTTTAAGCATGTAAGCTTTACGTATGCAACGCAGCAGAATTCGCAAGCCGATATTGCGCGCGCTACCGCTCGTACAAAATCAACTGCAGATGTTTCCGCTGCTCGTTTGCCCCAGCAACAAGTTTACGCACTTAAAGACATAAATACTTCCATTTATGAAGGTGAATTTGTAGGAATTATTGGCTCCACCGGAGCTGGTAAAACAACCTTAGCCTCGCTGATGACAGGAGCTATACCTCATCATTTTGTTGGAACATTAAGCGGTAGCGTTACGATTTACTCAAAAGAATCGAAAACGCTCTCGCTTACTCAAATTGCACGATATATTGGCTCTGTTATCCAAGATATTGATGCTCAAATGGTTGCGAGCAATGTTGAAGACGAGCTTTTGTTTGGTCTTGAAAATTTTGGAATTGCTCACGATGAAATTTATTCACGTATGGATGAGGCTTTGCGTGCGGTAGGTATTTTAGACTTAAAATATCGTGATATAGACACACTTTCGGGCGGACAAAAGCAAAAAGTTGCCATTGCTGCAATTTTGGCGCTGCGTCCGCGCGTTATGATTTTAGATGAGCCAACGTGTGCGCTTGACCCAGTTTCTTCCGAAATGATTTTTTCAATTCTTTGTGATTTAAATGCAACATACGGAATTACCATAGTGGTCATTGAGCAAAAAGTTGCACTTTTATGCATGTATTGCCGTCGTTTGCTTGTGCTGTCACAAGGTGAGCTCTGCTTAGATGCGCCTATTGATGAGGCACTCAAGCAACGCGAACTTTTGGATTCGGTAGGAATTAATTATCCGCGTACTACACGCTTAATTCAAACGCTGCGTGCGCGCGGTTTGAATGATTCAAGCACGTCGCACCAAATAATGCCGGTAAGCGTTGCCGATACCGTGCATGTACTGGACGATATGCTTTCGTCTGTGCCTTTGCAATCATTTGTGCACGATATGCACCAACCGCTTTCAGACGATATTATTGCGCGTATGCATACATCTTCGTCACAACCCACGTGTATATCGCAGCAGGTACAAGATCGTTCAAAGACCTTGGCTTTTGAACATGTTTCGTTTTCGTATGCTGGCGCTCAAGAAACGCTGAGTGATATCTCGTTTTCACTATATCCTGGAGAGCTTGTTGCACTTGTTGGACAAAATGGAGCAGGTAAAACAACTATTACCAAGCTCATTAATGGTCTTTTGCGTCCGCGCATGGGAACAATTTCTTTGTGCGGAACCTCCACACAAAACATGCCTGTAAGCACACGTGCGCGTTTTGTTTCTACGCTTTTTCAAAACCCCGATTATCAGCTTTCAAAACCAAGTGTTCGAGAAGAAGTTGCGTTTAGCTGTTTGTTAGTTGGAATCGAGAAAGATAAAGCGTATGCTCGTGCCGATAAGGTTATTGATGAGTTAAATCTTGATCCCTCTGCCAGTCCTTTTATGCTTTCGCGCGGTCAGCGTCAGATGGTGGCGCTTGCAGCAACCATGGTAACCCGTCCGCGATTATTGCTTTTGGACGAACCAACGTGTGGCCTTGATTTTGTTGAGTGTCAGCGTGTAATGGAGCATGTGGTACGTTTGCAACAAACGGGCTGCGCCGTTCTTATGGTATGTCATGACATGGAAGTTGTAGCCGATTACGCTACGCGTCTTATGGTTATAAGTGAGGGCAAACTTCTTGCAACAGGGGATATGCAAAGTATTTTCTCCCAAGAATCTCTTTGCAGCCAAGCTGCAATTTCTCCTTCTCAGCTGGCAAGTGTGGCACATGGCTTAGTAAACAAATCATGGACGGTTTGTACCAACTGTTATACACAAGAGTTGCTGTTAGAAGCATGTGCTCTAAAACACAACCACACTCAAGGAGTGTAGTATGAATACGATTCTTTCTTATCACGAAGGTAAAACGCTCCTTCATCGTGCAAATCCACTTTCAAAACTTGTTTTAGCAATGAGTGTAGTTATAGCTGCGTTTATTACTTCAGATTGTCGCGCACTTGTGGTACTTGCACTTCTTATTGTGCTTACGATGTATTCAGCGCATATTTTATCGGCATTGCGCTCTTTGCTCAAAGCTATTTTGATTTTATCCTGTGTTATGTTTTGCCTTCAAAGCATGCTTAATCAAGGGGGAACACATCTGTTTTTATGGATAACAGATGCAGGACTCATAAGTGCATTGCGCGCGGCGCTTCGGCTCTTTTGTTTTGCTTTGCCGCTGGTAAGTATGCTTTCGGTTACTAAATTAAATGATCTTGCTAATGCCTGTGTTGCTTATCTGCATATTCCTTATTGCTATGCATTTACTATTACAACTGCTATTCGCTTTGTTCCTATCTTTGCGTACGAAATGACGCAAATTAGCGAAGCTCAAATGGCGCGTGGTGTTCAATTTGATACACCCAATCCGTATAAGAAACTCAAGCTCATGATGCCGCTCATTATCCCGCTTTTGGTTTCATCGGTACGCAAGGCCGATATGTGTGCTTTAGCGGCAGAGCAGAGGGGTTTTTATCTACGCACAGCACAGAGTTCGTATAAAACGTATCCATTCTTACCTCAAGATGGTGTACTTTTTCTCGTTTCTTTTATTTTGATTGCCGCTGCCTGCGCTTTTTCGTTACTATAAAAAGGATGTTACTTTTTAAGGAGGGCGTATGGCAACCAATACTTTTACCGATTTGTGCCACATCTTTGTTAAAGGCGGAGATGGCGGTGCAGGTTGTATGTCGTTTCGTAGAGAAGCATACGTCCCTAAAGGCGGCCCCGATGGCGGTGATGGAGGAGAAGGCGGAAGCATTATACTTCGTGCAAAGACGTCGGTTTCTTCTTTAGTTGCCTTTAGGTTTAAGCATCATTTTAGAGCCGAGCGCGGAACACACGGTCAAGGTGCTCGTAAACATGGAAAAGATGGAGAGTCTCTTATTTTAGATGTGCCAGTTGGTACCGTGGTAAGAGAGCTTGATTCAAAAACTATGAAGCCACTCTATACGCTGGCAGATCTTACTGTTGATGGACAAGAGGTTGTTGTTGCACAAGGAGGACATGGCGGTCGCGGTAATATTCACTTTGTGACATCTGTTCGGCGTTCTCCTGCTTTTGCCGAGAAAGGCGAGCCTGCACAGGAACATTGGATTGAACTCGAAATGAAAGTTATGGCCGATGCTGCGCTGGTTGGTATGCCTTCGGTTGGAAAAAGTTCGCTCATTGCGCGCTTAAGCGCTGCGCGTCCAAAAATTGCTGATTATCCGTTTACCACGCTTGTTCCAAATTTAGGAATGGTTCGTGCTGCTTCAGGTTATTCTTTTGTTGTGGCCGATGTTCCTGGTTTAATCGAAGGTGCAAGTGAAGGAAAGGGTCTTGGTCATCAGTTTTTACGTCATATAGAACGAAGTGCGCTCATTTTGCATGTTGTGGATATAACTGGTGGTCTTGAGGGTCGCGATCCTGTTTTGGATTATCACACCATTAATCACGAACTAGAAGCTTATGCTCCTGAGTTAAGCCAGCGTCCACAAATTGTGCTTGCAAATAAATGCGACATGTCCCACAACACTCAAGCTCTTGAAGAGCTTAAACGTCTCGCTCTTGCCGCAGGTCATAGCTTTATCGAAGTTTCAGCACTTACAGGAAAAGGTATCGAGACACTTAAAAATGTTTGTGCTTCGCAAGTGTATGAATTACGAAAAGAGCTTCATACTCAAACATTAAAAGACGCCGAACGCACACAAATTGAGACTCAAAAAGTTCAGTACGAGCTTACACGACGTGAGAATATGGTTCACATAACGCAAGAATCAACAGGTATATGGCGTGTGAGCGGAACTCGTGTTGAACGTATGGTTGTTCAAACTGATTGGGAAAATGATGAAGCAGTTGTATATCTACAACATCGTTTTGATCGAATTGGTCTTGAAGAACGCCTGATGAAACATGGTGCAAAGCCTGGCGATGAAATACGTATCCTTGGGTATTCATTTACCTTTGAAGGAGCAGATACACTCACAGATGACGAAGATGACATGCCTTGTGATGCTACGTCTATCGACACTGCATTGGTTGTTGAAGAAGATGATTCAGTATCAGCTGACACATCTTTCTCCACGCCAGATGTACCTTCTGTATAATGCCAAAGTGTTGCGCGTAAAGAATAAGGATATCTCATAAAGGAGCGTTGATTTGCAAGATATCTTTGAAGTCTCAGATATTTATGTCATAAAAATAGGTTCATCTACCTTGGTTGATGCAACGGGCGAGGTGGATACTGCATATATCCAAAAGCTTGCTGATGATATTGCGGCGTTTAAGGCGGCAGGTAATCATGTGATTGTAGTTTCATCTGGTGCCGTTGCTGCAGGTATGAAACGTTTGCATATGCACGTGCGCCCAAGCGATATTCCTTCTCTTCAAGCTTGCGCAGCAGCTGGCCAGGCACTTTTAACCGAGGCATATGCCCAAGCACTTGGTGCTCACGGCATAAGTGTTGGACAAGTTTTACTTACGCGCCATGATGTATGTAGTAGAGAAACGTATCTTAATGCTCGAACTACTATAGGAACGCTTCTGCATTTAGACGCAGTGCCTGTGGTAAACGAGAATGACACTGTTTCGGTTGCCGAATTTACGTTTGGAGATAATGACACTCTTGGTGCAATTGTTGCTACGTTGGTTCATGCTGATGCCTATATTATTTATACCGATGTCGATGGTTTATACACTGCAAATCCTGCAACCGATTCTCAAGCGCGTCATATAGATACGGTTCACAAGATCACTCCCGAGCTTATTGCTTGCGCTACAGGTTCGGTGTCAGGCGTTGGTACCGGTGGAATGTCTACTAAGCTATATGCCGCACGCGCGGCTCTTGCAGCAGGTATTACCACCATTATTTGCAACGGTCATCACACCTATTCACTTGACGATATTGTCAAAAATCGCGTTTCGCAAACACGCTTTGTTCCAGAATCTACGCATACTCCCGAAAATGCTCGTAAGCTCTGGATAGGCATTGCCGAAATTCCACAAGGAAGCGTTACGGTTGATGCAGGAGCAAAGCAGGCGCTCATCAAAGACGGTGCATCGCTTTTGCCAGTTGGTATACGCGAAGTTAAAGGCACGTTTCATGCAGGTGATGTTATTAGCGTGCGCGATGAGCATTCTTCGTTAATTGCACGCGGCATAAGCAAGTATTCTTCAGACGATCTTTGTGTTTCAAAAGGCTTAAAACTCGATGTTATTGCACGTTTTATGCCCCAAAAAGCAAATCTTCCTGTGATACATAAAGATGAGCTCTTGCTGTTCTAATTCTACTCGTGTAAAACATCTATAAACTAATGATAAACCTGCTTAAATTTAGAAATGAGGTCACCATGTCAGAGGCACTTGATAAAGCTCGTTTGGCGCATAGTGCGTCCAAGAGCATGCGACAAGCTTCTTTGAGTCAAAGAAATCATGCACTTACCATGTGCGCAAAGCTTATTGGAAGTTCTTCCGATGAAATCTTACGTGCTAATTCTAAAGATCTTGAGCGCGCACGCGCCTGCAATCTTTCGCAACCTTTGATAGATCGTTTACTTTTAACGCCTGAGCGCTTAGATGCAATGCAAAGTTCGCTTCTTCAAATTGCGGCTCAAAGTGATCCATTGGGTCAAATTCGTAGTGGTCATACCCTTGAAAACGGAATACAAATGCAGCAGATAACAGTTCCTTTAGGGGTAGTTGCTATCATTTATGAAGCACGCCCAAATGTAACTGTCGATGCTTTTGCACTTTGTTTAAAAAGCGGAAATGCATGTATTCTCAAGGGGGGTTCTGCCGCTCGCGAATCGTGCAGTATACTTGCGCGCGTGTGTCAACAAGCGCTTGCTCAAGCAGGGCTTCCTCAAGATGCAGTTCAATATATAGAAAGTACCGATCACAGCGAAACAGAAAAACTTATGGGCGCACGTGGGCTTGTCGATGTCCTTATTCCTCGTGGAAGCGCGCGCCTTATACAATCTGTGGTTCGTCATGCACAAGTTCCAACCATAGAAACGGGGGTAGGGAATTGTCATGTATATCTTCATAAGTCACTTTCTAGCAAAGAAGCCATCTCAAATGCTGTTTCGGTGGTTGTTAATGCAAAAACGTCACGTCCTGGAGTTTGTAATGCCGCAGAATCGCTTTTGGTTGATACTTGTGCCGCGCCCGAGCTTTTACCTCCAGTGTTACGTGCGCTTGCCGACCGCGGCGTAGAACTTGTGGGGGATGCTTGTGCAATTCAAATTGCACAAGAATGTAACATAGATATGCAGCTTGCAGACGAAAATGATTGGGCAACGGAATATCTTGATCTTAAAATGAGTGTGCATTGTGTTGCCGATATTGATGAGGCAATTGATCACATTAACCGTTATGGAACTGGACATTCTGAAGCGATTCTTGCACAAGACTATAATGCTTGTCAGAAGTTCCTAACGTTGGTTGACGCGGCTGCGGTCTATGCAAATGCGTCTACGCGCTTTACCGATGGTGGCGAGTTTGGATTAGGCGGAGAAATTGGCATTTCTACGCAAAAATTGCACGCACGAGGCCCCTTTGCCGCAGCTGCACTTACCACTACCAAATATATTCTACGCGGACAAGGACAAATTCGATGAATTCTGTAGAAGAAAGCGCTGCTCAACATTCTATGCCGTCTGATGATAGGAGCGTTCGTTCTCTGCATGAACAACATGTTGTAGCTCATTGTAATTATCCTGCTTCTTTAGATAAGCTCACGCCTTCAGAAATTGCCTATCTTAATGCCGAGCACGCACTGTGCGATTTACCTGACCTTGGGCAAGATAGAGATAAAACGTATCGATTAGGCATTATGGGCGGTACGTTTGATCCCATTCACCATGGGCATCTTGTTGCAGCCGAAACGGCATATGATGAGCTTAATTTGGATCTTGTCCTTTTTATGCCTTGTGGGTCTCCTGCGTTTAAGCAAAACCGTCATGTTGCAACTGCAGAAGATCGCTATGCCATGGCAATCCTTGCAACCGCTGATAATCCTCACTTTTTGGTTTCTCGTTTTGAGATCAATCGTGCAGGTATTACCTATACTGCCGATACACTGCGTTTGCTTCGCGCTTATTACCCAGATAATGTGGAATTCTTTTTCATTACAGGTGCAGATGCTATTGCAAATATTATTTATTGGCATAATGCGCATAAAATTTCTTCATCATGTAACTTTGTTGCTGCAACGCGCCCTGGTTACGATCTACGCAGTGCACAACGTCGCATAGAAGCATCAAATCTTCACTTAAACATACGCTATTTAGAAGTTCCGGCGCTTTCAATTTCATCAAGCTATCTGCGCGAACGCGTGCAGCATCAACGCTCGCTCAGGTATCTTACGCCTGATACAGTCACGGGTTATATTCATAAACATCTTCTGTACGGGGCGGGTATTCGCGTGTATAAGCATATGGATTCTTATAAAGAATTATAAACTTTAGATTACGTTATAACTTTTATCTTCTTTATGTTGGCGTACATGCTATCATGTACATAAGGCGATGATAAGGACGCGTCTTTTGCTCACTTGCCTTATAGAGAGTAACGGTAGCTGGAATGTTATAGGCAACGCAATAAGATATCACCTTTGAGCTGTGGTTCAAACAAAACTTTACATGCATATGTCACGTTTAAAGTTTTTAGTAGATGCCACCGTACCTGACAGACGACACATGTCAACCGAGTAAAGCGGAGTAAGATTTCTGCTCGCTGGGTGGTTTAATCGAAGTGCTTATAACGCTTGTAATGCGTGTTATCTACGCTTCGTCCCAGCAAGGAGGGACGGGCGTTTTTTTATGCCGTGTGTACGGTTAAAACGTTCGATACGACATGAAAGGATTTTCACGTGGCTAACGAATATAAAAGCTCTATGAATTTACCAAAGACCTCTTTTGCCATGCGTGCGGGCCTTGCACAAAACGAGCCAAAACGTCTTAAAATGTGGGAAGAAAATCATGTATATGAGCTTTTGCAGGCACAAAATGAAGGTCACGATAAGTTTGTGCTTCATGATGGACCTCCCTATGCAAATGGTCCCATTCATTTGGGTCATGCACTCAATAAAATCTCAAAGGATATTATCAATCGCTACTGGTCGATGCGCGGATATCAAACGCCGTTTATTCCTGGTTGGGATTGTCATGGTCAACCTATTGAGCATAAAGTTGAGCAAATGCTTGGAACGCAAAAGTTCAATCAGCTTTCAACTGCTAAAATTCGTGAACTTTGTCGTAAAATGGCTGTTGAACAAGTTGATACCCAGCGTCAGGGATTTAAGCGTTTGGGCGTTTTAGCAAAGTGGAATGATCCTTATTTAACCTATACGCACGACTACGATGCTACCGATATTGAGATTTTCAAAGAAATCTACGACAAAGGATCAATTTATCGCGGTAGAAAGCCCGTTCATTGGTGTATGTACTGTCACACCGCTTTGTCAGAAGCCGAAATCGAATATGGTGATGAGATTTCGCCTGCTATCTTTGTTCGTTTTGCTATGAAGAGCGTTCCAGCTGGTCTTGAGGCTTACGCCGATAATTTATGGGTAGACATTTGGACAACCACTCCGTGGACGCTTCCAGCAGATGACTGTGTTATCTTGCACCCGGAAGCTACCTATGTTGGTGTTTTGGTTGACGGTCGTTGTGAGCTTATGGCTGAGGCTCTTGTTAAAAAATGTTGCGAAAAATTTGGTTATGATTCCTATGAATTAGCACGAGATGCCCAAGGAAATACCTGGCGTGCAACGGGTACTCAATTGCAGGGTAATACCTATCTTTTGCCAATTTTTGGCGAGCAGGGTGAAACTGGTGTATTTATTTACGCAGACTATGTAACGCTCGACGATGGTACCGGAGTTGTTCACTCAGCTCCTGGACACGGTGTGGACGACTATATTGCAGGTTGTAAGTTCGGTGTGCCTGTTGTTATGCCAGTGGATGATAACGGCTGCTTTTATGAAGGAGAAGGCTTGGGTACGGGAGGACCGTTCTCGGGCATGAACGTAAACGATGCTAATCCTTGTGTTATTGATTGGCTTACTAAGCGCCATACCCTTATTCTTCACGAAGATATATCACACTCGTATCCTCACTGTTGGCGTTGTAAAAAGCCCGTTATTTTTAGAGCAACCGATCAGTGGTTTGTTTCGATGGACCAAACTAACTTGCGTAAACAAGCAACTCAAGAACTTGCTCATGTTACCTTTTATCCTGCTCATGCTGCTCGTCGTATTGGTACCATGGTTGAAGGTCGACCCGATTGGTGTATTTCTCGTCAGCGCAACTGGGGTGTTCCAATTCCTGCTTTCACCTGCAAGGATTGTGGTGAGCTTGTGCTTAATGATGCTACGCTTGATAAAACAATCGAACTCTTTAAAAACTGTGGCTCAGATGCCTGGTTTACGCAAGAGCCGCAAGACTACTTAGGCGATGCGTGCGTATGCCCTGCGTGTGAATCTCACAACCTTCAGGCGAATAAAGATATTTTGGACGTATGGTGGGATTCAGGAGTTTCTCATACGGCCGTTTGTAAACATCGCCCAGAGCTGCAATTCCCTGCAGATATGTATTTGGAGGGATCAGATCAGCACCGTGGTTGGTTTATGAGCTCACTTATGACTTCTGTTGGTGCCTATGGAATAGCTCCTTATAAATCTGTTGTTTCTCAAGGATTTACCTTAGACGGACAGGGTAGAAAGATGTCCAAGAGCTTGGGTAATGTTATTGATCCAAACAAAGTTTGTGCTACGCAAGGTGCTGATATCATTCGTTTGTGGGTTGCCTCTGTTGATACTTCTGTTGATGTATCGTGCGACGAAGAGATATTAAGTCATGTGGGCAATGCTTATCGTCATTTCCGCAATACCTTTAGATTCTTGTTAGGTGAGCTTGAGGATCAGTTTGATCTTGCAACTGAAGGTTTGGCATTTGATGACCTCAGCGATTATGATAAATGCGTTCTCACGCGTATGTGCGAGGTTCACAATCAAGTTACCCAAGCGTATCAAGATTATAAGTTTAATCAGGTGTATCGTACGCTTTATGATTACGTAGTAACTGAGTTGTCTCAAGGCTATCTCAACGCTACTAAAGATCGTGTGTATTGTGGTGCAACTACTGGCCTTGAGCGCAGAAGTGCGCTTACAACCTGGTCATATCTTCTTGCCATGCTTGTTCGTGATTTGCAGCCTATTTTGGTATTTACCTGCGATGAAGTTCTTGAGCACATGCCCCAATCGCTTCGCGAAGGAAAGTCCTTTGCGGCACTTCTTTCTTGGTTTAGTGCTCCTGTTGACGAAAAACATATGGCAACATATCTTCCTGCATATAAAGCACTTGTTCAAATCCGTAACTCATTTACCAAGGCATACGAGCGCGCACGTGAAGATACATCGTTTGAGGAAAACACTACGCAAGCAACACTTGCTCGTATTTCGCTTACGCTGGATATGAAAAAAGCTCTTGAAGTGGTACCACATCTTGATATTGCAGAGGCTTTGGTGTGTTCTGCCGTTGAGCTTTCTGATGGCAAGGATTTGAGCTGTAGCGTTGTTCAGGCAACAGGCGAAAAATGTCCGCGTTGTTGGAATTGGCGACAACTTGAATCTGATGGCTTGTGTTCTCGTTGTAGCAAAGTTATGGGTAACTTATAACGATTTGTACAACGTGCAATTTTTAAGGTAATTTGTAAAAATATATGCGCTCAATTTGTACGTTCAAGTTGAGCGCAGCGTGCTTTTTGCGATAAAGAAAGGATTCGTGTATGACAAAACAGAGCTCAAAACAACAGGGCTTGAGTTTGCCTTGTTTGGTAACTCTGTTTATATGTTTTGCTGTGTTGGTCAGCATTGATCAGTTGAGTAAATGTATCGTAAGAGATCAGTTACCTCTTTTTGCAAAACGTCCTTTTCTAGAAGGAATTATTGAGTTTTATCACGTAGAAAATAGTGGCGCCGCCTTTAGTTTTGCCGAAGGCGCTCGTCCGTTTTTTGTCATATGTGCGCTTGTGGCTCTTGTTGTTATCTTTTACTATCTCATACGTAAATGCACCGATCTTTATCTTGGGTGTACATTAATGCTTATCGCTGCAGGTGCTTTAGGTAATTTACTAGATAGACTCATATTTCATACCGTATGTGATTTTTTTGCAACACAGTTTATATCGTTTCCTATTTTTAATATTGCCGACATATATGTAACGCTTGGTGCATGTGGGCTCTTTGTTTATTCTTTTGTTGTCTCTCGAAATCAGGCGCACGATGAGTGAAACGCATATTCAACTTTTAGTTACTCCTCAACATGATCGCATGCGGCTTGATGCTTTTTTGTCAACGTGCTCAGAATTAGGCGCACGTAATGCGTGTGCGCACCTTATTGAACAGGGAAAAGTTGAAATTAATGATACGCTTGCTTTGTCTAAATCAGAGCGTGTTCGCCTAGGTGATCGTATCTGCGTAGCTCAGCAAATTGATAATACGTCTTCATCTCATATCATGCCTAATGCTTCTATTCCTTTGGATATTCGTTATGAGGATGACTATTTGTTAGTTATTTCAAAGCAAACAGGTTTGGTATGTCATCCTTCTCCTGGTCACGTTGATGACACGCTTTCTAATGCCTTAGTAGCACATTGTGGATACGAGCATTTAGGATTATTGCAAGGAGACGATCGCCCGGGTATTGTACATCGCCTTGATATGGATACAACTGGTTTAATGGTTGCTGCAAAAGACAACACTACCCAGCAAGCACTGCAAGATTTAATTCGGCTGCGTGTATTTGACCGTCGCTATATTGTACTGGTGCAAGGCTATGTTACGCCTGATGAAGGGACTATCACAACTGGTATTGCACGTTCCAAAAAAAATCGCCTTAAAATGTGTATAAGCAAAGATCCTGCGTCACGCGAAGCCATTACAACGTTTAAAACGCTTGAACGATTTGAGGCAGGCTCAAAAGACGATGGTTATTCGCTGCTTGAGTGTCATCTCTATACAGGAAGAACGCATCAAATTCGCGTACATATGCGCTACGTTGGTCATAGTGTTGTGGGAGATCCGCTCTATGGAAGAAAAGGCGATGCGCTTAATCAGGGACTGCAACGGCAATTTTTACATTCGTGGCGTATGTCATTTGAGCATCCTATAACGCATGAACATCTCCAATTTTGCGATACGCTTCCGTCTGATTTATCCGAGGTTTTAGCACGGCTTAAACCTCAATCGATGGGAAGGACTGCAGAAGGTGAGCGCATATGCGCTGAACTTAAGCTCTAAGTAGTTTTTGTATTTCCTGCAGATTTACGCCTTTTTACTTCTTTTGCAATTATTTTAAAAACTCGTAACTTTTGTCTTTTTGGGTGTGTATAGCTCATTATTTACGCTACTATAAATATACAAACTCGTTTGGTCATGTGATCCATTGCCTATGGGTCTACATAAGGATTTGGGAGTTAGACTATATGAATTTAACTGCGCTTGGAATAACGCCTATCGTTATTTTTAACGGTGTTGT
>CAMXVQ010000025.1 GCA_947252455.1 uncultured Atopobium sp. | reverse complement strand
TACCAGAAGGATCAGCAAGCACCGTATATCCAGTTTTTGGAATGAGGCTTGTATCACCAGCAATATGAATACTGGTTAAGCGTATGGCAAGCGCTTGATCTTTTGTAGTAAAATCTCGAGCGCTCATAGTGTGAGCTGGCTTAAAGAAATAGTAGAGAGCAAACAATGCGCTGCAAACCACCACACAAGCAATGACTGCTAAAATTCGACGTTTCATAGTGCGGCTCATAATTGAACCTCCCTTCGGCAGACAAGATTGCAGCCTTGTCTTATGTGATTATATTGCTATTATTTTATACCGTTTTCTTGAATCTCTTGACAAGAATTTAATAATTGGTTTTCCATTTTTGAGTTTATTCCGAACGTACCGTTATGGACAAACAGTTAAAGATGAGAGCTGTTCGATAGATGGACCTTTACAGACAATACCTTATTTTACAGTCGCTTACATAAGAAGAGATTATAAGGAACAATTGGAATAACTATAATATGGCATATTATCAAGCAAATCGTAAGCCTTTTAACGGCAACTCTCTCCCAGCGCTAAAACGCGTGACCACTATTCATATTGTGCTGTATGCTCAGCCCTCTTTTCATGCCACATAATTTTAACGAGCGTTAGAACTAAATCTAATTGCAAGATGACTTGACGCACGCACATTCGCCGCATGCCTTGTGCCCAATCGTTACGCTTTTATCACTTTGCGCCCCGTGTACGTGCACTTATAAAGAAGCGCGCGCTTATAAATTTTCCCCTTCAAACTAAAACACCACACATAGCCGCGCGCCCATTACATCAAGGGCTGTCGCGTGCCTTGCATAACTTTACCCAAATTTTACCTAATGAATTCCTGCACTTTACATCTACTTAGTAGCATGAATGTAAGCGCATCGTACAAACACTACGTACGGTACAGCTCAAAGTCATAACGTAAAACAACACAAAGGAGAACGAATGACACACTATATAACTCGACGCCAAGCATGTATTTTGGGAGCCGGCCTATTGGCTAGTGCTGCTAACTTAGCATTAACGTGCTGCGCAAAGACAGATGACAAAGCCACGGATACCTCTAGCTCAAATTTACAGGGAAGTATTTCGCTTGCAGGCAGCACATCCATGGAAAAGATGTGCGAAGCGCTTAGCGAAGGATTTATGGAAACATATCCTAACGTGCGTGTTTCGGTTGAATACACAGGCTCCAGTGCCGGCATAGAGTCGCTTACGTCGGGCTTGTGCAACATTGCTAATAGCTCTCGCGAGCTTTCTCAAGCCGAAAAATCATCGGGTATCGTTGGGAACGTAGTTGCACTCGACGGTATCGCCGTTATCGTTAACAAAGCAAATACCTGCACGAGCATTACAAAAAGCCAGCTCAAACAAATTTTTACCCGCTCGATTACTTCTTGGGGTGATGTAGGCGGCACAGACGCTGCTATCGTTGTCATCGGCCGTGAGAATGCCTCGGGTACGCGTAGCGCATTTGAAGAGCTTGTTGATGTTAAAAATAGCTGCGTGTATGCTCAAGAGCTCGATTCAACAGGAGCCGTACTTGCAAAAGTTGCCTCAACGCCAGGCGCAATTGGTTATATTTCATTAGACGCTCTTTCTGACTCGGTTAACGCGCTGGTACTTGATGGCGTGGCTCCAACGGCAGACACAATTGCCTCACAGCAATATCCACTTGTTCGACCATTTATTATGGCTACTAAAGGAGCAGTGTCCGAACAATCAGCATTGGTACAAGCATGGTTTTCATATATAGAATCTGACGAGGGCATACAAATAATACAACGCGCTGGTGTTATGCCAGCCAAGTCAAATACAGCAGACGCAACAGCACAGTAGAAGGTGACACATGCTTCTTCATCAAAAACAGCGCATACAAGAGCGCGTCGCTCAAACTGTGTGTGCAGCTTGCGCATGTATCGCGGTGCTCGCGGTCGCCTCGATAAGTGTATACATTTTAATAAGTGGATTACCTGCGCTTATACATATCGGTATTGGTAATATGCTGTGCGGCGTGCAGTGGAGCCCAACAACAAACCCTCCCGTATTCGGTATAAGCTATATTATTCTTGCGTCTGCTCTTGCAACGGCGGTAAGTGTTTGCATTGGCCTGCCGTTGAGCATTGCTGTTTCAATTTACATAACGGAGCTTGCGCCTGCGCGTGTTGCAGCAATCGTAAGTAGCTTTATAGAACTGTTAGCCGGAATCCCCTCCGTAATATATGGTCTGGTGGGGATGGTTGTACTGTGTCCCCTGCTATACCACGCCGAACTTGCTATATACAGCAATGATCCAGCGCACCAATACTCCGGTGGCTCTAACATGCTTGCGTGCGTATGCGTACTAGCAATTATGGTGCTTCCAACCATGATAGGTATGAGCGTGTCGGCACTTCGTTCGGTACCCACATCGCTTCGTGCCTCGTCGTATGCACTTGGCGCTACGCGTATACAAACAATCATAAAAGTTGTTATTCCTGCAGCTAAATCAGGTATTTTCGCCGCAATCGTGTTGGGCGTTGGACGAGCACTGGGCGAAGCCATGGCAATTAGCATGGTAGCTGGTGGTGGCGTTAACCTGCCTCTTCCGTTCGCTTCGGTGCGCCTGCTTACAACCCAGCTTGTAAGCGAAATGAGCTACGCGCAAGGGCTTCATAAAGAGGCGTTGTTTGCCGTAGGTGTTGTACTGTATGTGTTTATTATCTGCATAAATAGCATCGTACTCCTCACAAAACGAAAGAAGCATTGCTATGGAGAATAACACTATCCCCGCACCTGACGTTGCGCAAGTGTCCAGCACCATGGGCGCGTCTACCAACGTCTGCGCGTCCACTGCCGTGCGCGCACCACGCTTGCCACATGAACTTGCTGTTGCAACTGCAGATTTCACCGTATACACATTTGTGTATATATCAGCAGCTCTTATTGTGTTGCTGCTGGTAGGCATCATTGGGTACGTACTTGCCCAAGGGTGGCCCGCCCTTAACCTCGAGTTTTTTACGTGTAGCACATCACTACGCAAAGGCACTATAGGCGTTGCAGGAAATATTATCAATACACTCATCATTGTGGTGGCAACACTTGCCATCGCCATACCGATTGGCGTTGGTGGCGCCATTTACCTGCAAGAATATGCAACTAACAAAAAACTCGTGCGCGTTATAGATTTTGCCACCGATGTTCTTGCTGGCATTCCTTCTATCATTTTTGGACTATTTGGCATGCTGTTTTTTGGACAAGTCCTTCGGCTTGGATATAGTCTTCTGTGCGGTGCTCTGACGCTTGCGTTAATGGTGCTTCCGCTCATTACACGCAACACGCAAGAAGCGCTTGCATGTGTGCCTCAGGGCTATAAGCTTGGAGCTTTTGGATTAGGTGCAGGTAAATGGCATACTATCCGAACCATTTTGTTGCCCGTGGCAGCACCTTCTATAGTAACAGGCGTTATTTTGGCGCTTGGCCGCATTGTTGCCGAATCTGCAGCGTTGCTCTTTACTGCAGGAAGCGCAAAACTCCTACCTCAAAGTATAGGCGGGCTGTTTTCAAAACTGTTTACATCGGGTGGAACTCTTACTGTTCAGCTTTATCTAAGTGCTACCAGTCAGGGCGATTTTACCACAGCATTTGGCATTGCTTGCATTCTTCTTGTGTTTACTCTGCTCATCAATGTGGCAACTCACGCGCTTATAGCACGCACTAGTTCTAGAACTCTCCAAACTTCATAGTACCACCTGCCTATAAGCATTCTACCAGCATAAAACCAGCCTAAGAAAGGTTCAGATCGTATGACATTCTTTACAGAAACGCAACCAACCGCCGCGCAAGACGCACAGGAAGGAGTGCAAAGAGCCCAAAGCTCAGCGCCGCACGTGCAAGCAGCTCCAATGCCAGAGCCATGCGTGCAGCCAGCTCCAACGCCAGCGCCGCGCGTGCAAGCAGCTCCAACGCCGTCTGTGCAGCACTCCATCAAAATGCACATTTCTCATCTAAATGTGTTCTACGGAGCCACGCACGCACTGCAAAACATTACGCTTGACATCTACAATCACAGTGTGCTTGCGCTTATTGGACCTTCGGGCTGTGGTAAAAGTACATTTTTACGCTGCCTCAACAGAATGAACGACACGCTTTCCCAGGCTCGTATCAGCGGAAATGTTCTTCTTGATGGTAAAGACATATACGCGCCAAACAGTAACGTAATTCGCCTGCGCAAGCGCGTTGGTATGGTGTTTCAGCAGCCGAATCCGTTTCCGATGAGCATTTATGACAATGTTGCATATGGTCCGCGCGTGCACGGTATTACAAAAAAGAGCAGCTTAGACGAGATTGTTACGCGCAGCTTACAGCGCGCTGCCATCTATAACGAGGTAAAAGACCACCTCAACGACTCGGCACTCAGCTTATCAGGCGGCCAGCAACAGCGCTTGTGCATTGCACGCGCGCTTGCCGTTGAGCCAGAAGTGTTGCTTATGGATGAGCCAACAAGCGCGCTGGATCCTATATCAACTGCTAAAATTGAAGAGCTTATCGCAAGCCTCAAAGAGCACTATACTGTTGTTATTGTTACCCACAACATGCAGCAGGCGGCACGTGTGTCCGATTATACGGCGTTTTTTCTTTTGGGCGAGATGGTAGAAACTAATAGCACGTACCAACTGTTTCATGAGCCTCATGATGAACGCTGCGCAGATTATGTTATGGGACGATTTGGTTAGTGCAAGGTGATATGCAAACATGGAGTGTGCCGATGGAGTGTATCTATGTTGTTGAAGACGATGTGAGTATTCAAGAAATTGAAATTATCGCTCTTAAAAACAGTAACTACGATGTGCAAGCCTTCTCGTGTGCTGTCGATTTTTTTGCTGCACTTAAAACACGCACGCCGCAGCTCATTTTGCTTGATATCATGCTGCCCGACGCCGACGGTAATACTATTACGCGCACCTTACGAAGCAACGCCCAATGGTCACATATCCCCATTATTATGATTACGGCAAAAACAACCGAAATGGATATGATACGCGGGCTTGATAACGGCGCGGATGATTATATTCGCAAGCCGTTTTCTGTTATGGAGCTGCTTTCTCGCATTCGCGCGCTCTTGCGCCGCGCACAAACGCCTGCGCAAATGCCTGCCGATAAGTACTCTGTGTGCCGAGTAGGTGCAATTATGCTTGATCCCGCGCGCCATTTTGTGTGTGTGCACGATGTACCCGTTAATCTAACGCACAAGGAATACGATTTGCTTCACTACCTTATGTTACACGAAGGACTGGTGTTTACACGCGAGGTTCTTATGCAGGCGGTGTGGGGCTTTGATTTTGAGGGCGAAAGCAGAACGGTTGATATGCACATTAAAACGCTGCGACAAAAGCTAGGGGACGCTTCGTGCTACGTGCATACAGTCCGCGGTGTTGGATATTGCGTTAAATCAGACGATAACCATACAGCATAGGAGCAACTTAGTTTCAAGGACTGTACGTCTGCGTTCTAAAACGATAAGCATGCAGCATGGGAGCGGCGCTATGAAGAAGAAAATCAGTCTGCACTTGGCCATTATTTCGTGCTTGGCGCTTGTTTTGTGCACGTGCGCGTTAACGGGCGTGTTTTATCGTATATTTTTTGAGCAAATCAAGCATGATATCCGCGTTAACGCAGAGCTCATTTGCACTAATGATACGCTAAGGCACACACAAGACGCTTCAATGGTGCAGCGCTTGTATGGCTCGCTTGATAACAATAATTTACGGATGACGTGGATTCGCGCAGATGGTCACGTCCTTTTTGATAACGACGTTGATGAACATTCAATGGCAAACCATCTTGATCGTCCTGAGATTCAAGACGCGCTGCACAAAGGGCAAGGCGAAAGTACACGTCACTCTGCAACCTCGCATTTTGATACGTATTATTATGCCGTTTTGCTGGACAACGGAACAATTGTCCGTCTTTCTATGCACGTGCAAACCGTTGCCGATATCTTTTTTGCCACGCTACCCATTGTTGGAGGAATTGTCCTTGTTGTATTCCTCATTTGTGTGCTTGTGGGTAGACATCTTACAAAGGACTTGCTCAGGCATTTAGATGTCCTTGCAAAAAATTACGACTTGCCAACAAGTGCGCCTGTGTATAAAGAGTTGGAGCCCTTTATTCGAACAATGCGTGAGCAGCACGAAAAAATTCTTCTAGCTGCAAAAAGCAGACAGGATTTTACGGCAAATGTAACGCACGAGCTTAAAACACCCATTACAGCTATCAGCGGTTATGCCGAGCTTATCGAAAATAAGATGGTTGACGCAGAAGAAGCCGTGCATGTAGCTGCACAAATTAGGGAAAATTCACACCGTTTACTTTCGCTTGTGTGCGACATTATTCGCTTGTCAGAGCTTGATCACCCCGAATTTCCGCGTAAGTTTGAAGACATTGACCTGCTTATGTTAGCACGCGAAACAACTCAAGCATTGCAGCCCATTGCGGAGCAGCGCGGATTAACCTTAACGTGCAGCGGTATTTCTGTGCGCGTGCAGGGCAACTATGCACTGCTGCGAGAAATGCTTGAAAATTTAATTCAAAATGCGCTGACGTATAACAAAACGTCTGGTAGCGTGTGCGTATGCGTTGTTATCGAGCATACAAGGCCAACAATCGTGGTAAAGGATACTGGCATTGGTATTCCAGAAGCCGAGCAAGCGCGTATCTTTGAGCGCTTTTATCGCGTTGACAAGTCGCATGCACGGCAAACAGGTGGAACTGGCCTGGGTCTTGCGATTGTAAAGCATATAGCCGATATTCATTCAGCAACTATTCATGTAAAAAGCGAGCTCGGCGTTGGTACAGAAATGCGCTTTGTATTTTGATGATAAAGGGAGCGCGTGCAGGTATTAGCACTTGGCTCTGCGCGCGGTGGTCTGTCGCGCGCGGTAACTGGGCTTACACACTTGGCAGCTGGTCATATGTTGCCTTTGTGCCCCAAGCTATAGGGTTAACGCTTTTCTATAACCGTATTTATGGCGGCTTGAACGGCTTGATATCTGTCTTTATTGGAATGCGCAGCTAAACAGGTAATTAAATATCTTTTGCCATTGTTCTCGTACAGGGCAATGATATTATAAGAAGAAGCCATCGTTCCTGTTTTTACACCTTTGATGTGCTTGTTGTAAAACAGCGACTCTTTATCTAAAAATTCATTGGTATTTTTCCACGTAAAATTACCTTGTTTTGTTGTAATGGTAAATGAGCTCTCTCCCATGCACTCTTTGACAAAATCGTAATCGAGCAGTTTAAGCGTCACCCTATTGATGTCATCCAAATTGGTAGTGGCCTGCATAGAAAATCCACTTGGGTCATAGAGATCTGTTTTGCCATAGCCCTCACGCGCTAAATAGGTTCTCAGTGATTTTACAAAATGATTGATATATTCTTTTGCGCTATGACCTGCGCCTAAATCCATTTTGCCGATATTATATGCCATAACATATGCCGCATCGTTTCCGGATGGAACAAGCATCGCCTGCATAATTTGCTTTGCAGTATACGTGCCACGTGTCAAATTAGCTACCGATGAGCCGGCAGGAACAAGTTTAAGCGTTTCTTCGTTTGCTTCAAAAACGTCATCAGGCTTAACCTTACTAAGTGCATAATCTATAGCAAAAAGTTTTGACAGGCTTGCAACGGTTGGCTCCTGACCCGCTCCTTCATAAAACAAGTAGGTGTTCGCATCCATGTCATACACCGAAAAAGCAAGGGCGTCATCAGGGATTTTAAGTTGTTTAGTATTTACGATAAAATCGATTTTATCGCTAACGCTCCTCACAATGCTTGACTGAAAAATTCTATTCCTTAAGAGCCCGAATATAACAAAAAGCATCGCAAAAACCATAACGCACACGATTAGCAGCGTGTTTCGCTTGTTTTTGCTTTGCTTTTCCATAACTTGTCTCCCGTTGAAGCGGCGGCGGTGTTTGGGTCGCGTGCTTCGCGCGCGCAGCTTAGATTTCTTGCAGCGCTTGAATCGCCTACACCGCTTGGATTGCACGCACCGTTTACAAAGTTAACAACATTATATACAAATATATATATATTAGTTCATCTCTTTCTTTCCAAAGCGCGTTACGGAGACCCAAAATACGCCTGCAGAAATCGCAATGGCGCATGGTAAAAACGGAACGAGCGAAACACCATCACCTATTCCCATGGACGTTACCGCATGTAAAGACCGAGAAACCAAATAGCCGCTATAACAATAGGGGTATGCCAACCAAAGCGGAGTATTTGCTGCTAAAACGCCCGGAATGACCAGAAGAATATTTAACCCAATGGACAACAACGACTTTTCAAAAAGCACCGTAATTGCCCACATAACGGTAAGGCTTGGAATCATAGTTAAAAACAAGATGCAACACCAATTCAAAAGGTACATCACAGGAAGCGTTTCAGTAATTCCAGTGCTCATGGTTGCAAAAAGACCAGCTATAACAAATACCGCAAAAAATACCGCGATTTCCATAAACAAATAAAACACCAGCACACAAAATTTTGCAGCAGAAAGAGCACGGCGGCTTAAGGGCAACGCCAACATTTTTAATATCCCATTATGCGCCGTTTCTCGTCCTGCAATCATCACGCAAATAACAATCATACTCAGCGGCAGCAAATAATATGAATAAATCAGCGCGCTTTGAATAAACATAGCTGCCCAAGCGTTGGTATATTCAGGCGTAAAGTATCTGTGAAGACTAGCTACGCCGGATGAAACCACCAGAAGCGGAGCAATAAAAATCAAAGGAATAATTTTACTGCGTTTTACTTTTATAAATTCAATGCTAAGTAGGTTCCAAAAGTTCATTTCTATACCTCCTATTCGTAATGCACATGTTGAGCTGCCCACACGCCAGCATATAAAAACAGAATTGTTTCAACAACCGAGGCAATCACAATCCCCATATGAGGTGCAGCACTCATAGCAACAGCAGGTTTTAGCATAATTACAAAAGGAGAAATCATAAAAAGCATCATGTCTGACGAAGCTACAGCCATGCTACTTAAAAAGCCTGCCACACCAATTCCTAGTGTCATCCACATATTTTCAAATCGCGACGAAATGAAAAGCATAAAAGACAACACCGGCATGGAAGTAATAAACGAATAACCCCCAAAAGATATAAGTGTAGATAACTCAAAGGCACCCTGCGGTAAATCGGTCATGCCAATATATGCAAGTGCTAAATTCTGAAGAAAAATAGCAAGCAAGAGTAGTGCGGTCAGGAGCAAGAATTTACATAGATACATGCAAGGTACGCTCATGGGGAGCATATGCATCTTTTTAACAGCATTTCCCTTAAATTCCATGTTATACATAATGCATGCCGCAACGATCACGCCAAACATGTTTAATACCATGATCATGCCGTAAAGCTGCGTAAGAAGAATATCCATAGGAGCTAAAGGTAAGCTTAATAACGTATCTTTTCTCACAACAAAATTTACAAAGGCATAAGCCGCACCCATAATACCCACTGCAAGCATAAGGGGGATAAAACCCGTCCTTTTGCTTTTCTTAAGTTCAATTACAAACGTTTTCATAACTTTGCCCTCTGCTTTTTGCGCAAGTTGTCACTCTCAATCATAGACAGAAACATCTCTTCCAAATTATCGGCAGCAAAGCCAGAACGCAGAGCATACTGGCGCAAGTCATCCAAACTGCCCTCAAATAACAAACGCCCGTGATTAAGTATTCCAATATCATCTGCCATGAGTTCAATTTCGGAGAGCATATGAGAAGAAATAAGAATCGTACAATCGTAAAGACTGGGGAGTGACTTAATCAAATTGCGAATTTCATGAATACCAGCAGGATCAAGTCCATTTGTTGGCTCATCCAAAATCAGAATAGGCGGCCTACCAAGCAGCGCGCCTGCAAGCCCTAGTCGCTGTTTCATGCCAAGTGAATATTGCTTTGCCAAACGATCGCCAAATTCAGAAAGACTCACCAACTCTAGTGCGTCTTCAACTGCGCTTTGGGGAAGCCCTAAAATACGTCGAATGATATCAAGATTTTCTCTACCGGTTAGATTAGCGTAAAACGACGGGGATTCAATAAATGATCCTATTTCCTTCAAAATGGGTATACGGTCTGCAGGAAAATGCTTTCCATCTATGGTAAAAGTACCTTGTGTGGGAGCTGTAAGCCCCAAAAGCATTTTCATAGTGGTAGATTTTCCCGCCCCATTTGGACCAAGAAAGCCGTAAATGCTCCCCTTGCGGATATGAAGTGAAACGTTGTTAACAGCTATAAATGATTTGTATCTTTTTGTAAGCTGTTGTGTTGTAACAATATTGTTCATAGCAATATCTCCTTTCTGAGGTTTATGATATTGCACCAACCTTGCAACAACATTCGCTCTACCTTACATCTACCTTACGTTTTATAAGGCGTTCAAAAAATGTATACGCACATGGCATAATAGAGGTAAAGGAGGCTTTGCTATGAATCGTGATGATTATTTGCTGAAAAAGCGCGTGCTGCTTGTTGATGATGAGGAAGAGCTGTTACATATGGTTGTATCCATCCTCAACGAATACGGGTTTCGCCATATAACAGCGGTTCAAACCATGAAAGACGCGGTAGACGTGGCTAAAAAATTCCCTCCAGAATTAGCAATCCTTGATGTGATGCTTCCTGATGGAAATGGATTTGATCTTATGAAGTGCCTCAAACAATATAGTGATTGTCCTGTTTTGTTTCTCACTGCTTGCGGTGAAGACGAGGACAAATTTAAGGGATTTAACCTTGGTGCCGATGATTATGTGGTAAAACCGTTTCTACCAAAAGAACTCATGTTTCGTATCATGGCGATATTAAGAAGAAGTTACAAGGGCGAAAGCCCAGTTGTAAAGCTAAAAAACAGTCTGCTTAATTTTTCGGCTGCAGAAGTAATAAAAGACGCCAAGCATATTCCGCTGACTGCAAAAGAGTATGATTTACTTTCTGCCTTATACCGCAATGCAGGACGCATTATAACCATTGATGCGTTGTGTGAGGCGGCGTGGGGCGACAATCCTTTTGGGTACGAAAATTCTTTAATGGCACATATACGTCGTATTAGAGAAAAAATTGAGCGCAATCCATCGCAGCCTGTTTCGCTCATAACGGTTAAGGGATTGGGCTATAAGCTGATTGTGGAAGAGAAGTAGGATGAAAAGCATACCAAAACTCATAAAACGATTTATAGGTATTTTTCTGCTTAGCTCGGTACTTATTTTAGCTATAAACATCATTGCGTTTGCTGTACTGATGGCAAATCAAATCCCCCATAAAGAGACGTCTCCATATAATATTGCAAAAGAAGCTGGAAAAGCGCTCCATGTATCTGCAAATGGAGATTTTACACTCCCTGAGCACATGAGCACTAAACTGAAAGACACCCATGCATGGGCAATTTTAATTGATAATGACACCTCGCGCGTTGTATGGAAAACAAAAAATGTTCCCTCTACTATTCCTGCAAGCTATACACTCTCCGATATAGCACAGTTAAGCGTGGGATATCTTAAAGGATACCCCACTTATACGGGCGAAAACGAACGAGGCGTGGTTGTTGTAGGTTTCCCACACAATAGTTTTTGGAAACACACAACACCAAGTTGGAACTACAGTTTAATTTCAAATTCTCCGCAGATCGTTTTAGGTGTTTTATGTATCAACATCTGCCTTGTCCTTGGAATTTATGTAATAGCCAATATGAAACTCCTTAAATCGGTCAATCCAATTATTAAAGGCATACAACGCCTGTCCACAGCCGAACGTGTCCACATTCCAGAAACAGGAGCGCTTTCAGAAATATCTGCTCATATCAACTCAACATCCGATGTTTTGCAACAACAAAAAGAACAATTACGAAAAAAGGAAATGGCTCGCGCAAATTGGATAGCAGGTGTTTCCCACGATATTCGCACACCTTTATCTATGGTCATGGGATATGCTGGTCAGTTAGCGAGCTCTTCTTGTCTTGAAACAGAAGATCGAAAAAAAGCGAACATGATCATGAAGCAAAGCGAACGCATGAAAAATTTAATCAATGATCTTAATCTTGCTTCAAAGCTTGAATATAACATGCAGCCAATTAAGAAAAAAGAGGAAAACGCCGTTGGCGTTGTTCGTCAAGTTGTTGTTGATTTCATAAACATGGATATGCAGGGCGAATTTGAAATCGTTTGGGAAACAGACGAGAATCTTACAACTTGCAATATTTTTGCAGATAAGGACTTATTAAAGCGAGCAATCTCAAATCTTATGTGGAATAGCATCACCCATAACAAAAGCGGGTGCAAAATTTATGTGTCTGTGAGCGCAAATCGCAACAATTGCATGATTTGTGTTGAAGATAATGGCATAGGAGTTTCAGATGAAAAACTCAAACAGCTTAATCACACGCCTCATTATATGATCTGTGATACAAGTACCACCGAACAGCGCCATGGCTTAGGGCTTTTGATTGTAGAACAGATTGTCGATGCGCATAATGGAAAAACGTCCATAAGCAAAAGTAAGCACGGCGGCTTTATGACTACCTTAACACTGCCACAGATGCCAACAGATGCGCCCAAGGCATAAGTTTATCTGGTTGTGGGCGTTGGCGGTATACAACAGCTTTACAGCCCGATAAACTCTGAGGGTGACGATGCGTCAAAAATTCCAAATCAAGTTGGCGCAATATATTCAGTGCTGCTTCCTGCCTCTTGTTGGTATGCTTGGGCAAGCTCATGAGAACTTCGTCGAGAACACTTTCGCTAAATAGTTGATTTCCTGCATTTTGCATAACCATAAAACATAATTTTTTGCGTTCTTGGTTGCTTAACGTGCACCCTTCATATTCAAAACTACCCTTGCAAGTTTTTTCTAAACCACAAAAACAATTAAGAAACGTAGTTTTACCAGCGCCATTTTTTCCTACAATTGCCGTAATTTGATTACATGCAATTGCAAGCGATGAAATATTGATCATCTTTTTCTTTGTGCCTTGTTCAAGATGAAAACCAACGTAATGCGCCATAAGACCCAATACACCAAGGAAGATGGTACCGGCGAGCAAAAGCAACGCAATAACAAACGCAAGGCTTTGTGCGCGCGGCATATTTTGGTCCGCTATAAGCGCGTACAAAAAACAATTTATGGCATAATAGCCGCAGTTAGTAAGCACAGCCGATAAACCAGAGACCAAAACTGCCCCAAGAGCCAAAGCCCTAAACCGAGGTATATACGCAAACAGTTTGCGATATGTATTCATGAGCACTCCTTTGATGGTAAAGAAATTGGGAATGCTGCGGCAGGCGTTTGCGCGCTGGCAGCGTGATTGCTTTTCTCGCTGGTGAGGTAGGTGGCGCCACAGTCGCAGCTCTCATTGCTGGTGTGCGCAATGCCGCGGCCGTTTTTCTCGTTGTTGGAATGAGTGGCGCTATAGGCGTTATCCTCATCGGTGGCGTGAGCGGTGTCCTGCTTCAAATTATTCAAGAGCAGCTGGTTAATAAGCGCCTGATTATCTTGTACAAGTTTGTGTTCGTTGAGCACATTCGCAGAAAGAATAATCGCATTTACAAAAAACGCCATGAGTTCAAAATTTGAAGGCTCAACAGAAAGCATCTCAGCATCGATGTTATGCACTTTAAACATAACTACAGTATAAGTTAGCTTAATAGTACTTTCATGGTTTTTTACAAAATACTATGTATGTCGATGCCGATTAGAAGAAGAGCCTGCTTGTACTAATAAGCTTTTATAAGAGACTAGATAAAATTTCAGCCAATCTATAAACCACGTCACTTAATGTATACAATATATTAATACAGTCTTTATGTAAATAATTAAGGTTTTATTTATATATATACATTGTATACTTATCCACTTTATTCTATAATGCGTCTCATATTATTAGTGTTACCTAAGGTATTGAAAAATATAGTATCTGTATATTCATATATATACTTTGTTTTAATTGCCTTTTGTATACTTGTATTGTATGGGAGGTTTCTCTATGAAACGTCGTCACGTAACATCAAAAAAGCGATTTGCGTTAGCAACCGCTTTGAGTACTACAGCTTGTATTACTACACTGGGTCTGCCCATGATCACAGAGGCAGTCTATGCACAAGACCCCCCCCCCCGCTGCTGTAAATAGCCACACAGCTCAAGATAATGCAAGCCCAAATGTTGTATTTAACGATACAGAATTAAAAAGCGCATTGCTAAAGGAAATGAAAACCAAAAATCTTATTAAGCAAGACGCAACAGAAATTACCGAAGCCGATGCGTTGAAGCTTACTAGTTTTAAATACAGTTATAAATATAATCATTTCATAAAAGATTTAAATGGTATAGAAAAGTTTACTAATTTAACTTTTCTTGACCTTTCAGGAAACGATATTTCCGAAATTAAGCCTTTAGCAGGCCTTACAAATCTTACAAACCTTAATTTAACGAGTAATAAAATTACCGATATTACTCCTCTTAAAAATCTTACAAAGATGGAACAATTGTTCCTTATTTCAAATAAGATTTCAGATATTTCTCCTATTAAAGATTTAACAAGACTAACTAGTTTGTTGCTTAGCAATAATAATAAGATATCAAACATAAATTTAATTAGTAACTTTACTAAATTAAAAGGTCTTTATATTGAAGAGTTACAACTTGATGATATAAGCATGCTAGAAAATTTAACTGAGTTGACGGATTTAAGACTTGGTAAAAATAAGATTACCAATATTACTCC
>CAMXVQ010000024.1 GCA_947252455.1 uncultured Atopobium sp. | reverse complement strand
GCACAACAGTGCACAAAAGCACACAAACATTAAAGAGTAGAATTCCACGAGCTAAAATCCATTCAATATTAGTTAAACAACACAGTTGACTATATTATAATAAGTGACTCAAGAGAAAAGAAATATACATATAAAGCAAATGTGACAGAAATCGAGCACACATGAATACACCAACAAACGCCATTTCATCTACTACCACAAGAACACCCCTAGATGAACCAAACGATGACACCAACTCAGGCGAATCTTGTACCCATACGGATGAACTTCCTTCGTTATATAAGCTCTTACCCCTTGATGAACAGGGAAACCTTGAACACCTTGATCCAGAAACAGCGCTTGAGCGATTTATAAGCTGGGCAGAGGATTCGGGTAAAGCGCTCTGGGATCATCAAGAAGAAGCGCTTTTAGACCTTGCAAGCGGTAACCACGTTATTTTAGGAACGCCTACTGGTTCGGGAAAATCGATGGTTGCCCTTGGAATGTGTTATTTTACCCTAGTTCAAAATGGTGTCATGTACTATACCGCTCCTATAAAAGCACTGGTAAGCGAAAAGTTTTTCGAACTCACTGCCTTATTTGGCAAAGATTTAGTAGGTATGATTACTGGTGACGTTGTTATCAATAGCGAAGCTCCCCTTATTTGTTGTACAGCAGAAATTCTTGCGTATGATGCTTTGCGTTTTGGATCGAACTCTGATATTTCAGCGGTATGCATGGACGAGTTTCACTACTACGCCGATAAAGACCGTGGATGGGCGTGGCAAATACCTCTGCTTACGCTTCCGCATGCACAGTTTCTCCTTATGAGCGCCACACTTGGCAATATGAGCGCGTTGTCAGCACGTTTGGAGCGTATGACCAAAAGACATGTTGATGCGGTGCTCAATGCACCTCGTCCTGTACCTCTGCGCTTTGCATACGCTACTACATCCTTAGAGGCAAGTGTTAAGGTAGCCTTGCAAGCACAAGAAGCTCCTTTGTATATTGTGCATTTTGCGCAAAGCGAGGCCGAAAAAAGCGCTCGTGCGCTTGCCAATTTTGGTATTTCTACCAAAGAGGAGCGCGAAAAAATCAAAACATTTTTGCAAAACGTCCGTTTTACCACGTCATATGGTAAATCGCTTAAACACTTGCTAACATGTGGGGTTGGCATACACCATGCAGGAATGTTGCCACGCTACAGACTTTTGGTAGAAAAACTTGCTCAACAAGGGCTCTTACCAGTTATCTGCGGAACAGATACCTTAGGTGTTGGAATCAATGTTCCGATCCATACCGTGATTTTTAACTCGCTCACTAAATTTGACGGACGGCACATGCGCTATCTGAATGCGCGAGAATTCCATCAAATTGCAGGTAGAGCAGGCAGGTGCGGTTTTGATACCGAAGGCGTGGTACAAGCGCAAGCAACGGTGTATGAAATCGAACGTCTTAAAGCACAGGCAAAGGCACAAGGCGATCCTAAAAAGCTTAGACGCATAAAAGCGCCTTCGCAACCAGCAGGCTTTTTAGGGTGGAGCGAAAAAACGTTTCACAAGCTTATTGAAAGTTCTCCAGAAGAGCTGCGCGCTCATCTTAAAATATCGCATGCGCTTGTACTTGCAGAAGTTATGCAACAAGGCCACGCTTTTCGACGCATTGTATTTCTCATTATGAATTCGTTTATCCCCGATGAAGAAAAAACTCGTCTTTTGGGAAGAACGCAGGAAGTTTTTGCGACGCTGCTCGATTCGGGCGTTATTGAACAGGTTTGTCAGAATTTTGATTCTAATGTAACAGAAGTGACAGATAAAGCAGACGCGACAGGCGTGACGGACACGACAGGCGTGACGGGCGCGACAGACGTAACGGATGTGACAGGCGCACTAAGCGCAACAGACGCAGCATATAAAGAAGATGACCTTGACACAAACCCGCTTTTTGTGCGCGTAGCCGAGCCAAAACGCTGGATACAAGCTACCTATAAGCCCACCATTGAAATCCCCGAGGATTTTGCTCTTAATCAGCCACTTGCGCCATTTGTTCTTGCGGCGCTTGAATTATTAGATCCTCAAAGTCCAAGTTATGCACTTGATGTTGTTTCTCTTGCTGAGTCGGCGCTTGATAATCCACCGCAAATTATGAAAGCATTGCTTAAAAAGGCAAAAAACGAGGCTATGAGCCGTATGAAGGCAGAAGGTATCGAATACGAAGAGCGGCTGGAGCGCCTCGAAGACGTAAGCTACGAAAAGCCTTTAGAATCGCTTATCAAAACTGCCTATGAAAATTATAGTGCCCAAGTACCCTGGGCGCGGGATTTTGCGCCTATGCCAAAATCTATCGTAAGAAATATGCTTGAAACAGCATGCGATTTTAAAACCTATGTGCAAGTTGTAGGTATCATTAAAAATGAAGGAACGCTGCTTAGATACTTATCAGACGTATGGCGATTTTTGGCAAAAACGATTCCTGAGTCCAAACTTGATGATAAACTCCACGATATTATTTCTTGGCTTCACGTGCTTATCAGCACAACCGATTCGTCATTACTTGATGAATGGCAAGGTAACAACCTTATACACGCAGCTGAGCCGCCGCATATGTCTCAAACGCAAGATCTCGTCCCCGATAGACGCGGACTTATGATCTTCATTCACAATGCTTTGTTCCAGCGCGTTGTTAAAGCCGCTCAACATGATGCTTCAGCTTTAGGCGAACTCGACGGTGCATGGGGCTGGCATGCGCGCCAATGGACACGTGTATTAGATGAATTTTATGAGGCTCACGACCAAATAGAGCTTACTGCAGACGCTCGATCAAACACCTTTTGCACCTTTGACACCACAGATGAGAAGCAGGGCATATGGCATGTGCGCCAAATGTTTTTGGATAGCGACGGCGATTGTGACTTTGGTATTTGTGCAGATATCGATATAGCACAAACGCTCGACACAGCAGATCTTGTGTGCACGCGCTATTGCGCAGGTACCATTGATGACCTTTTGGAAGACGAACAAAATACAAGTTCAGAGCATGCCTAAATTGCGCGTATCACGCAGGATCACGCGTTCGCTATGACGTAAGCGCCTACATTTACGAATTTTTAATGTATGCGTATAGAAGAAGTGTATAGAACAATCAAATAAGGAAATAGAAACCATGTACCTAAGGAAAGGTAACGTAAGTCATGTTTTTAGGAGGAACACATGTCTCTTATCGGAAAAGAAATTGGCGATTTTTCAGTACAGGCTTATCAGAACGATACATTTTCGGTAGTTACCAAAAATGATGTTATCGGCAAAGACAAAGACGGCAATGAAAAATGGTCATTGTTCTTCTTCTATCCTGCAGACTTTTCATTTGTATGCCCTACCGAGCTTGAAGAGCTTGCCGAAGAATATGATAATTTCAAAAAAGCTCACTGCGAAATTTATTCCGTTTCGTGCGATTCTCACTTTGTGCACAAAGCATGGCACGATCACTCGGATCGTGTAAGCAAAGTGCAATATCCTATGCTTGCAGACCCTGCCTGCGTTCTTGCACGCGACTTTGACGTGTTAATTGAAGAAAGCGGTTTAGCAGAGCGTGGAGCATTTATTGTAGATCCTGACGGTAAAATTCAGGTATACGAAGTGACTTCGGGAAGCATTGGACGCGAGGCAAAAGAATTACTCCGCTTGCTGGAGGCTGCACAATTTGTACGCGCTCATGGTGACCAAGTATGTCCTGCAAAATGGCAACCCGGCGAAGATACACTTAAGCCAAGTCTTGACTTAGTTGGGCAGCTTTAATCGCGCGTAGAGAGCTTATATTCGCTCGATGCTCAGTAAAAGCCCGTTGCAGTTGCGCGGGCTTTTATCGTAGTTTTGAGAATAGCTTGATTTTCAACTACCGAATTGCAAACCACTTGATATTAACCGCTTGATTTCAAACTGCCGAATTGCAAATCACTTGATATTAACCGCTTGATTTCAAACCACGCCTACTCAAGTATTACCTCTTTACACGCATAACGACCATATTTTGCACTGAAAGGATTGTCATGGATCAAAATAAACCTGCTCTAAACGACGCTCTACCAACCAATACACCACAACCCCATACACCACAGCTTGACAAGCTCTACGACGCAATTATTGTAGGTGGAGGACCTGCTGGATTAACTGCAGGTATTTATCTCGCGCGCGCTCGTTATCGCGTCTTAATTGTTGAGAAAAAGCAATTTGGTGGGCAAATCACCATTACCAACGAAGTTGTTAATTATCCTGGTGTTGAACGCATAAGCGGAAAGGCGCTCACCGATACTATGCGTCGTCAAGCAGAATCTTTTGGCGCGGAGCTTATGCTTGCAGAGGTAACTCGCATCGAATCAGATGGCGATATAAAAATTGTACATACCACCAAAGGAGATTTCTCAACCTTGAGCATTCTTTTGGCAATAGGTTCTGCACCTCGAAAAATTGGATTCCCTGGTGAAGAGAAGTTCCAAGGTCATGGCGTTGCATATTGTGCAACCTGCGATGGTGAATTCTTTACGGGCAAAGACGTCTTTGTTGTAGGCGGAGGCTTTGCTGCTGCCGAAGAAAGCGTATTTCTTACCAAATATGCAAAGCATGTACATATTCTTATTCGCGAGGACGATTTTACCTGCGCTGCAGCCTCTACCGATGCGGCACGGGCAAACGAAAAAATTACCATCCATACTAATACCGAAGTGGCCGAACTCACTGGTGATACCATGCCTTCTAAATTGGTAACTAAAAATAATAAAACTGGTGAGCTTCATACCTATGAAGCTGCGCCAAACGATACCTTTGGTGTTTTTGTTCTTGCAGGGTATGCGCCCGAAACACAGCTTGTGCGCGATATTGTGAGCTTAGACGCACGAGGAAACATCGTCACCAATGCCCAAAAGCAAACAAGTGCTGCAGGTATCTATGCTGCAGGTGATGTATGCGTTAAAGATTTACGCCAAGTGGTAACCGCAACAGGTGAAGCCGCTATTGCGGCTACCGAAATGGAGCGCACCATTGTACACCAACAAAAGAAAACAGGGCTTATCCCTCGTCGTCCATCAACGCGTGTCAATGAAATGCAACAACATGACACAGACGCCACCGATACATCTGCACCAAAAACAAACGCTCTCTTTGACGCTGATGTAGTTGAACAGCTCAAAGGTTTGTGCGCACGCATGGAGCGCTCGGTAATTCTGCGTCTTGCGCTTGATGAAACAAACCTCTCTCAAGAACTACGTGCTTATTGCACAGAATTGCATAAGATTTCGTCCAAAATACAAGTGGAAGTCCTTCCTCAAGAGCAAGCAAACAAAGAAGCATATCTTCCCTGCGTACGCGTATGCAATGACCAAGGCCAAGATAGCGGACTGGCGTTTCATGGCGTTCCGGGAGGTCACGAATTTACCTCATTTATGCTTGGCTTGTATAACGTTGCAGGCCCTGGTCAAAAACTTACTGACGAGCAAAAACGCTCTATTGCTGCATTAGGTGCCACCAACGTAAAAATTCTTGCAAGTCTTAGCTGCACCATGTGTCCAGATACCGTAGTTGCTGCCCAGCATATTGCTGCATGTAATTCTTCTGTTTCGGTTGACGTATACGACATTGCTCACTACCCTGAACTTAAAGCACGCTATAACGTTATGAGCGTACCGTGCATTGTAGTAAATGATCGTGATGATGTTGCGTTTGGTCGAAAAGATATCGATGCCATGCTTGAGCTTATGCGCTCCTAGCTAAGACATGTTACGCAAAACACCTTGTTCGCGGTATGTAATCAACAAGAGCTTTTTGCGCAGATTCGTTAATCAAGCGCGTTGATCAAACGCGTCTAGTTGAGTTGTCTTGAATTTTGAACTATCTACCACTGAAAGGTTTGGTAGAACAACAAGGCACGCTTTTGAGCATTGCAGGCGCTCAAGAAAGGATTACCCATGAGTTCTACCATTAAGCTTGTAGCAAGTGATATGGATGGCACATTTTTACGAGATAACAAAGAGTTTGATGAACCTCGTTTTAAGCGCATTCTTCATCGCATGACACAACAAGGTGCACGCTTTGTTTTGGCAAGTGGTAACCAGTATATTCAGCTTAAACAGTCTTTCCCTGGCTATGCAGATACGCTTTCATATGTAGCCGAAAATGGCGGATATGTTGTTGATTCGGGCGAGCTTATTTATACCGCTCATTTGGACGAAAAAGATCTACGCGCCATTTACAATACGGTTATGCCCGACCCCAATTTGTACACTATTTTTTGTGGAGAACACGCGTCGTACATAGAAAAACGCCATGCAACGCCAGAATTTATAGGGTTGGTAAAATATTATTTTCCATCACTAGAAATTGTTGATAATCTTTTAGAGATCAACGATAACATTCTTAAAGCGTGCGAAGTTATGCAACCCGATGATACCGACTCGTATTATCAGATGTTGCGCGCGCAACTCCCCTCGCACATTATTCCTACCACAAGTGGTCACGGCTCCATTGACCTTATTTTAACAGGCATCAATAAAGCGTTCGGAATAGATTTACTGGTAAAACGCTGGAATATTACACCTGAGGAATGTATTGCATTTGGTGATGCTGCAAACGATATAGAAATGCTTTCGTATGTAGGCTGCGGATATGCGATGGCAAACGCTATGGACGGAATAGCTGATTATGCTCAAAAACAAGCACCTTCAAATAACGATGATGGCGTTCTTGAGGTTCTAGACACGCTTTTTTAGCCAAGATATATACGCGTCATCTTTTAACGCGTACGGTTGAGCACCGCCTCATTTTACGAACTTTTTGCGCACATATGCAAAAAGTTCTTTTTTTGATATAAATGTGATATCATATTCATATCGGTTAGACAGCGCTATAAACGATATAACAACGTCATTGATAACTTTGCGAGAAAGGATCTGATATGACGCAAGAAAAAGAGATAAAAACGCTCAACGGATGGATAGTTGTACCTTTTGTAATTGCAGGCTATGCACTTACAATTTATGCCCTTATACAGTTTATATTGGAGGCCATACAGGCAGATAAGCTTCAGCAAATGCCTTCATTCGCATCCTTGTGTATTGCACTTGTGCTCTTAGTTGCTACATTTATAGTAAACATGGGACTTTTTGCACTCCAACCTGGACAAGCCCGTATATGCATTCTTTTTGGAAACTATAAAGGAACGGTAAAAACGGATGGCTTGCATTTTGCAAATCCGTTCTTTGCGCGTACCTTAAACTCGTCAGTGGAATACAAAGCATACAATCTATCTGAATCAAATAGCAATTCCTCGTCATCTAACGAACAAGTAAAAGTTCGCAAAACAACTATTTCGCTCAGAGCACGCACGCTTACGGGCGATCGTCTTAAAGTAAATGACAAGATGGGAAACCCCATAGAAATTGCAACCGTTATTGTTTGGCGCGTTGTTGATACGGCTAAAGCCGTATTTGATGTGGATAACTACGAGGCATATGTAGACATGCAAACCGAAACAGCAGTCCGTCACGTTGCGAGTTTATATGCCTATGACCACATGGAAGATGATGATGCCACCAACACCGCTATTACGCTTCGCTCCAATATCGAAGACATATCGCAAAGGCTTCGCCAAGAGCTAAGCGCTAAACTTGCTCCAGCAGGTGTAACGGTTGAAGACGCTCGACTCACACACCTTGCATACGCACCAGAAATTGCACAGGCAATGCTTCGTCGTCAGCAAGCAGAGGCTGTTATTGCCGCCCGCAAGAAAATTGTAGAAGGCGCGGTATCTATGGTTAACATGGCGCTTACCTCTCTTGCGCAAGAAGGTGTAGTAGCTTTTGACGATGATAAAAAAGCAGCTATGGCAAGCAATCTTATGGTGGTTCTTTGTGGCGAATCAGAAACTCAAACGGTGCTTAATACAGGGTCGCTGTATCAATAGTGAATCTGGTGTATACCGCTTAAAAAATTGATTGCTTGATACTATATGAGTAAAAACTAGTAATAAACGGATATGCACACGTGCACGTACAAGATTTCCTACTGTATTAACTGCTACAAACACGAAAGCTCAAGGCATATGGCAATAAGAAAGCAATATCCCTTACGCATACATCCAGATATCTGGAATGCGCTCGAAATTTGGTCGCGTGATGAAATGAGAAGCGTTAACGGACAAATTGAATGGATATTATGCGACAGCCTTAAACGCGCAAAACGCTGGCCTCCTCACAACCGTGAGTTAGACAACAGCCAGACAACGGACGAAGGCACGTCCACATAATAGACCGTTTGAAGCATGATGAAGCATAAACAAAATAAGGCTTTGGAGTAATCCAAAGCCTTATTATTACGTAGCCATATATTCTATAGCAACGTACTATAGAGCAACTCTAAAACAAAATGACTTATTGTGCGCTTGCGGCAGCAGCATTAGATATGCCACGTCCTTTAGTAGGATTAAACCTATTTTTAATCGAAGAAACAATAAGGAATATCACAATTCCAATAACAGCAGCTACAACAATTGCGCCACCAGGACGAACATCTTCAAAGTACGAGAAAATAAGTCCTACCATTGTGTAAATGATACCCAAAATTACGGACAACACACAAGTTTGGAAGTACGAACGGCTGATGATAAGCGCAGTTGCAACGGGAAGTGCAACAAGGGATACAACCAAAAGAGCGCCTACAACTTTACAAGCTAAACCAATCATGATAGCTGCAAGCAGCGTAAATACACCATTTACCAGCGCAACTTTTACACCAGCAAGACGAGCAAGCGTTACATCAATTGCCAAGTCTAAAAGACCTGCATAACAAATAATGCTCACCAAAAGCGTGGCTACAAAAACCACGGCGGTGCTTATAAGATCTACAACCGTTACCGCAGAAACCGAACCAAACAAATACGATTCAAACGTATTTCCACCAGGTGCAAAGTCGGCAAGTACCACTGCCATACCAAGGCCAGCGCTCATAATTACCGCAACCGACATATCGCCAAACTGAGGCATTTTTGCGCGAATTCCTTCTATAAAGAATCCTGCAACAATACACGTGCACACTGCACCAATAACGGGGTCAAATCCAAAAATCAAACCTAAACCAACACCCATAAGCGAAACATGCGACAGTGCGTCTGAAACCATTGACGTTTTGCGGTTAATCATCACGATACCAATAAGCGGCAAGGCAATAGCAAGCATAAGACCCGCAGCAAGCGTTCGGCGCATAAATTCAAATTGAAAAATTGAAAGAAGATCAAACATGAGCTATCCTTCCTGAATTAATACGGTAGGTTGCATCAAAGTTAATATGACGTGATACAAGTTCAAGTTCGTGAGAAACCAAAACAGCAGTAATATTGCGCTCTTGCGTAACTGTTTCCAGAAGATCCAAAAAGCGAACTTTACTTTCGTTATCAACGCCTGCCGTCGGCTCGTCCAAAATCAAAAGACGTGGATCATTGATGAGTGCACGTGTAATCATAACGCGCTGCTGCAATCCACCAGAAAGCTCGTTAAATGGCGTACGTACATATTTTTCCAAACCCATATCAACTAAGGCTTTTTCCGCACGCTCAAAATGCTTTTTCCCGGGGAATTTAACAGGACCAAACGAACGGTATAAATTGATAGCCACCATTTCTCTACAGGTAGTAGGGAAAGCAACTTTATTCATAACGCTGTTTTGAGGAACGTAGCCAATATCCTTAAAGTCTTTAATTGAGTTAATTGGATTTCCAAATAATTTGATGCTGCCTTCAAAATGCTTAAGCTCGCCAAGCAAAACTTTCAAAAGCGTCGATTTACCCGAACCATTTTCTCCGGTTATACAAATAAATTGTCCCTCGTCAACACAAAGATTGACATCTTTGAGCACCAACTCGGATGTATATCCAAAATTGATGTTCGAAACATCTATTATGTGCATGAACCCTCCTTAGGCTTCAAACAATTGTGTACCAAACGTGCAAATAGATACGTTAAACAAGTGATTGATATATCTTTTCAACGTTGTCTTTCATGATCTCAACGTAGCCGTTCATCTCGGCACCTTGCTCTTCGCTTACGTACTCCATCGAAGCCAGTGGCACCGCCTGACCGCCAATTTCTTCGGCAACAGTATCGGCACCTTTAGACGATGCTCCAAGCTCGTAAAATACGGTTGTTACATTGTGTCGATGGCAAAAATCAACTGCCTTACGAACAGTTTTAAGCGCTGGTGCCTCGGTAGAGGTAAGTCCTTGCAACGGAAAATGCTTAATACCAAGATCTCTGCACAGATACGAATATGCATTATGCGTTACCACAAATTCGCGGCGCTTTAAAGGCTTAAATTTCTCTTTATACTGCGCACCCAATTCGGTAAGACGAGAAACAACATCAAGCTTATTCTTACGGTATTCCTCTTTATTGGCAGGATACATATCACAGAGTTTGTCATGAATAGCTGCACAATACTGTTTGGCATTTATAAATGAAATCCATGAGTGAGGATCATAGGTAATTTTATCGGTACCCGAAGAAGAACCTTCCATCAGCGGCGTTACTTTGATTTCGTCACCATTTTCTGATTCAACTAAACGATACGATAACAAATCGGCGCTCGCTCTATCAGAAAGCACAATCCAACTTGCGTCTTCGGGCAGGGTAAATCCAATATATCCACTCTCGTGACCCATCTCAAGTGCATACACTTTTCCATCTTCAACATCAATTGTTTTATGCTGGGCAATAACCTCACCTTTTTGCTGCATAATCTGGCGACCACGCTTTACCAAATCTGCAAGTGGTGTAGATTCGTCTGCCTTAAAGAACGCAACACGCATAATGTCTTGGTGCGTGTGGCCAAATTCAAAGCCGTACGTACCGCTTCTTACGCCAAGACGCGCTATGTACTGAAATTCTCCCATTGCAGCCGCACCACGATAGGTAATTAAATCAATGCCATCCGAAAGCGTTAATACAGGTAGATTAGGCAAATTGTCACGAACCTGATCAATCCAGTGCTCCATATTGGCACCATTTACCACTAAGAGATCGGCTTCGCTTAAATCGCGCAAGCCCTTTGGCGTTGGCTCCCAAACATGGGGGTCTTTATTAGGTGGCATAAATGAATGTAGTTCAACCGTATCTTGAGCAACTTCGCGAACTAAGTCAAATACGGGATAAAAAGATGCATAAATAACGGGTTTAGCATGCGATCTTCTGCGACATGCTCCCAACATGCTTGCACCAAGCGTAGCGGAACAGGCACCAGCACAAAGGCCCAAAAATTCTCTTCTTGAATATCTCATACGATTTGATACTCCATATAGGTAAGCAAAAAGTCCCCGCAAGTGCGAGGACTTTTAGAAATTATTAAATCAAATTTACTCTTTAACCTCGTCGGCAATTTGATCCATAGTGCTGTTTGGTTTAACAAATGTTGGGAACCAACCGTCTTTCTTAAAGAGTTCATCAGCATTCTTACCATAACGCATGTGGAAGTGAACAAGCTCTTCCTCACCGTGAACTGGCATCATGAGAAGTACAGGATATTTAGCATCTTTATCTTCTGCTTCAAAAACATCCCATTCAAGCTCTTTACCGCCGTGTTGAACCTTCTTGGAGTCTTTAAACTTATAGGTAACTTTACCGATTTCTTTTCCACCCTTGTCTTTAAAGCCATCAAGGAAGGTAATGGTGTCGCCCTTGATCTCAAGACCACCAAAGTCTGAATGACGACGCTCTTTAAGCTCTTTCTTAATGTCCTCAGGTGACTTACCTGCTTCTTTTGCCTTCTCAGCATAAGCAGAATCAAGCTGCTTATCATCAAGATACTTGCTAAAGTCATTCCAAGTGCCTTCCCAGCCCTTGAGATCCTTTACCGCTTCTTTTTTATCAGCAGATGCGCTTTGAGATTGCTCAGCCTCAGCGTTTTGAGATTGCGATTTAGGAGCGCTTTGTTGTCCTGCGCAACCAAAAATAGAAAATGCCAGACCAACGGAAAGAGCCGAAGCTGCAATAGTACCAAACTTGTTCATGCAAACCTCCAGACAACGAGTGGTTATAGAGAAAACGATTTCAAACACGCCTTGTAGCTCTGTAAATACGTGTTAACCACTACTAACTTTTTGAATCGATGCTATTGTACAACAAAGTTATATTCAGCTAACTTTCAGCTTCTGTTTTATACAATTCGGGCTGATATACAACCCTACCACCATGGCAATCCTCTCGTGTTTTCGCTGTTAGCTTAGCTGTTTCATGCGCGCGAGGCTACCAGCCGCCTATTATGTAGGTATTGTGAGAGTGCTTTTGCAGTATGAGCTTATAAGGCGCTACGTTTTTGTGCGCATATTATTGTTACAATACGTAATGCTTATGGTTCGCGTACACAGCACTTATCGCGTACACAGCGCATACTTTATTGAACACGCACGAGACAAAGAGAACACACATGAAGCATATCCTGCTTATAGCTACCGGAGGTACAATAGCCTCGCAACCCATGGCAGAAGGCCTTACTCCCACACTTTCGGGAGAAGAACTTGCGCGCTATGTACCGCAACTCAAAGACATTTGCACGTTTAAGACCACGCAGCTTATGAATATTGATTCAACTAATATGCTGCCCAAGCACTGGTTACAAATTGCGCACTGCATTAAAGATGCCTACGATGATTTTGATGCGTTTATCGTGCTGCACGGCACCGATACCATGGCATATACCGCAGCCGCGCTATCCTACCTTATTCAAAACAGTCCTAAGCCTATTGTACTTACCGGTTCGCAGCAACCTATGACAGGTGCTTTTACCGATGCAAAACTTAATCTCTATCAGGCGGCACTTTTTGCGTGCGATGATAATTCCTACGATGTAAATGTGGTATTTGGCGGATCTGTTATGTGCGGAACACGCGCGTATAAGCAAAAAACCATGAGCTATAATGCGTTTACCAGCATAAATTATCCCTTGATTGCCATGATTCGTGCAAATAAAATTATACGACATGGCTGTTGCGATCAAAAACCCCAACAAAACAGAAGTGCTTTGCAATCAGGCTTATCTATACCGCATGCACCAATGGCGTCAGAATGTAACAATCACAAAACACCACAAGAAGATACGCACTCATGTGTGCGCTTTTATGAGCGTCTTAACGATCGCGTTATGTGTCTAAGGCTTACTCCAGGGCTTAAACCCAATATTTTTGATGCACTCACAAAAGATTATGATGCACTTATTCTAGAAACGTTTGGTATAGGTGGCATTCCCAATTCTCATCAGCATAATTTTGCATCTGCGCTTAAAAACTGGATAGAGCAAGGTAAAACGCTTGTACTTACCACACAAGTTGCCGAAGAAGGTTTAGATTTAGGCGTATACGAAGTTGGACAAGCATTTGCTCATAACGAAGGTGTTCTGCGTGGTGCCGATATGACCACCGAGGCTTTGCTTGCCAAAACCATGTGGGTATTAGGACAAGCTCACGCGCAAGACGAAATCAAACGCCTGTTTTATACACCTATCAATCACGATCGTGTGCAAGAATAAAAGCTCTTTAAAGGGTTGATAATTAAAAGAGCTTAAATTGATTTTTCAACAATCTTACAAGAAAAAACGTGCATGCTCTTTTGAGACATGCACGTTTAATAACAATTGTTATGTACACCACATTCTATAGATACGCATTACCATTAACGTTTAAAGCATACAAACGTTATCTATGCAACTTTGTATCCATCATGCGATTAGTACATTCCGCCACCTTGCTGACCTGAAGCAGCTGCACGAGAGATAGCTTCTTCAATAGAAGTATCTTTTGGCTCGTCCGAGATAGTAGCCTCGGTAATAAGAATCAACGAAGCAACTGAAGATGCATTTTGTAAGGTAGTACGGGTAACCTTAACTGGGTCAAGAACGCCCATCTTAATCATGTCGCCCCACTCGCCATTAGCAGAGTTAAGACCTTCACCTGCAGGAAGATTAGAAATCTTCTCAACTACAACTGAGCCTTCATAACCAGCGTTGGTAGCAATCTTTTTAACAGGAGCCATCAAAGCTTTGCGGATGATGTCAACACCAAGTTGTTCATCGGCTTCTGAAGTTTTAACGTTATCAAGAGCTGCTGCAGCTTGCAAGAATGCAACACCACCACCAGCTACAATACCTTCTTCTACAGCTGCACGAGTTGCTTGAAGCGCGTCTTCAATACGGCTCTTGATTTCTTTAAGCTCGGCTTCGGTAGCTGCACCAACTTTAATAACTGCTACACCACCTGCAAGTTTTGCCTTGCGCTCTTGGAGCTTTTCTTTGTCAAAGTCAGAAGTAGTATTTTCAAGCTCATTATTGATTTGTGCAACACGCTCATTGATAGCATCTTTAGAACCTGCGCCATCAACAATGGTTGTATTGTCTTTCGTGATCTTAACTGACTTAGCGCGACCAAGCATCTCGGCTGTTACATCGGTAAGCTCTACGCCAAGCTCTTTCATAGCTGCCTGACCACCAGTAAGAACAGCAATATCTTCGAGCATACGCTTACGACGGTCACCATAGCCAGGAGCCTTAACAGCGCATACGGTAAGCGTACCACGGAGCTTGTTAAGAATGAGCGTTGCCAATGCTTCGCCGTCTACATCTTCTGCAATGATAAGAAGAGGTGAACCGCTCTTTTGGATACCCTCAAGAACAGGAAGAATATCTTGAATGTTAGAGATCTTTTGATCGGTCATCAAGATGTAAGGATTCTTGAGCTCGGCAGTCATGGTGTCATTGTTGGTTGCAAAGTAAGGTGAAATGTATCCCTT
>CAMXVQ010000023.1 GCA_947252455.1 uncultured Atopobium sp. | reverse complement strand
CGCTTCATAGAACCAAAATGAGTAAGCAGGGCATGTTTACGCTTGGGACCAACACCTTCAATTGAATCTAGAATTGATTTAGTCATTGCTTTATCGCGCAATTCGCGATGAAAGGTAATCGCAAACCTATGTGATTCATCACGAACTTGCTTAATTAAATACAAAGACGCAGAACCCGAAGGCAACACAATAGGCGTTGTATCCCAGGGCACAAAAACCTCTTCATCGGATTTTGCCAAACCGCACACCGGTATATCCAAATCAAGCGCGTGCAACTGCGAAAGCGCGGCAGAAAGCTGCGGTTTTCCTCCATCAAGCACCAATAAATCGGGCTTTTTGCCAAAACACTTATTGCTCATAGTTTTTTTGCTATACCGTCTAGAAAGAACTTCCTGCATAGACACAAAATCGTTAGCCTCATCAAGCGGTGTTTTAATAATAAATCTACGATATTGACTTTTGTCCGCCCGACCGTTGGTAAATACAATCATGGACGCTACGGTAAAATATCCATGCAGGGTAGATATATCAAAACATTCGATGCGCAAAGGCGCACGGTCGAGCGCAAGCGCGCTTTCGAGCTGTGTTAATGCTAGATTAGTACGATCCTCACTATACCCCGTTCGTACCGAGTAGCGCTTAAGTGCGCATGAAGCATTTTGTATAACCATAGCGAGCAAATCGCGCTTTTCACCACGTTGGGGAACGCGAAATGTCACGTGCGAGCCACGTTTTTCACTCAACCAATTGCTAAGCGCATCTACATCCAAAACCATTTCATCAAGGTTAATTTCGGCAGGAATATCTGCTGTTTGATGATAATAACGTTTGATGAAACTCTCTTGCAGCTCGTTTTTTGAAACGTCTAGACCTTTATTCAAAATAAATTCGTTCGTGCGAATAACACGCCCCTCACGAACAATAAACACACAGGCAGCCGATATGGTTTCTTCGCGATAAAACCCAATGCAATCCATAGACAGCCGCGACGAAAAAACAACTTTTTGTTTATCGTTAAGAGCTTGCAATACTTGCAAGCGATGCTTTATTCTCCCCGCTTTCTCAAACTCAAGATCTTGTGCCGCAGCGCGCATGCGCTCTTGCAATACATCCAAGATATGCTTGCGCTTGCCCGATAAAAAGTCCTCGATAAGCGCAACATTTTGACGATACTCATCAACACCTATACGTCCAATACAAACACCAGGTGCTTTTTGCATATGATAATCAAAACACGCCTTACCGTGTTGTGCCAAACTAAACGGAGCAAGTTCTTTTTCGTCCGCGTGCTTTTTAAAATAACGCTCAAGTCTTTTCCACTCGGTGCACGAGGCACTACATAAAGGCACTGCCTTGCGTAAAATTTCAATCGTTTCGCGCGCGGCATACACATCGGTATATGGGCCAAAATATTTTGTTCCGCGTTTATGATGCTCGCGCGTGTATTTAATTGCGGGAAATAGCGAATTTTTGGTAAGCGCAATATAGGGATAGCTTTTGTCGTCCTTAAAATCAACGTTATAATAGGGCTTGTACTGCTCAATAAGGTTGCGTTCTAAAACCAGCGCTTCGTGTTCTGAACTTACAACCACATAATCAAAACTTGCAACTTCAAGCATCATACGAGGAATTTTAAGACGATCATCACTCAGCGTTACGTATTGGAGCATGCGCGCACGCAAGTTTTTTGCTTTGCCCACATAAATTACGATGTCCGACGCGTTTTTCCACAAATAGCACCCAGGAAGCATAGGAACTTGTTCAACTTCATGCACAAGCTCGCAGCGAATACCATGTATCGTGCGCGCCTGTGTTTGCGTTTGCGCGGGCATTTGCGTTTGCTCACACGCTTCGCGCAGGGCTTGTTCATCTGGTACACACAAACCAACGCGCGCTTGTTGTGTAGTATGATGTATGCTCATATAGTTCCTATGATAGGGTTTGCTAAATTGCTTTAGCTTTGTATTGTAAGACTTATGTGCAGTATAACACGAGCTGACAAGCTAAGTTCATAATGAAGATGTACTTGCAGGCGGTCTGACAACACCATTTCAAATGCAAATGAGGGATTATGCACGCGTCAACACTTCAAGTAGATGTTTTGGTTATCGGTGCAGGGCTTGCAGGTACACAAGCAGCCTACGCCGCTGCACAACTTGGGGCGCGCGTTGCTATTACCAGTAGTTCTCATATTTTTTCGGGGTCTAGTTTTTCACGCAGTACCTACGAGATGAATGTGCTGAAGCCCCCTCGTGACTCAGAAAAAGATGAACTTATTCACACCATTGAAGCCGTAGGTCAAAACGTAACTGATCATGAGCTTGTAAAAACCATGGTAGATCACATTGCAGACGCGCACGAAAATCTGAAACATCAAAAATTGAGTCTTATTCATCCCCGTGGCGAAGAAGCGCAAACATACATCCCGTCGTTTGACCATCGAAGGCGCCCCTGGTGCAAAATTGAGCCAAAACGATATCGCCACGCCTTAGAGCGCAAATTTCATGAGCTCGATATTATCGAAAAGCCCCATTTGCAGCTCGTTGATCTTGTTGAACGTGGACAACGCGTACTTGCAGAGGATATATGGGACAGAGATTTCTTTACGCGCTGTACATCAAAGCATATGCCAAAAGATTACGCTTGGTCTAACAAACCACAAGATACGCATGTAGACGCGCACACGCACGCGCCAGAACAAGCGGCGAAAGAAGCGGCGGAGCACGCGCGAGATCGCGCAGTTGAAGAAGCGCCAGAACACGTTATTTGTGGAGCCCTGTTTTTTGATACTAACACCAACAGTTTTGTATATATCAAAGCAACAAGTATTGTTATGGCAACGGGCGGTTTTACCTCAATTTTCAAGCGGTCTTTGAGCGCACGAGCAGGGGCTGGCAATATCCATGCTGTTTTGCTTTCGCACGGTTTATGCATGTCTAATCTTGAGTTTATGCAAATCGTACCTGCATTTCATAGCAATCACGCACCGATTATATGCAACCGCAATATGTTTAAGTGGGCAGATTTTTATGCAGACGATACTTTAATTCATCCGCAGCATACGAGCGATAAAGACCTGTTGGAGCACCGCTCGCAATATAGCCCGTTTACCTCGCGTCTTTCGAGCAAATCTTTTGACATACAGCTTGCGTATCAAAGTCTTAACCATCAACTTTCACTTTTGTATACGCACCTTCCAAATCGGCTTCCTCCAACCGTTTTGGCCTATATAAATACGCTTAAAGCGGCCAAGCTGTCTATACACAAACGCCTTAATTTTGACTTGTATGCATATACGTCTAACGGTGGTGTGGTCATTGATTCGCATGCGCTTGCGCGCACGGCTGGCAATCAAAATATTCAAGGACTTTTTGCCGCTGGAGAAATTGCCGCAGGTATGCAAGGCGCCGATCGCCTTGGTGCCATGTCGTCTACCAGCTGTATTGTCTTTGGTCAAATCAGTGGCTTTGAGGCAGCGACTTATGCACGTGCAGAGCAAGCGCGCAAAACGATCAAACAAACAAATACCCGTGACATATATATCGATATTCATACCGATACCCTCTATGCCGCACAGGCACAGCTTTCGTTATGCGCATCTGCTCAGGCAGCACAGGTTGAAGAAACGCTTCATACGCTTATGACACAACAATGTTTTTTGATTAAAGACGCACCTTCGTGTAAACGGGCACTGAGCAGCATTACCTATCTGCATAAAGTTTTGGCAAGCACAAAAGAGCCAACCACACAATATCGCGATGTTATGTATACACTTGCGGTACAACAACAACTCATTATTGCCAAAATGTTCATTCTTGCGTCACTTAAGAGAAACGAAAGTCGCGGCTCGTTTTATCGAAGCGATTTTCCTAAACGTAGCTCAAGTATGGCATTTCCAAGTTATAGCTGGATAGAATCTTAAAAGCACGTACAAAGCGTAATTTATACCGTACTTGCATACGCATGCGCGTATGGCAGATACCAGGCCTTCTTTACACAAAAACCCACCATGCATACACATGGTGGGCACTATAGAATCTATACACGCAACATGCTAACAGTTGCTTTGATAGTACAGATCAAGCGGCTCTCTTAAAGCTTTTCGATAACGGTATGCGCACGATGTCCTGCTACATACAGCGGATCGCGATGAGTAAGCGTTGATAAAACCGTAATTGCAGGGCCTAGCAAGTCAACCGATGAAATCTCGTGGTCATCAAAGGCACGGCGCAGTTCTCTTCGTAAAGGCTCGTTAACAATGGTGTGAAAAACAGCAACAGGCACATCATTGTTCATATTTTTCTCAAGGTACTCCATAACCATTTCTACACTGGTTACATTACCTAGCTGCTTTACAATAACACTGCCCTCTTCAAACTGATCTGCAGCAGCTTCAACAACTTTTGCAGCGGTCTCACCGCGTGAATCCGAAATTACAAAGATGCACGCTGTGCGGGGCTTCAATTGTTGTGGATGCGCTTCTAAAGACATAAAACCTCCAAACGAATTACTTCTTCTTAGTTAAAGCCGCTATATCTGCCACCTTGCTAAAGACTGATGTAAACGTATTTAGCAAGCGGAAGCGGTTGTTTCTAATTTCAGTATCGTCGTCCATGATGCGTACGTCATTAAAAAATTGGTCAATCGGCTCTCTTAATTCGGCAAGCGCGGCTAATGCACGTGCGTATTCACCGTTTGACAACGCTTTCTCCACATTATCACGACCGTTTGAACACGCAGTAAAGAGTTGTAATTCCGCAGGTGTAAGCATGGAAACGTTTACATCGGTTCCCAAGCTTGCATCGGTTAGGTGCGAAGCACGTGCATATGCAATTGCTAAATCTTCAAAGAGCTGAGGTTCGCGTGTACGCGCCGAATCAAATGCCTGTACACGCGCAAAAAACTCGCGCGGATCAATAATTCCTATTGCAGCGATAGCAGAAATAGATTCAGCACTTACCGATTGCTCTTTTGCAAGCGCTTGCAAACGAACCGAGAAAAACTCACTAACGCAAGCTGACACCGCTGCCACATCAAAATCAAGACCTTGTTCTTTAAACAAGTTCAAAGCAGCATCGATAAGCGCCTTAAGCGAACACGAGGGCAACTCTTGTAAAATTGCTATAATTCCTAAGGCACTACGACGCTGGGCAAACGGGTCGGACGAGCCAGTAGGAGGCTCGTTAATAGCAAACATGCCGCAAATTGTATCAAGCTTATCAACAAGCGCAACAAGCTTTCCTACAAAATCATCAGGCGTTGCATCTTTAGAAAAACGAGGACGATAGTGCTGGGCAATTGCTTTGCACACACGCGGATCCTCGCCCATAGCGCGCGCGTAATAGCCACCCATAACACCTTGTTGCGAAGTAAATTCTACTACTGCATTGGTTACTAAATCGGCTTTTGCAAGATAAGCTGCACGCTCACAGAGTTTAGTCAGCTCGTCGTCTGCTTTAAGAAGCTCAGCACACACCAAAATGAGCTTAGTCATACGATTGGTTTTATCAAGAACGCTTCCCAACTTTTCTTGAAAGACAACTTTAGACAGGCGCGGAGCATATTCATCAAGCGGATGTTTGAGATCTTCTTCAAAAAAGAACTTTGCATCATCTAAACGCGCGCGAACAACACGCTCATTACCGTCGATAATAGCTTCATCGGCAGATGCAGCGCCGTTTGAGACGATAACAAAATCTCGTGTGAGTTCACCGTCTTTGGTATAAATGGGGAAATAGCGCTGATTGGTAAGCATGGACTCACAAATAATCTCGTGCGGAACATCCAAAAATTCTTGATCAAAAGAACCAATTAAAACGCGCGGATATTCACATAAATTAATAACCTCTTCAAAGGTCTTTTTTGGCATGTCAACATGGAGTTGAGGATGCTCATGCTCATAGGCCGCTACCTCGTCTAAAATCTTTTGACGACGCTCGTCTTCAAGCAAAACACCCGCGTCGCGCAAAATTGAACGATAGTTGCCAGGGCAATCAATGGTATGTGAACCATGTCCTAACACACGATGACCTTGCGTTGTACAAGAAGAGCTCACTCCTGCATAAGAAAACGGAATAACTTCTTCATCTAACAGAGCAACAAGCCATCTAACAGGACGAACAAAAGATTCGGTTTCAAACGCCCAACGTTGGCTTCGATAGTTTGGCCATTCGAGCGAGGCCACTATATCGTGACATATATCACCAAGCAACTCTTGTGCGGTACGCGCTGCAATAAACTTTTGGGCAAACACATAATTTTTGCCGTCTTCTGCGGTTTTTTCGATAAGATCATGCGCATCTACCCCACACTTTTTTGCAAATCCCAAAGCCGCCTTTGTAGGCTGTTTGTTTGCATCAAATGCGATAGAGGCAGCAGGTCCACGCTTAATCTCATTGATCTCAGGTGTTTGAGCTGCAAGATCGTGCACAAGAACGGCCAGGCGGCGCGGGCTTTGATGTGCCTCAACACCACCAAATGTTAAGCCACTTTTTTGCAAGTGAGTCTGCATAAGCTGAGCCAGCTGGTTTGTTGCATGAATCAAAGGTGCTGACGGCATTTCCTCTGTTCCAATTTCGAGTAAAAATTCGCACGACTTGCTCATTTATGCCACCTCATTTGCAGTTGGATTTTGTTTCGATAAAGAATTATCTGCAGGCTTGGGTGCCTTTGATTCTAGCACCGCAAGAGAGGCTAAATAAGCCTCGCAGCACGCCTTGGCAACGCTTCTCACTCGTAAAATGTAATTAGCGCGCTCGGTAGCAGAAAGAGAACCGCGCGAATCAAGTAAGTTAAACGCATGAGAACATTTCATCACGCAATCATAGGCAGGCAACGGCAAATTACGACGCAAACAGGCATGACATTCTTCTTCGTATTCGTCAAATTTTTCGCGCATAAGTTCAACATTTGCAACTTCAAAGTTATAGGTCGAAAATTCAAACTCGTTTTGGTGAAACACGTCGCCATAGGTAACACAAGTTCCATCTGCAAGCTTATTCCACACCAAATCGTAGACCGAATTTACACCTTGTGTATACATTGCAATACGCTCAAGACCATAGGTAATTTCTACAGGCACAGGCGCAACTTCAATGCCGCCTACCTGCTGGAAATACGTAAACTGCGTAACTTCCATACCGTTGAGCCAAACTTCCCAACCAAGTCCCCATGCTCCAAGTGTAGGCGATTCCCAGTCGTCTTCTACAAAGCGGACATCGTTTTCTTGAGGATCCAAACCAATTGCTTCAAGCGAGCCAAGATACAAATCTTGTGCATCGGCAGGAGAAGGCTTAATAAGCACCTGAAATTGATAATAGTGCTGTAAACGGTTAGGGTTATCACCATAACGACCATCAGCAGGACGCCGACAAGGCTGAGCATAACAGGTTGCCCATGGTTTATTTCCCAGTGAACGAAGCAGCGTTGCAGGATGAAACGTTCCTGCACCAACTTCGCTGTCATAGGGTTGCATAACGGTACAACCGTGTTGCGCCCAATACGTTTGTAGAGTCAAAATCATATCCTGAAATGTCAGGGGCGTTTTGCTCATATCAATCTCCTTACCGCTTTAGGAAAACTTATATGTGTTATGTGTCTACAAGCGCAGGCACACGCGCGCCACGCTTTAATGCGGACGCTCCAAACTTTTTGCATGGTCAAACGGCCAAATAATCCAAAATCCGCGCGACGAAACAGAAGATATATCCACTGCACCAAACCAACGCGAGTCAAGCGAATTGCCTCGGTTATCCCCCATTACCCATATACAATGTGCAGGCACCGTATAAGGAAACGTGATTGCACCTTGTGGGCCTACTCCCTGATTGGTAATAGGCTCGGTGGGTTGATGATTAACATAAGGTTCGTTAAGTTTTTTGTTATCAACATAAACATTGCCATCACGCAAATCTATGGTTTGACCCTCAGTTGCAATAACACGCTTAAGCAGGGTATGTCCTGTACCTGCAGGATCGTTAAACGTAATGATATCGCCTGCTTGAGGTTTTCCAAACTTATAGCTGATCTTTTCTCCAATAAGGCGATCTTGTAACTGCACGGTAGAAAGCATAGAGCCCGTAGGCACCAAATACACTTCCGCCACAAAAGCGTGAACTACAAACACAATACCTGCAGATATTGCAAGTGTTATAACCCAGTCCAAACACGTTCTTAAAAATGAACTACGCTCTTGTTGAGGTTGCATATGTCTCATGCGCATCACATTTCTTTTCTATAAGATGTTAGATTTTGAACAAAATCATACTCTTTATCGCTAAGCGTTGCGCTTGATAATAGATCAGGACGCCAACGAGCCGTTCTTTCAAGCGCGTTCATACGTTTCCACGTTTTAATTGCTTCATGATTACCACTGAGCAGCACATCAGGAACACCCATGCCTTCTACCTCACGCGGACGCGTGTACTGCGCGTATTCAAGCAATCCCGCATCTGAAAACGATTCGTCGTGAGCACTTTGTGCATCGCCTAAAGCTCCAGGTATGAGCCTAATAGTAGCATCAAGCACCACAAGCGTTGCTAATTCGGCACCGGTAAGTACATAATCGCCTAACGAATAAATAGCGTCGGCTTTTTGGTAGACACGCTCATCAATACCTTCATAGTGACCACATGCAAACAGCACGCGCTTTTTGTGCGAAAGTTCAGCAGCGCAGGCTTGTGTAAAACGTTTACCGCACGGAGAAAACATAATAATGTAGGGCTTTTCTGCACGATACGAAGAAATTTCAGAAAACGCTTCAAAAAAAGGCTCACACTTCATAAGCATTCCCTGTCCCCCACCATATGGTGCATCATCTACACTGTGATGTGCGTCATGAGTCCAGCTGCGTAAGTCGTACGTTGTAAGCGAATAGAGATTATGCGCACGTGCCCTACCCATAATGGACGTATCCATGTATGGCTGAAACAAGTTAGGAAATATCGAAAGCACTTCAAAGCTAATCATGCACTTACAACCTACTTTGCAAATCAAGAAGGCTTTGCGGAATATGCGTAGTTATAACATCTGTATCAGGTGTTATATCATCTACAAACTCAGGAACAAGCGGAATCATCACATCAGAGTACCTGCCATGTACTAAAAGCGTGTCTTGAGCCGAACTTCTAAGAACCTCGCTTACCACACCTAAGTCACCAAAACGCTTATCGTGTACTGCTTTATTGAGCACAGGTTCAATACTTTGCTTTGCCTGCTCATCCGTTAAATCACAACGGTTGATAGCCAAATAAGTACCTACATACGACTCGGCTAAACTTCGCGAGTCAAGCTCTGCGCACGACAAAACAAGTCCATCGGCTGCGCGCGTGGCCGCTTGTACGTGAAGCACACGCGGACGGTGCAACATGGGAGGTATGCAATACAGCACTTGCTTTGAGGTGGGTGTAAAAGAAAAGCCGTGCACAAAGTGTGCAACGACTTCTCCTTTATTACCATATACCTTAGAAATGCGAGCAAACACGCTATATTCCGGGCAAGACATAACTTATCCTAAAACCTCAACCTCAACAGCTGTGTTTACACGCGAACCAAGAGCACGAGCAAGCGTACGAATTGCTTTAATGGTGCGACCCTTGCGGCCAATAATACGGCCTGCGTCTTCTTCGGCGCACGAAATCTCGATAAGTGCTGCACCGTTGCTATCGGTAACATCAAGCGCAACTGCTTCTTTATTGGTTACCAAACCACATACAATGTATTCAACAAGATCGGCAACTTTATCGGAAGCAAGCTCACCTTCTGCTAAAGGTAATGTAGAAAGAGACTCTTTGTGCGAGGCAGCATGTGTGCTATCTTGCGCGTCTTGAGTGTTGATCTCTTCATGGGTTTCAGGAATATCCTGATCCATGGCGTTTTCCTGAATTTGATCACTCACGTTAACTACTCCGCGTCTTGAGCTGCATCTTCTGCAGCGGCAGCAGCTTCTTCTGCAGCAGCTTGAGCCTTAGCAGCAGCTTTCTTAGAGAGCTTACGTTTCTTCTCAGGAGCAGCAGCGCCACTACGTACAATGTCGATAAGATGAGAAACGGTAGAAGAAGGCTGAGCTCCTTTAGCGACCCATGCATCAACCTTTTCTAAATCGATATCAATTGACTTTGGATTGGTGAGCGGATTATAGCTACCAATTTGTTCAATGTAACGACCGTCACGAGGCATGCGACCATCAGCAACAACAACACGGTAATACGGACGCTTTTTTGCTCCATGACGAGCAAGACGAATCTTTACAGCCAAAGTAGAACTCCTTTACACACGCGACGCGATGGATACGAAGAAAAAGTGCGCCGCTTTGCCACTTAAGCAATGTTTAACTATACGACATTATAGCAGTAAAAAACCGTGTCGTTTTTGTGAACTCTTACTAAAATCTTTGGTTTTTTATAAAAAAGGTCATAGTTTCAGCAGAAATTAAGTTTCATGCATAAACTTATATATATAAGATTTATTCACCTGTACAAGTATACTTTTAAGACAAACGTGTATTGTTGAAAATTTTCGCTAAGGAGGCGGCTATGAACATTTTGGTTATAGAAGACGAAAAAAATTTAGCAGATGCCATCGTTCGTATTCTAACAGATGCTCATTACCACGCTGAAGCCGTATATGACGGAAAATCAGGACTCATCTCGTGCCAAAGCGGATTATATGATGCGGCTATTGTAGATAGAATGCTTCCTGGCATGGACGGCCTTGATATTGTCAAAGAAGTTCGACGTAGCGGAGACTCTATGCCTATTTTAATTCTTACTGCGCGAACATCTACACAAGATAAAGTTGATGGCCTTGACGCAGGTGCCGATGATTATCTTACCAAACCTTTTGAAGCTCCCGAATTACTTGCTCGTTTACGTGCGCTTACTCGTAGGCAAGGAGATGTAATTATTGAGCAGATGAAGTTTGCTGATTTTACGCTTGATTTAAGTACACATGACCTTATGTGCAAAAATCATTCCGTCCATCTTTCTGGTAAAGAGTTTGAAGTTTTAAAAATGTTGCTGAGCGCACCATCACGTGTGGTATCCAAGCAGGATTTGTTAACCTATGTATGGGGTACTACGGCTGATGCGTCGGAAAATTCGGTAGAAGCCTACGTTTCATTTTTGCGCAAAAAGCTGGCATATGTTCATTCAAAGGTACAAATTACCACGCTTCGCATGTTGGGTTATCGACTTGAAACATATTAAGCACCAAGCATGGGCAAATCTGGCAGTCTCTGTATAATTGACATGATGCGCCGTTTTGCGCGTTGTAGGAATTGCGGTTGATAAGGTTCGTACATGTGTAAACAAAAAATGGTTATGCTCAAAGCACTCAGATATAAATTTCTGTTAAGTATTGTCATTCTTGTTGAAAGTGTCCTCATAGTACATACGTGCATTTCTATGTATCTTACTTACCATGCGCAAGAAATTAAACTTAATAATTACCTTGAGTATATCATTACCGAAGATAATCCTGATATGCAGCATTTTGGTCAAGCTCCTTATCATCACAGCGATATTACCGGTACAACCAACATGCTTTCTATGGTAATAAAGCTTAATGACTATGGTGAAATTTGTCCAAGCGAACACCCCGAATATATTGGCTCGGCACCAGTTGAAGATATTTGTGCTCAGATCATGGGAAACCCTGAAACACGAGGTAAACTTACCGATTACCACGTGAGATGGCTTAAACGCGACAATAAAATTGCGTTTGTTGATACCTCAGCTTTTGACTTTTCGTTTGCGCAAAGCATTATTTTGGTTTCTGCCATTATTGCCGCCACTTTAGTAGTTATTACTGGTATCGCGTGGGCACTTTCTAACTGGGCAATTAAGCCTATTGAAGAGGCAATGCATCGACAGCGCGTCTTTTTGGGAAATGTCTCGCATGAACTTAAAACTCCACTTTCGGTGATTATTGCCAATACCGATATTTTGCTGCATAGTTCGCACTTAGAGGCGGAAGAGCGCAAATGGGTTCAAAATACTTCAGAAGAAGTATCACAACTTAAACAGATGATTAACGATCTTTTGGAACTTGCACAAAGTGATGAGGCTGCAGCTGGTGCACCCAATATTTTACATCCCACACGCTTTAATTTTTCTGACATGGTATACGAAGCTGCGCTGGAGTTTGACACCTTGGCGTTTGAACATGGATGTACCATTCAAACTGATATTCCAAGAGATTTTTATCTATTTGGCGACGAAGAAAAACTCAAGCGGCTTGTACACATCTTGCTGGATAATGCATGTAAATATGCTGCCAAGTCTTCGGTTATTCAAGTAAACCTTACAAAAACAAATAAAGCGGCAGGAAATGCTTTGCAGATGAGTTTTACCAATCAAGGCGAAGTCATCAGTCAAGAAGACCAGGCACATATTTTTGACCGTTTTTATCGAAGCGACAAAGCGCGCTGTAAAACCAATAAAAAGGGTGGTTTTGGACTGGGGCTATCAATTGCGCTTGGTTTGGTAAAGTCGCATAAAGGTACCATTAAAGTTGAAAGTACGGCAGAAACAGGCACCACGTTTACGGTAACGTTACCCACGCATTTATAAAGGGCGTCTGCGAGAGCTCAAGTGCGTGTCATTTTGTTAGTTGCACGTCCTTCGCACAGCAGTTCTCAAAACTATGTTCATCTTTATCCGCGCACGTACAGTCATCTAAATATTGTACAAAACTATCTTCCCAAATATATTCCAACCGATACAGCGTGCGAATTTCAGCGGTACAAATGTGCACCATAACACAGCCGTAATCGAGCACCACCCACGAATCGGCGTGGATTCCTTCCACAGCTCTTGGAAGCTCGTGCGCCTGTTTATGCACTCCATCTTCAACGTCTTGTAAGAGCGCGTGTAAATGAATACGATTACGCGCGGTTGCAACCACCGTGTATGGACACAAACCACGCTCAGGCGGCAACGTAATAAGAGCTGTATGCTCGGCTTTTTTGATATTCAATATCTGAGCAACACATAAGGCAAGCGTTTTTTCACTAAAGTGCACCACAATACTACTTTCCAACATGAGCAAACGTACGAATATAGTGATTATAAAGCTGAATACTTGGCGGATAAAGATAACGCTGCGTTTTAAGAACGTACACAAGACCGCTGGTAAACGACTCAAAAAAGACGCGCTCTAGCGGTTGCGTACCAACAGATGCGCGAATAGCATCAAGCGTAGGATAGGGCTTCCTCAGCGGTTCAATTCCATCGGCAACAAAAACAATCATATCAAGTGCGCTCATGTTAGTCCGTGCAACTGTGTGATAACGAATAGCGTCGATAATATCATCTGAAAGCTTTGGGAATCGTTCGTGTAACTCACAAGCAGCAGTGAGCCCATGTAAAAGATGACAGGTTTGCTCCAAAGGTGCGCCCATATCAATGCCGTAATGTTGTGCCTTTTTAATTTGATCAGGTGTACTTAAAATCTTATCCCAATCGTGCAAAAGTCCAGCAATATAGGCATGCGTTTGATTCTGCTGATAAACTTTTGCCATGTACGCAGCAGTTTGAGCAACACTTTTACAATGCGCAAAACGCCGAGGGTTAACCTCACTCATGCGCGCGCTTAACGCCTGCGTAAGTAAGGTAATTGTGCGTTTGTCGTTTTGAGAAAATTGTGGCATAAAACGTTCAAATGATGAAAGCGATTCAAAAGACGTCATTTTGCTCCTCTCACCGTGCCAATAGCTATTAAAATAGTAACTGTTTTACCACTTGTGAGAAAGGTATACGGTGATTTTGCGTCAAAACGCTACGATTATAGGATCCATAACCATAGAACGTATGTCATACGGAGCCGAAGCTATCGCGCATATGCCAGATGGCAAGTGCGTGTTTGTACGCGGAGCAGTAACAGGCGACGTATGCGAAGCTGCGATCACCGAGGAAGCCAAGCACTATCTACGCGCCGAGGTAACGCGGATTCTTGCCGCATCGCCTTATAGGGTAAAACCAGCGTATTCATACGACGAACAAGCAGGTGGATGCCCGTGGGCCAACCTTGCATATGACGAGCAGCTCAAAGCTAAAAAAGCAAATGTTGTGGACGCGCTTATACGCACGGCACATATAGAGCCCGATGAAGCACAAACGTTAGTAAGAGATGTAATTCCTTCTAAAAAGCAGTGGGGCTATCGCAATAAAATTGAGCTCAGTGCAAGTACAGAACATAATACCTTTTATTTGGGTATGTATGATCCTATACAAAAGCGGCTTATCCAAGTTTCGGGTTGTGCACTTGTTGATAAACGTTTTTCCAAACTGACAAAATCAATTACGGGCGCGCTGCAATTTATTGCACGCTCACAGGAGTTGGGCATCGAGCGCATTGCACTGAGAACTTCAGTTCGTACAAAAGACGTAGAACTGGCGCTTTGGACCACTCCTGGTGCTTTCCCACGCGGCTATGTGGTAAAAATTCTGAATTCAGCAGCGCCTGAACTCACTTCCATTGTACGTGTTCTAACCAAGGGATCACGTCGCGCAAGGCGTGTGTGCGGTGTAGAAAAGTTGTACGGTAAAGGTTATTGGGAAGAACTTATCGCAGGTAGACGTATGCGAATTTCTGCTCCTTCGTTTTTTCAAGTTAATACACACAATGCCGAAAAACTTATTGAGCGCGTTATGGATGATTTGAATGTACAGCCAAACGAAACAGCACTTGACTTGTATTGCGGAGCAGGAACGTTTACGCTTCCACTTTCAGAGCGCGCGCGTGATGTTATAGGCGTTGAAGCGCAAGGGAGTTCTATTCAAGATTTGCGCAGGCATATTAAACTTTTTAATTTACATAACGTTCAGGCAATTGGCGGAGATGCTCTGCGCGAATATCCAAAAGCGCATGCCGATGTCATTGTGGTTGATCCACCGCGAGCTGGTTTGGAAGCAGGCGTTTGCGATAAATTGTCACAAAGTGGAGCGCGCGCAATTGCGTATGTTTCGTGCGATCCGCAAACGCTTGCGCGTGATATACGTCGCTTTATTGATAAGGGTGCATATCTACCTGCAAAAATTACACCAGTTGATCTATTTCCGCAGAGCTGGCATATTGAAAACGTTTGCTTAATG
>CAMXVQ010000022.1 GCA_947252455.1 uncultured Atopobium sp. | reverse complement strand
CGCGGATCCTCTACCATAACATGAACGCTTTGTACGCCATCGGTTGCATCACGCGAAAGTGCAATAGACGCCTCGGATGTTTGGAAGGTATCCCACATACGCCATGATGGTTCAAGCGCGTCTGTTGCTACGTATTCCATCATGGTTGCAAACGACTCGTTAAGCCAAAGATTATCCCACCATTTCATGGTAACTAAATCGCCAAACCACTGGTGAGCAAGTTCGTGGGCAATAACTGATGCAACACGTTGTTTATAGGTATGCGAACTATTGTTTTTATCGTAAAGCAGGCATGCTTCGCGATACGTAACAAGGCCCCAGTTTTCCATTGCACCAGCTGAAAAATCGGGAAGTGCAACATGATAGCTGTGCTGAAGCGGATAGGGAGTTTGATAATAATCTTCGTAAAAATCAATACAACGAGTAGCAATGTCAAGCGCAAGATCGAGCACATGTGGCTGATGTGCACGCGTAGCAAAGACGCCTACTTCTACGCCAGATGAGGTATAAGCAGTTTTGCGCTGTAAATCGCCACATACAAACGCAAGCAAATACGTGGACATTTTAACCGTGGTATCAAAAATATGGTATCCATCTTTGCAGGCGATCTCATTTTGATTAGAAAGCGCGATTTCGCCTGGTTTTTCGTCAAATTTGAGTGCTAGATCAAACGTTGCTTTAGCGCAAGGCTCATCTACACACACAAACGCTTCGCGTGCAAACGTAGTTTCAAATTGTGTGCCAATAAGCTGCTTTTTTTCACCGTTATGCTGGTAATATGACGGATAAATTCCCATCATAGTATCAGTTAGTGGTGCTGAATACTCAATCGAAACACGCACGGAGCCTGTTGTAGAACCAAAAATTGTTACGGTTTCAGATTCATCAGATGCTTCAAATGCACATTCGCGCTCGTCTATGCATACGCGCGAAATGGATAAATATTTTTGGTTAAGCTTAAATGTTGGTGTTTTTGCCTCACCGTCGATTACTACACAACCTGTAAAGCGTTTTTCTTCTCGGCTTACATCAAGCTTTATGGCATAATGCGAAGGGATAAAACTATCAAGCAATCTGACTTGTTGAGACATACACACATTCCTTTCAAACGATGGATATTTCATATTATACTGAAAGGCACGCAGAAGCTATACTAAAAGCGTGTTTCTTATAGATGGATTCTTATATCAAACGTATAAAACTCAAGTAATACAAGGCGCGTAAGAGCGCATGAGCAAAGCGTAAAAGCTGATGGACGCGCAACACGTACAGCACTACTGGTAAGTAGAGCGCGTAGACAGAAAGGATACTTATGGCGACGGTCCTTATCATACATATCATAGGAATTATGGTGATTATAGCCCTTATTTTTGGGGCGTACGTTATAGGTAAACGCCGCGGACTTGCGCAGGCGCACGCGCAAGAAGGCTTGCTTGAAGAAAAACTCCAGACCGCTATAAATACCCACCAGGCGCAAATGTTGGAGCTTCATTCCCAAAATTCTGCACTGACAGCCCAAAACGCTGAGCTCAACAATCGCTTAAGCGATATAAAAGAACAATTAAACCTGGTTCAACAAAACGAGCAGCTACGTCTTGCCAAAGATTCAAACGAACAAAAGCATAAGCTTTTAGTTAATGAAAGCGTTATTAAAGCGTTTGAACCGGTAAAGGCAAAGCTAGACGATTTACAGCACAAAGTAACGTATATGGAAGAGGCTCGCAAACGAGATTTAGGTGCCCTTGATGAGCAACTCAAAGGGCTTGACAACCAGCAAAGACGTCTTGATAGTGTTACATCATCGCTTTCATCGGCTTTGTGTAATAGCTCGGTACGCGGTGCATGGGGCGAAGTCCAACTTAAAAATATTGTTGAAGCTGCAGGGCTTACCGAACATATCGACTTTGATACACAAGTAAAACTTTCTACCAGTGATGACAAAAGCTTTAGACCCGATATGATTATTCATCTGCCTGGGAATAAAACCATTCCAATTGATTCTAAAGCTCCTTACAATAATTATCGCCGTGCATGCGAAATTGACGACTCGGCTGATGAAGAGGCGCTTCGCAGACGAACAGAGCTGCTCAAAGCACATGCAGCCGATTTGCGCGGACACATCAATGCACTCAGTAAAAAATCATACTGGGAGTTGTTTGAAACTAATCCCGATTTTGTTATTGCTTTTATTCCAAACGAGGCTCTCTTACAAGCCGCCCTTGCCGTGGACGAAGATCTGCTCACGTATGCGTTTTCTAAAAAGGTTGCGCTTACGTCTCCCGTAACATTGTGGGCAGTTCTTAAATCGGTGGCGTGCGCGTGGCATCAACAAGAGCTCAGCGATAATGCGCGCGAACTCTTTAATCTTTCGCAAGAACTCTGCGAACGCCTTGCAACACTTGGCGACAAAGTAAGTGCGGTAGGTAAAAATTTATCGTCAGCAGTTAAAAATTACAACAGCATGGTAGGAACACTTGAAACACGTGTTCTTGCTAGTGCACGAAAAATGAAGCAGCTAGATGGCACTAAACTTACGGTACAAGAACTGGATAGCGAAAAAACAAATGTACGTGAGCTTTCGGCATCAGAATTTTTAAGCACGGGCACGAGCGAGGACGCACAGCAATAAAGGCAAAAGAAAACGCCGCCTGCGTAGGAAAGGGGGACGCAAGCGGCGTATGAGACCTGTTCGCTATCGGGGAGAGGGTCCGAATGCGTCAGGTAGAAGTTAACGAAATCAATAAGTTACCACGAGATAACTTACGTAAGATATAGTACACCATTTCGAACTTTTGTCCAGCAACTTTTAAGGTTCATAAAATTCACAAGTTATACACAAACTAACTTTGCACGCATGAACTGTATGATGCGGCACGTTTGCATGTACGCTTGCATTTTTAGTTGCTCATTACGCGTTACACATATACGCACCACGTATTCCAAATCCATGTTAGGAAAAATCAGCGCTTCAAGTTACAAAAATGCTCATGAACACACAAACGCATTCATGAGCATATGTTGTTTAACTTTTGTGCAAAGAATCACGGCTAGAGTTACTTATCAAGCTTAGCGCACCACGCGTGTTACACACGCGCTGCACAGCACAAAATGCCGTAACTTCGCACGTTTTTACACTACGCTTCCCTACGATAAGCAGCCACAGCCGCAACCAGAAGAATGTTGCTGTGAGCTATCTTGTTTATGCTGCTCAAGCGTCTGTAAACTCGATACAATCTTGGCGTCTTTTTTATCCCATGCAGGTTGCGGACGCAAAATTTGGAAGAGTAACAGCACAATAAAGAGCCCTGCCACAAATGTCCACACACTTACATTGCCCAATACAATAAGTTCCCACATCTGATTGATAATCAAGCCTACTACCCACGCAAATCCGCATTGATATGCAATAGCAAACCAGAACCAGCGTGCATTGTTCATTTGTTTACGAATGGTACCAATTGCTGCAAAGCAAGGTGCGTCAAGCATGTTAAACGCTACGAAGGCGCATAGTGCTCCTGCGTGCATTAAACCATTAGAATCGGTAAACATACCAGCAAAGCCTGTCCACATAGAAACTGAGTTTTCTGTTGCATCGCCCAAACCGTAAAGTACACCAAAGGTTGATACAAGGTTTTCTTTTGCAATTAATGCAGAAATCGAAGCTACTGTTGCTTGCCAATTTGCACAACCTAAAGGCGCAAGAATCCAACCGATTGCATTACCAATGCCTGCAAGAACAGAAAAGTCCATAAACTCTTCGGGAACGCCTTCCATAGCTGGAAGATAGCCAAATGCTCCACTGCCTTCCTGCCAACCAGCAATACCAAAGTTCGACAAGAACCAAATACCTACAGCTGCCGCAAAAATAATAGTACCGGCTTTGCCAACATATGAGCCAATACGCTCCCAAACATGCAGGCCCCACGATTTAAGCGTTGGAATATGATAATCAGGAAGCTCCATAACAAACGGTGCAGGTTCGCCAGCAAACCACTTGGTCTTTTTGAGCATAATTGCCGAGGAAACAATGCAAACAATACTTAAGAAATAAAACAGAGGACCTACCCACCATGCATCGCCTCCGCCAATCAGCACGCCCATAACCAGCGCAATAATCGGTTGCTTTGCACCACAGGGGATCATCGTCGTAAGCATAGCTGTCATACGACGATCCTTTTCATTTTCGATAGTTTTGGTTGACATAACACCTGGAACGCCACAACCCGAAGAAATGAGCATAGGAATAAATGATTTTCCAGAAAGCCCAAAACGACGGAACACCCTATCCATAACAAATGCAACACGACTCATATATCCGCAGTCTTCGAGGAAGCACAACAAAATAAAGAGCACAGCCATTTGAGGGATAAAGCCGAGTACCGCACCAACACCGCCGATAATACCATCAACAATAAGGCTGATAACAGGATCAGAAACATCCATTGCTTTCAATGCGTTTGTTGCTGCTTGTGGAATTGATGGAACAAAGCCTGGAAAGTCGCTTGGATCGGGTTCGTCTTTAAGACCATCAACTGCCTCGTCAAAGGCGTCTGCGTCAACATCGTCTACAACATCAAGAGTCTGCCCTTCTTCAAGAATAGGCTCACCATCTGCGTCAAGACGCGTAATTGTTTCGCCTTCGCTATCAACAAAATTGCCATCTTCGTTATGAATCGGAACATCGTGCGCTACCACCTGGGCGTCTCGCGCGTCGTCTTTGAAGGTATCAAGCGTTGCTTGAGCCTCTTCGTCATCGTCGTCTTCTTTAAGCTTTGAAATTGCATCCGCAACACCGTCGGTTTCAACGCCTGCGTCTTGCGCCGCATCTATATACCCGTCAATTTGATCTTGATAGTGTTTGTCATCAAAATCTGATTTTGCGTCATTAAATTCTGACTCGCCTGTTTGCGAAATAAAGAAGCCGTCACCAAAGAGGTTATCATTTACCCAGTCTGTGGCACCTTTACCAATGGTAGAGATTGAGAGGTAGTACACCATAAACATTGCAAGCGCAAAAATAGGAAGACCCAAAAATCTGTTGGTTACTACCTTGTCTATTTTTTCCGAAAGCGTAAGCTTTTTTGGAGCGCGGCTTACACAATCGTGTACGACGGTTTCAATCCAGTCATAGCGTTCTGAGGTGATAATAGATTCAGAATCATCTTGGCGATCTTTTTCGATCGGCTCAATTACGCGCTCACATGCTTCAAGAACCTCATCAGATAAAGAAAGTTGCTTAATAATTTGGGCATCGCGTTCAAAGACCTTGATGGAATACCAGCGAAGATGATGCTCATCACATGCAAAACTAATAACACGAGCGATTTCTTGCAATGCGTTTTCAACATCTTCAGAAAAGCATGCGGTGCCTTTAGAAACAGCCGATGTGCGTGCTGCATTATGCGCAGCTTCTACCAGCTCTATAATATTCGTACCGCGAAGTGCGCTTACCTGTAAAACTGGAACGCCAAGCGCAGAAGAAAGTTTCTTGGTATCAACAACATCTCCGCGCTCTTTAAGTAAATCTGCCATATTAAGGCCAACAACAACAGGGCAACCGCTTTCGATTACCTGAGTTGTAAGGTATAAACTGCGTTCAAGATTTGTTGCGTCAACCAGATTGATAAGTGCAGATGGCGACTCCGTCATAATATAATCACGCGACACAATTTCTTCGGGAGAATACGGAGAGAGCGAGTAAATACCTGGAAGGTCAACAAATATTGTAGATTTATCTTTTTGCCATGCAGCTTGCTTTTTCTCAACCGTAACGCCTGGCCAGTTACCAACATAACCGTTTGAGCCAGTCAACTCATTAAAGAGCGTGGTTTTTCCACAGTTTGGATTACCCGCAAGGCCGATAAATGTCTTAGTGGACATGTGATGGACTCCTTTTCTATGCTTTTTGAGTGGTTGCTGAGGTTTGTGCAGAAGACGCATCTTCTACCTGGGTAACCTCTACACATTCGGCCTCACTTTTGCGAATGGACAACTCGTATCCACGCACGGTAAGCTCTATAGGGTCACCAAGAGGAGCCAGTTTACGAACAAAAAGTTTTGTGCCTTTGGTAAGACCCATGTCCATAATGCGTCGTTTAACTGCGCCCATTCCGAGCAGGCGACTTACAACGCATGTTTGTCCCACATGCACGTCTTTTAAGGTAGCCATGCATACTCCTTTCCCGAGCGTTGCCAATTATGCGCATAAAATTGTGCACAAGCAAACGCGTATATATCAAATAACTCTTGAAGTTGTTATACGTAACGACAGTAATGTGTTGGAAACCCTTGTGCGCACTCTAAGTTATGCTGCATGCATGACATAACTCACGGCACGTACATCTCGCCACATGGCAAAATCATTCATGCACGTAAATTCTGCGCGCTATCTCCGATCCAATGCCAAATGTTGTCCCTTTAATCCGCACGATAACGCTTCCGCTCAGCTTGGAAATAATTTCGACAACCGCGCCATCAACAAAACCCAAAGAAGTAATATGGTGCTTTGTATCGTCATTTCCGCGAACAGCACAAACACGGCAAACACTGCCTTCACGCATAAGCGAAAGCGGCATACAATCACCACTCATCCCGTGAATTTCTACCGTCTCGTTCTGTTGCATATGTGACGACCTCTCCCCTACACCCCTTTGTTTGTTGAAACCAAAAGAGTTATATAAACCTAACTAAGTAGTAACATTGTAAACAAATATTTTCAGCTTACTTACAGAAATTAAAGAATTGTTAGTTTTGGTTAAGATTTTCTTAAGCTTTATACATTATTTTCAGGTTCTCCACATAATTGCCGTAATTAAAAAGCACGCTTATAGGATATAAGCGTGCTTTACACAAATGTTTTTGATTTTATAAGGCATTTTCCTCAAAGAAATGAAACCTTACTTGGCGCAAACCTTATTTTTTCCTGAAAGAATTACCCCGTATTTTGCAATCCGGCAGCAACGCCTGAAACGGTACACAAAATAAGATAGATAAACTTTTCTTTTTCCTCGGGACTTAAATCTTGACCCCGTGTGCGCAACACTGAAAGCGCATGAGCCTGAGTTACCGACAAGACATCTACAAACGGGCTACGCATACGAATAAGCGGACCCAATACACGACGGTGTTCAAGCGGCCATTGATTGCCCGTAATAGATAACACCCACTTTTTGGTGAGTTCCATCTCGTCGAGAACCAACGCCGTTAAATCGTCACGCTTACCAAGCGCCAAATACATTTTTGCGATCCGCGTATCAGTTTTTGCAAGCGACATTTCGATATTGTCAATAAAGGTAGTGAACAGCGGCCACTGCTTATACGCGCTGCGTAGACGTGCTAAGTCACCGATCTCTTCGCATGCAGTTCCTAAACCATACCAGGCTGCTAAATTGGTACGAGCTTGTGACCACGAGAAAATCCACGGGATGGTACGTAGATCAGCAAGCGATGTTGCACCTAGTCCGCGTTTAGCTGGACGGCTACCAATAGGCATCATACCAATCTCGGCCAAAGGCGTAACGGTAGAGAACCACTCAGGAAAGCCCTCGGTATGAATCAAACGCAAGAAACGCGCATGAGCTGCACGGTCGAGTTCTTCGGCTAGACCCAAATATGACTGAGTGGTTTCGGTATTCAGCTTTTCGATCGAAGGAGCCGACTGCAAAAGCGTAGCGCCAGCAACTGACTCAACGTGCCTGCGTGCTAAAACTGGATCTCCATAACGTGCAAAAATAACTTCGCCCTGCTCGGTAAGCTTAAAGAATGCATTCACCGAACCCATAGGCTGAGAAAGAACTGCACGGTTTGCAGGACCGCCACCACGTCCAACTGCACCTCCGCGGCCGTGCATTAAAATGAGGTTAATGTTGTGATCTTTTGCCCACTGCGCAATGCGTGCCTGTGTTTCGTGCAACACAAGTGTTGCCGACGTAGGACCTGCATCTTTAGAGGAGTCAGAATATCCCAGCATAACTTCCAAACGCCTGTTTGTTTGAGCCAGGCGCTTTTGAACTGCAGGGATCTCTATCATGTGATTTAGCGTATCAATTGCATTATTTAAGTCTTCCACCTGCTCAAAAAGAGGGATAACATCAAGCGTTGGCACGTCTTTATCATGTGCAAACGCAAGATGAGCAAGCGTATAGACATCTTCGATATTTTGAGGCGACTGTGTAAACGAGATAATATAGCGACGCGCCGCCTCAACACCATTGCGGCGTTGAATAGAACCAATAGCACGAAATGTATCAAGCACTTCTTTAGTCATGGGCGCAAGCTCGCCACGTTCTCCCCAGCGACCATGCGCGCGAATGTCTTCAAGCGCACGGGTATGCACTAACGAGTGTTGACGAAACTCCATTTGCACGAGCGAAAATCCAAACGTTTCTGCCTGCCAAATAAGGCGTTGTACCACACCATATGCAGCACGAACAGCTCCTGCTTGTGCAAGAGACTCTTGGACGATGCGCAAGTCGCTAATAAAGTCCTCTGCCGTTGCATACATAAGATCGGCAGTACGTGTTATAGTTGCTTCCAAACGATTTGCCATAACCTTAAGCACGGCATGATGCAGCTCACTTGCAGAAACCTGATACGCGCGCGCAGAAAGAACTTCGCTCATTTCAACCTGATGATTCCATAGATTGCGCAGCTGCTTAGAAGCAGGCGTTGACACGGTATCAAGCGTTAGGCTTCGCGCTACTTTTTTGGTTTCCTCGGCTAATTTTGCAAGCATATGCGTGCGGAATTTTTCGGCAACTTTTCTACTAACTTTTGCCGTAACATTAGGATTACCGTCACGATCGGTTCCGATCCAGCTTCCTGGCTTAAAAAACGCAGGGCATAAAGGCGGGACCTTACCAGCATCATCGCCCAATTCCCAATCGTCAAAGCGACGATACACATCGGGGACCATTTCAAAAAGCGTATGATCAAAGATGTCAATAATGGTATCGGCTTCTTCAACAGGAGTTGGTTTTTTAAGCGCAATAGGAGACGTTCTAAAGAGCGCCTCAATTTCCTCAAGCATACGACGATCATTTTCGGCCAAAGAAGCTCCGCCAAGACGAGCTCGCTTTTCGAGCAGCGTTGCAATATTTCTAATACGCGACTCAACGGTCTTACGGCGCGCTTCGGTTGGATGTGCCGTAAATACAGGGTGAAATTCCAAACGGTGCAACAGCTCATTTGCCTTGTCTTTGCCACATTCACGCATAATTTCGTGATAGGCAGCGCTTAAGTCGTTATTAGGATTAGCAAAAGGATTGTCTTTTTTTGAAACGGGCGTAGATTTTTCGCGCGCACGCAAAGCAGCGACACGATAATTTTCTTCGCAAATATTTGCCAAATGAAAATATGACGCAAACGCACGCGCAAGCATAGTAGCTTCGTGAATCTCAAGACCATTTATAATACGCACGGCATCTTGGAGTGCAGAGCAGGTTTGGCTTGGATGATGTGCCTCCTGATTATCTGCCTCAATAAAGTCGGAAAGAAGCATATCAAACGTGGTACAAAGGTTTTCGTCGTATTCCTGAATAACTTTACGTACAAGATGAAGAAAAAGCGTTAAATTACTTTTAAGGCTTTCGGGAATATCAACACGCGCAAAGGTGCGTTCCTCTTCGGCGTGCACTGCATGTGTCTTAACTTGGTCCGACTGCCCAGACGGACCGGATTGCAAAGGCTCGTATGTGTGCGAACACACTTCACAGCTCTCAGTATGCTTTTGCGTCTTATGAGCCTCTGTATCGTTTTTGCCAGATTGGTTTTGACAACTAAACTCCGACACGATAACTCCTTTATAAACGATACCCTTCTAAATTACTTATCTAACAATACACCACTTTAAAGCGTGGCAAGGCAGGTTTGACAATTTAGCATAAGCGACACAGAAGCTGTAACCATTTAGAAATCTTTATGTACAAAAACCTGCACATCATGAAAGATGAGAAAGCATGTAACAAGTGCTCAAAACAAAACGTATAATAGGAATGTTTTTGCAAGATGTACTAACACAAGTGGTAAACATAGCAATCACATGGAGCGCGCGGACGCTTGTACATTCACCTATATACTCGATAGGTACAACCATGTTGCAACGCGCTGACAGAAGTTTATAATGCATACACAACAATGCGTACACACCGTACACATGCATGTTAGGACTGGTAATGAAGCAGGCAATCACACATATACTGCAAAAGTTGGCGCCAAGCTTTGTGCGCTCAAGTCAAAAGCTGCATCCATTACCGCCTGCACGCGCAACAAAATCCACGCACGGAATTATAGATATATGGAAAAACCGCCTCATTGAGGGCATGCGACGTCAAGATTTTGCAAACCAAGTTGCGCTCTATGGGTCGCATCGAACCGTTAAAGACTATCTGTGCAATGCGCTCGGTCAGGCTTGCATGGGGCTTATGTTCCCTTTGCTTACTATTTTAGTTTCACAAATCTGTGGCTGTGACATTGCAGGCCGATTTACCATGGCATTTGTGATAGCTACGGTCTTACAGTTTATTGCGCTTTTTGGAGTTAGAACCTTTCAAGTATCTGACGTTAACGAACAAGATTCATTTGCCGCCTATCAGCTACAACGCATCGTGACATGTCTTGTTATGGCAGCTGTTGGCTGTATATATCTGGTGCTGCGCCACGATAGCGAACTTATGTCATCCCTGCTTATTTCGCTTATGGCTTTTAAGCTTGTCGACAGTCTTGCCGATGTCTTTGAAGGTCGCTTGCAACAATGCGATAAACTCTATCTAGCAGGTATTTCTCAAGCAATTCGCTGCGGCGGCGCGTGTTTTGCTTTTATGTTAGTGCTTATACTTTTTCGCGACGTACAAGCGGCAACGTACGCCCTTGCTCTCTTTGCAGGCGTAAGCTTTGTTGTTATCACCTATCCGCTTGCAAAATTTGAAACGCCCAAATCGCGCGGCTGGGAAGCAATTGAACTCAGCGAACTCTTTTATGAGTGTTTCCCTGCATTTTTAGGTCAATTCCTTTTTGCACTTATTGACAGCTCACCAAAATTTATCATGGAAGCGCTCTTGGATTACCAGCAACAGCTCTATTTTAATGCGCTCTACTTTCCAGCAATGGCTATTGTGCTGGTTGCTGCGTTAGTATATAAACCACAACTCATGAAATTATCAATACTTTGGACACAAAGCGACAACACAAAACGTTTTGATATGCAAACGCTTATCATTGTAACAAGCATTATTGGCATCACGACTCTTATGGCATTTATTATGTGGAATTGGGGTGCAACCCTTAATGGAATTCTTTATGGCGTCTCATTTAAACATTTACAGTTTGAGCAACTCAGTATGGTTATTGCAGGCGGTTTAGGAGCCGGCATCGACTTTTTCTTTCAGCTGCTTACCATCATTCGCAAACAGGCAAAAGCTTTTAGCTCCTATCTCATAAGCTTTGGTTTTGTTATTATCTGCTCGCTCATATGCATTACTACATTGCGTTTCACCGGTGCTGTAAGTAGCTATCTGCTGGTCATGATACTTCTATGTGCGTTATTATGTCTTCAGTATGTGCACGCGCGAAGATCGACACAACAATATTAATTGCGCTTACACACACGCGATCAAACCAAGGAGAAATTTATGCGACACACCAAAGACTCAAATCCTTATACATCACATATGAGTGCAAAGACAGCTGTAGCGCTTATATTGACATGTTTATGCATATTAGGTGCCATAGGCGCAGCATGGATGTACACGCACCGTCTTATGCCTTTACAGCGCGCGGCCGATGAGCGTGCCCAACAAGAATCCGCTGCTAAAGAACAAGCCCAGCGTGCGGCCGATGAAAAGCGCATTCAAAAATTAAAGGCGGCCTCGGATCAATATCGACAAGCACTCAAAGATCCAAGTGCATACTTTGGCCATGATTTTGATGTGACCAAACTTTCGTATGCCCTCGTTGATATTACTGGTGACCATATCCCCGAAATGTTCATCAAAGCTGAGCATGAAAAAGCAATGTCTGAGATTCACATCTTTTCTTCTCGTGGCGAAGAAGCAGATATGGTTACAACAGATACTCCTCTTTACGAAGGACACGCATCTGTTGGCGGTGATGACACAACATTTCAAATTGGACGGGAGCCCAAAGAGATTTTGCAAAATGAATATCCCTATAATTCACAATCTATCACCAGCACGGAATATAAGTTAGTTAAGGGTAAACTTATTCGTAAGCAACAATGGACCTATGCTAAAAACAATGTTCCTAAGCAACTTTCACAAGATCGTTGGCGGCCAAGCTCGGATATAACATTTACCAGTGCCAGCGATACTTCTTTATTGGACAACATGGTAAAGGGCGAGGACTAGTACCACGCAAGGCGGTTTCGCAGGGCAAGGTGCACAAGGCGGTTTCGCAAGACCAAGAGCACGCATCAGGACCCATAGTGCGAGTTGTGTAAATCGGACTACGTAGGTCAGCCTACCAAGCCGCCCGACAAACAGATTTCTCCATACATTCAGCTCATCTTAAGCTTTATTTGACATCCTCCAAAAACTTGGTATCATGATAGCTAACATATGAACGCATGTTCATATGTATATATGTAAGGAGGTTATATGCCGCGTCAATCAACCGCGAACAAAAAGAACTTGCACAATTCGCAGGAAAAAGCACAAATAACACCACACAAATCTCTTAGTGAAGCCACGGCAAAAGATACCGCAAAAGCCGAGATTGCCGCTATGGACATGCCCGATGAGGAAATTCTCTACGACCTTGCCGACCTATTCAAAATTTTTTCAGACACAACGCGTGTCAAAATTCTTTTTGCACTAACCTGCGGTAGCCTATCGGTTAACGATATTGCCGACGCAGTTTGTTTGTCGCAAAGTGCCGTTTCGCATCAGCTGCGCATTTTAAAGCAAACACATCTTGTTCGTTTTAAGCGCGAAGGTAAACAAATTATCTATTCGCTTGCCGACGACCACGTAAACACTATGCTTTCTCAAGGTATGACGCACATGTGCGAATAGCTGTTTCTATTTTTACTTATCTATGTATCGTAAGTAAGCTAGCTTTGTTTAACTAACCTACATCAATTATCTACACCTCGTGAAGCAGCACCTGCTATAGCTTGTTTCTTTATAGACCGCAACGTCAGGACAAACCATGAACTATCTCGTACGTAAATTCCAAGGCCTTTCCCATGAACAGCGCTTCAACCTTATGCGAATTGTAATTTCGCTGGTTATCTTTGTCATCATTGAGCTTCTACCGCTCAAACTACTTGGACTACCTTCTATCGCGTGCCTGTGGATTCAATTTGTACTCTTTTTGGTTCCCTATCTCATAGCGGGCTCAGACGTTATTGCGCACGCCTATAAAGGAGTTATCCGCGGACACCTCTTTGATGAGAATGTTTTGATGGTTATTGCAACGGTCGGTGCATTTGCGCTGGTATTTTTCCCCGAAAGCGATCCTCATATGGCAGAGGGTGCGGCCGTTATGATCTTCTATCAAACTGGTGAATGGTTTCACGATTACGCGCTTGATCAAAGCCGCAGCTCCATTAAGTCGATGATGAACATTGCGCCTGCGTATGCCTATCGTATTGAGGGCGACGTACTTACCAAGGTTAAACCTCAAGATATTAAAGTTGGCCAATGCATTATGGTAAAACCGGGCGAGCGCATTGCGCTTGATGGCGAAATAATAAACGGCTATTCGCAAATAGACACCTCCGCTATTACGGGCGAAGCGTTGCCGCGCTTGGTGCATATTGGATCGTCAGTGGTAAGTGGTTGCGTTAATTTATCGGGCGCACTTACTATCAAAGTTACCAAACAGTATGAAGACTCTACCGTACAGCGAATTTTAGATCTTGTAGAAAACGCCAGTACGCGCAAAGCTCACGCCGAACACTTTATATCGCGATTTGCACACATATATACTCCTGTTATTGTATGTTTAGCTGCGCTTTTAGCAGTTGTTCCACCGCTTATGGGTTATGGTTCATACTCAACATGGATACAGCGTGCATTAATATTTTTGGTGGTAAGCTGCCCATGCGCGTTAGTTATTTCGGTACCACTTTCGTTCTTTGGTGGTATTGGAGCCTCATCAAAGCAAGGCATACTCATAAAAGGCTCAAACTATCTTGAAACACTGGCCGTAGTTGATACCGTTGCGTTTGACAAAACAGGAACGCTTACCACAGGTAAGTTTGGTATTATCACCGTTCATCCCGTTCCCGATATTGCGCGCGGTGTACTTTTGCGTATAACAGCGCATGTAGAAGTATTGTCTAATCATCCAACTGCACAGGCTCTTCGACAGGCTTATACCGCAGGTGCAAACCCACAGTTAGTCACTAACTTTACTGAACATTCAGGCAAAGGGGTGAGTGCCGATTTTGAAGGGCACCGCATTGCAGCTGGTAATCTTGCACTTATGGAAGAAGTGGGGATTCACACGCAAGCGTGCGAAGTTATGGGAACCACCATTCACGTGGCGCAAGACGGTGTATATCTAGGTCACATTGTTATTGCCGACTCCCCTAAAGACGATGCTTCGCAAACCATTCTTAATCTGCACAAAATTGGTGTTGAGCGTTGCGTTATGCTCACAGGCGACAGGCTCGACGTGGCAAAAAGCGTATGTCAAAAGCTTGGAATGGATGAATTCCATGCAGAACTTATGCCGCAGGACAAAGTTGCAATTATCGAAAAACTCATTAGACAAGAAGACTCAGGCAGCAAACTGGCATTTGTGGGTGACGGAATTAACGACGCTCCCGTTTTAATGCGCTCGGATGTAGGTATAGCTATGGGCGCTATGGGCTCTGATGCGGCAATTGAAGCGGCTGATGTGGTGCTTATGAACGATAAACCATCAGGTATTGCAGTGGCTATCAACATTGCACGTAAAACCATGAGAATTGTACGTCAAAATATTGTGGTGGCACTAGGTGTTAAAGTTTTAATTTTAGGTTTTGCTGCTTTAGGTATTGCAAATATGTGGGTAGCTGTTTTTGGCGATGTGGGTGTTGCGTGCTTAGCAGTTGCCAATGCAATGCGCTGCCTGCGTGTTGATAAACCTAAAATTAAATAAACTGCAGGGAACATGTAAATAAATGTTAACATTTTGAAAGGAGAAATAATGGAAACAATAGTATCCGCTTTATTAGTTTTTGTCTCTACATCAATTGACTACTTAGTTGTTTTGACTATTTTATTCGCCATTCAAGGCAAGGAAGGTTTGAAATCAATTTATGCAGGACAGTATATAGGTACAGGACTGCTTGTACTGGTTAGTCTTATTGCCGCTTATTTTTTAAATTATATTCCACAAGATTGGATTATCGGACTCCTTGGTCTAATTCCACTAGGTCTTGGT
>CAMXVQ010000021.1 GCA_947252455.1 uncultured Atopobium sp. | reverse complement strand
GCACAACAGTGCACAAAAGCACACAAACATTAAAGAGTAGAATTCCACGAGCTAACCTAACACACCAATAGGGACAAAACGTAAGTTTTCAACAATCGAGCTAATGATAATCAATTGATATCTTTCATTCCAAATCATCACAGCTACACCATAATACACAACGATACACCACACAATTTTGATACAGCATAGGTATTTATTCCCCATGGCTCATGTGATAATTTTGCATACGCCCATCTTGAGCCGTTGGATATTGCATCCATGTATCAAGAAATGCCTTATAGCGTCCTTCAATAATGGCTTGGCGCGCCTGCCTCATACAGTCCAGCAGGAAATAAATGTTGTGCATAGACAATAAGATTGCTGCGTTCATTTCGTGCTGACGAACCAAATGGTTGAGGTAGCTACGCGTATATCCTTCGCTACAAACTGGACACGTACAAAGCTCATCTAAGGGTACATGTGCATGAATGTGAGCAGCGTTTTTAAGATTGAGCCTACCTTCATGAGAAAAAGCGGTACCCATACGCGCGGTTCTCGTTGGTAACACGCAATCGAACATATCAACACCACATGCAACTGCACGTACCAGTGTTGTTGGGTTGCCCACCCCCATCAAATAGCGAGGTTTATGACGTGGCATATATTCAGCTGCCAAAGGCGCCAGCGATTCAAACATTGTTTCGTGATCTTCGCCTACCGAATATCCACCAATGCCATATCCAGGGAAATCGGCAATAGACTCAAGACGCTCAATGCTCAATTTTCTAAGATTTAAATTCATGCCACCTTGGACAATGCCAAAAAGCGCTTGGTCCTTCTTGGTATGAGCCTCAAAACAGCGCTGTGCCCATGCACTAGATAGGTCAACGGCACGACGAACATACGCATCACTTGCAGGATAACCAGGACATTGATCAAGCTGCATCACGATGTCTGCACCCAACTTTTGAGCAATTTCCATATTTTTTTCGGGTGTCCAAAACACATATGACCCGTCATAGTCAACAACCTTAAAGCGCACGCCTTCATCGGAAAGCTTTACGAATTCTGAATGACTAAATACTTGAAAGCCGCCCGAATCGGTAAGAATAGGCTTATTCCAATGCATAAATGCGTGTAAGCCGCCTGCCTCGGCTATGAGGTCTTCGCCAGGCCTCATAGCAAGGTGATACGTATTTGCAAGAATGATTTTTGCGCCAAGATCGCTAACGGTTTGGGGGAGCAGCCCTTTTACGGTAGCTTTTGTGCCAACAGGCATAAAAATAGGGGTAGGAATATCGCCATGCGGTGTATGAAACACTCCTGCGCGCGCATGTGTTGTAGGGTCTTCGGCAATAATATCGTAGGTAAACCATTTAGACGAATCGCAGGTATCTGAAGACGATATGGGCATACAAGCTCCTTGTTGTGACAAACATGTTAAAAAACTGGTACTTCAATATTTACACAAAATATTGTATATAAACTTAAAATGAAAAGGGTAACAATTTAAACAAAACAAAAATTGAGGCACCACACAAAGGGCACCTCAATCAAAATATCGCGTATAAAATCGCTGTTGTGCGCACATGTATCATGTAACAGACACCCTAGTACCTGCCGCACCGTACAACATCTGCCTTAACTGCAGGCACGAACACACGAATAATTACTCGCTAAAAAGTTGCTCACTACCATCTTTAATCTCGAGAAGAGCTTTGAGAGCATCCTGCTCGTCTGCACCGTCACAAGTAATCTCTACCTTAGTACCAGTGCCCAAACCTGCAGCAAGAATCATCATAATAGATTTAGCGTTTACAGGAGCTGTACCTTTGTCAACGTTGGCAATGCGAACATCGCACTCAAAACCTTTTGCAACTTGAACAAATTGTGAAGCAGGACGCGCGTGAAGACCGGTTGCGCTTGCAATAGTGACTTGCTTGGAAAGCATAATGCACTCCTTTTTTCTCGTAGAGTAGATACATAATCTCTCATAACCTTTTCAAGTAAAAATCATACTACCAAACATCTTTTGTGTATGTAGAGAAAATTTAGTGATTTTGATGTACCTTTATGTATGTAGGCCAAAAGAGAGGACCTTACATGCAACCAAAACTCAATAACTCTAAAGATGTACAAACAGCAAGCATGGACACAGTTAAACACGCAATACAGGCGATCAAAGGAGGTGTAGCGCGCTTTGCAGCACTGTTTGTTTCGGGAGCACAAGCAACCGTAAGCGTAGTACAGGCAACACGAAAACAACAGGAAATCCAATCGAAAGTAAACGAAATAAAAACACAAATAACCAACGATCAAACATGTTTTGAGCACCGCCGTACTATCGAAGATAATTATGACAACTTAGTGACAGACTACCTTAACAAGAAGGAACGAGAAAAGACGGCAGCCTCGCTTTTGACAAAAGAAATCGAACAAATAAGTGCAAAAGTTAAGCAACAGGAAACTTCACTGAATACCTTAATTGCAAAGCATGAAGAAGAGTTGCGCCCCTACAAAGAGCTTATGGACTCAAGCAAAGGCAGAAACGACGACAGCGCGCGTGCGCTTGCTGACGCAAAACGAGATGTAAAGGCCGCTGATCAGGCATTGGCTGCTGCGGTGAAACGCCGCGATCAGCAGATTAGTAATGCACACCACAATGTTGATAGTGCCCGTGAGCGGCTAACACGCGTTGAGGCAGGTCTTTCTCGTCTGCAACAAGATCCTAACTCTACGGCTGCTGCAATTTCCAAAATGCAAGGTGAAGTTATTACCGAGCGTGCGCACCTTGATGCGGCCATTAAAGATGTTGACCGCATAAGCAACGAAGAACAGCAGAGCGTTAATGCAGCTCAAGATCGCTATAATCTACAAAAACAAGCGTGCGAGCGAGCAAATACTCACTACATGAATGCACAAGCCGAAGCACGTGGACATCGTGAGGAATATGAAGCTTTATATAAAGACAAGAAAAGCGAAGAAACACAGATTAAAGACGCGCTTGATGCTGTAAAAAAAGACTTACAACAAAAGCAACAGACACACAAAGAAACGCATGATCGGCTAGCAGATATTCAAGCGGCGCTGGATGAAGCACATTCCATTCACGCTACATCCGAGATGACGCGCACACTTTACACCAAGATACAGCAGGAAACAAAGCTGTTGAGTGAATATCAACAAACCCATGAGCGTTTGAGTCAACACGCACGAGATTTGCGCAAACGCACGCGCCTACAACGAATTGTCTTTATAGCACTTGTACTTGTATTTATAGTTCTTGTTGGTATAGCGCTGTATGCACTGGTACAAAGATAGTACTTCTTACGCGAAAGACGCTATAGCATAATCATAGCGTCGCCAAATGACAAGAACCTATATTCATGCTCAATTGCTTCTTGATAAGCTTTCATAATAAGCTCGCGCGATGCAAATGAAGACACCATCATCATAAGCGTTGAACGTGGCACATGAAAATTAGTTACCATACAATCAACAACATGCCAGGTATATCCAGGCATAATATACAAATCAGTTGTTGCGTTTTCTCGTTTGACAATATCACCGCGGTGCGTAAGCAGGCACGAATCTTGTGCGTGCTCAAAATTGAGGGCACAAAGCGCAGGCTCAGAGCAGGTTGCATTGCAATCAAATGCACTCTCAAGCGAGCGAACCGATGTCGTACCAATAGCGATAACCTTATGACCTGCAGCTTTTGTGGCATGTACGGCATCGACAACATCTTGTGGCACGTGATAACGCTCGGTATGCATAACATGTTGGGTTGGATCGTCTTCTTCGACCAATCTAAAGGTATCAATACCAACCTCAAGCTCAACCGTTTTCCATTGCACGCCTTTTTGCTTAATACGTTCAATAAGCTCTGGTGTAAAATGCAAACCTGCAGTTGGCGAAGCGGCAGAATGCTCTTCCTTCATGGAATATACCGTCTGATATTTTTCGGGGTCGCCTTCGTAATTGGTAATATATGGCGGCAGAGGAACATGACCTGCCTGATGTATTGCTTCGTCTAAACTCAATCCTTGTGCTGGCGTAAACTTTACCAGTCTTCCGCCACGATTATTTTCAAGATAATCCATAATTTCTGCACGCAACACAATGTCTGAGGTAGCAGGTGCATGAAGACCACCTGCGCGATAATCAATGCACGCACCAAGTTTTAAGCGTTTACCAGGATTAACCAAACACTCCCAAACCGAACCCATAGGATCAAGATCTTCACGACGTTTAAGCAAAAGCGTTTCGCACGCAGCAGAGCCACCGTGCTTAAGACCTACTAAACGTGCAGGTAAAACCCTTGTTTTATTGGCAACAATCAGATCGCCTTCTTGCATATAATCTGCAATATCTCTAAAGTGACGATGTTCTATTTCGCCTGTAGTGCGATGAAGCACTAACAGCTTACATGCGTCACGCGGCTCAATTGGATGCTGAGCTATACGTTCTTGCGGTAAGACATAATCAAAATCATCAGTACGCACAATCATTTCTCCATATCAGTTGTAGAATAATACAAAGGTCATGTATAAATCAGATATATGATAGCTATTCAAAATAACTATGTCACAATGATTATGTCACAATAGTTGTGGCTTGGCGTAAGTTACCAACAACATGTAAGGAACATTTATGACTGTCAAAAATTCAACAACTTCTACTACAAACCCCTCTTCAAATGCCTCTCCACAAGCACAAAACCAAGGTCTCCTTACACCTAACAATTCCGTGCGTCCGCACTTTCCCAAGCGTGCTGTTGTTACCTGCGGTATGCCCTACGGCAACAAAAATCTACATTTTGGACACATAGGCGGTGTTTTTGTACCAGCAGATTTCTTTGCGCGCTTTTTGCGTGATCGTATTGGTAAAGAAAACGTAGTTTTTGTTTCGGGAACAGACTGTTTTGGTTCGCCTATCATGGAAGGCCATCGTAAGCTTAAAGATAGTGGTTACAAAGGCAGCATACATGATTACGTTATAAAAAATCACGAGGATCAAAAGTGTGCGCTCGACGCATATGGTATTTCGCTTGACCTTTATTTAGGTTCGGGCTTAGAACCTGCTGCAAGCGTTCATCAAGAAATTACCAACTTTATTTTGCAGCGCCTGTATCAAAACGGCTATCTTACTAAGCGTTCTACACGACAATTCTTTGACGAAAAAGTTCAACAATTTCTTAATGGCCGTCAAGTCATTGGACGCTGCCCTGTTCGTGGCTGCAAATCCGAAAAAGCCTATGCAGACGAGTGCGATTTAGGACATCAGTTTGATCCTGAAGAACTTATTGCGCCTGTGTCGCAATTAAGCGGCACACAACCCATTCTTAAGCCTGTTGACAACTGGTATTTTGATTTGCCTGCTTTTAAGGGTTATCTTACAGAGCTGGTAGACGCATGGGATCATGATTGCCACGTCCGAAGCGTTGTATGCAATACGGTGCGCGAGTCACTCGCTACTCCCGTGATTTATATTCAAAATAAGTTTAAAGACGCATTTGATAAGATTTCAGACGCTTTACCAGCCTATACACTTGTAGAAGCTCGAGAAAATCAGCAATCATTCTCAATTGAATTTAGCAACTGGCAAGACAGAGATACTGCACGCACGCAACTTGAAGCCGCCAAAATTAGGTTTAGAACAGGCAAAACACTCTTGCCGTTTCGTATTACAGGAAACATTCCTTGGGGCGTCAAAGCCTCTGCACTACCTCAGGCGCAAGATTTAACCGTGTGGTGTTGGCCCGAAAGTCTATGGGCTCCTATATCGTTTACCAAAACAGCACTTATGCTGGATGAAAGCCTTGATACACACTGCTTTTCTTCTCACGACTGGCATGACTTTTGGTGTGCTAAAGACGCGCAGGTATATCAATTTATGGGTCAGGATAATATCTTCTTTTATTGTGTTGCCCAGCCTGCCCTTTGGAAGGCGCTTGACGCCGATTTATTCCCCGATACCCCTGTTGCTAACTATCATATTTTGTTTATGAACAAAAAGGCATCAAGTTCAAGCGCTATCAAGCCGCCTATGGCAGAAGAATTGCTCCAAAACTATAGTGCAGAACAGCTCAGAGCACATTGGTTGTCACTTGCGCTTGATCAAAAAGCAGTAAGTTTTTCGCCCAAAGCGTTTGATACTTCCATAAGTTATACCGATAAAAAAACGGGCGTAGACGTTATGGTAAAAGACGATCCACGTGTTGTTGATCCAGCTCTTAAAGAAAGCGCGTTTCTCACTAATATCTTTAACAGACTGGCACGTAGCTGTTTTTATGGCGCGCAAAAGGCTTGCGGCGGCTGCTTGCCGCATGTTGACGCAAGTCAGGCTACAAAGACGGCGTGTCAAAAAGCTCTGCTTGATTTTGAACAAGCAGCCGCAGTTGCAGACGCGCATACCGCACTCGGTCATGCCGAAACGCTGTGTCGCAGTGCCAATAAGATTTGGGGACAAGCTGCAAAAGACGCTTATGACAAAAATGACGACAAGGCGTATCAACAAGCACTTGCCGATGCATTTTATGCGCTTCGCGCCTGCACTCTTATGATGCACCCTGCTGTTTTTGCAGGTTGCGAAACTATTTGCGACCATATGAGCTTTGATCGTAGCGTATTTTTCTCGTGGGAGAATGCGTTTATGGGACCTTATGAACTTGCAAAAACATATACTCACGATGAAGCAGCTCATAAATTGGTTGAAATACCAACGCATTTTGATTTCTTTAAGAAAACAAAATAGCGTATAAGACTGCGCTGCGGCTGGCGGAAGCGTCAATTTCACCATGAGCGTACTTACGTTGAAGCTCATTGACGTATCTTAAGTTGCGACCAAAAAGATTTTGGAATTAAATAAGGGGAATCACACGATGTTGGTGATTCCCCTTACACATACCTTATGAGTCTTATGCAATTTTGTGCGTAAACAGTTTTCCCATGCAAATGCGTATAACGCTAGCTTAAAAGTGCATGTTTAAGCTCTTCAACACTATGCACGATAAAGGTTGCACCTGCTTGTTCAAGCTCGCCACAAGGTGCAGTTTTACCGTAATAAACACCAATAGAAGCAATACCGCAAGCGCGCGCAGCCTCTACATCATAGAATCGGTCTCCTACCATAACACAGCGTGAAGCGTCCACACCAAGCTTGTTGATAACGTGTTGCAACGTTTGTGATTTTGGCGCGCACAAATCATCCTGCTTACCCAAAATAACATCAAATACCTGCTCAACTTCGTTTTCTTCTAGTGCAAGGTGTAAAAGATGATCGCGCTTAGAGCTTGCTACACCCAATTTTTTCCCTGCGTTTTTTAGCTCGTGCAGCATTGGATCGATGCCTTCAAATAATGGCCATGCGTCACGTCCAAGTTTTGAATAAATAGCTCGATACTGTTTGGTAATTTCTTGTGCCTGTTCGGGCGAATACCCAAATACCAGCTCAAATGCTTGAGGAAACGGCGGACCTATAAGTTGGGGAATATCAACAAAGCGCTCCCGACTAAGCCCAAAGCGGCTGAGCACTTGACGCGCAACCGAAATAATTTGCTCTGAGGTATCGGCAAGCGTGCCGTCAAAATCAAAAATAACTGCGTCAAAAGCACGCAGCGCAGAAGCTAAATCATCAGACGTTTGAGACTGCGATACAGACCTGCCATTATGTGTATTATCGACTTTAATCACTCTAACTACTTTCTGTAAATATGTATCTGTTTTGGAGCATGGCTCATACAAACGTTACGAGTACATACTACCCTGTCAATGCATAATTCTTTCAAACTCATGCAAGCGCAACATAACGCACAAGACGCACGCGATACGCCTGTTATGCAGCTATAACATCAACTCGCGCGCTCAAACGTATCCTACAACCACATAGACCTATCCGGCGTGACGCCATTTTGGATCGGTAAGGATACGCGCCACAATAAGGCCAAGCGGCAAGCAAAATACAATTAATACCGCTCTAAGCAGCCACAAAGATCCCTTATCCAGCGAAAACGCGCCAAAATTATACATAGCACGATACATATATAATCCTGGAACCATAATAACAATAGAGGGAACCGTAAGTGCAATGCGAGGGTATCCAATTTTTTTGCGCACGACACTTGCTAACAAACCTGCCGTAAGCGTGCCAAAAAATGCAGCAATACACGGTGCAAGAGGCGTCCAACTAACTAAGCTCAAACGCAACGTATTGGCAATTGCTCCAAGAACTCCTGCTAAAGCAGCCATTTTTGGCTCGGTATTAAACATAATCGAAAAGCCAAATACGCCACACCAACTAGCCAAAAGTCTTAGCAGTGTTAAGGTAAGCGGCGTTAAGCCTAAAAGAGGAAGAAAGTCTTGTGGACGCAGATCCAAACACAAAGCAGCGCTCCAGCCAACCGACACCGCAACGGCAATAATCATAAGTGCATATACTGCGCGTTCAATGCCGCTTCGCATGTCAAGTTTTGATAAGTCGAGCCCTGAAGTAATAAACGGAAAGCCTGGAATAACAAACAAAAGCGCACCAATATATCCGTCCAAATGTCGAGGATTAGCGCGCAGACATTCAAACAATACTGTGTACGAAAGTAAATACACCGCGCAAGCAACCGAGACGGCAACGGCAATATCGGCCACAAGCGTAATTTTTCGATCGAGCATTTTTCGGCGTACATAGTTTCCTGCCGCCGCACCAAAAAAGCAGCATAATACCTCGTATATGCCTCCGCCTAACAAAAAGATAAAGCCTGCGCACGCAAGACCCGAAGCAAGCGCAACCTGATAGGGCTTGTATCTTACTTTCATGGCCTCAATGGAATCAAGCGCTTGGTGTACCTGGCCTACGCTCCATTGTCCATGGTCTTTATCAAAGGCGCGCACAAACGCTTCCATACGATTAAGCTTTGAGGTATTGACTCCTGTAGAAGGAAGACTCAATGCTTGTGTATAGCTTCTTCCTTCGCAATCTATGCAGGTATAATCAAGCGAGACTAAACCTATATCGGCACTACAGGTCATATTAAGATTGCGCGCAATGGTATTCATGGCGTCACGCACGCGCCAGGCTCCTGTTCCGCACGAAAGAAGCATCATGCCAATGTGACCAACCAACACAGCACGCTCGGGAAAACGCGCGTCTTGGATACAGGTGTCATCGCTACTTGTAAAAAATTCATGCCAACGAATACGCATGTGATGGTGGTGAGAAAGATGATGAACCTGTGTTTTAGCAACGCTTTGTGTATTTTGTACACTTTGTGCAACCGACACCGCAGAATCTGAAGTGTCAGGTGACGAAGTCGTACATGATGATTTCTGATTGTTAGAATATACGCAGTTAGAAGACTTGCTCATATGCTCTGTAACTCCTTATGTATGTACAAAACATATTTAAGATTACTCCAAATGAACCAAAATACGCAAAATACAAGGAATATGCAACAATGACTTTACCTTTTAGACATATTGAACGAGAATAAATGTGTATGAACCATAAAAATGTCAGATGAGCTGTAGCTTATCAGTCAATTTGTTATGATTATACGAAGATCTATACGTTTATACGAAAGGATATTCAATGGCGCAAGACACTATGACACTCGTTATCATTCGCCACGGCGAAAGTGAGTGGAATAAGCTCAACCTCTTCACTGGTTGGACAGACGTTGATTTAACCGAGCAAGGACACAAAGAGGCCATCGAGGGAGGTCGCGCCCTTAAAGAAGCAGGTTTTGATTTTGATGTATGCTATACCTCACTTCTTAAACGTGCTATTCACACGCTTAATCACGTATTAGACGAAATGGATCGCAACTGGCTTCCTGTGTATAAAACATGGCGTCTTAACGAGCGTCACTACGGCGCACTTCAAGGGCTCAACAAAGCAAAAGCTGCCGAAGAGCACGGTGAAGCACAGGTTAAAATTTGGCGTCGTTCGTTTGATGTTCAACCACCTGCACTTCAACCAAACGATGAGCGCGATCCTCACATTCAAGATCAGTTCCGCGATGTTCCTCAAGAAGATCTTCCTTACACCGAGTGCTTAAAAGACACTATCGCACGTGCATGGCCTTATTTTGAGCAAACCATTAAGCCTCAGATGGAAGCAGGAAAGCGCGTTCTTATTGCTGCTCACGGTAATAGCCTTCGTGCACTTGTTATGCAATTTGAGCACCTTACCCCTGAGCAAATCTTGGAAGTTAACATTCCTACAGGTATTCCATGCGCATACACCTTTGATAAAGACTGGAATGTATTAGATAAACACTACATCGGCGATCCTGCAACTATCGAAGCAAAGATTAACGCCGTAGCAAACCAGGGCAAGGTTAAAAAATAGTCACGTGCTTGATGTCATAAACACCGTTTGTGATTCATCTGATATTGATACACATCAAAATAGATGAGCACGGCAGCAAAACATAAGGTGGGCTCAACAAGTTCGCCACAAGTATGTTTACCAACTGCAATACATTTGCTCCAAAAAGAACTCAGGCGAGATGTACTTACGTACACTCGCCTTATTTTATGCCCAACTACCGAATTTACGCGCTCATGTGGGCGTGCATGTGTTACAACAACACTGACGATTTACGTCCATGGGAGTCCTAAAAGGAGGTTTTATTATGGCAAAAGTTGCTGTAATCGGTTGTACACATGCAGGTGTCTTTGCAACCACGTCTATTCTTCAATCTCATCCCGATTGGGAAGTGCACGTGTTTGAGCGCAATGACACCGTTTCGTTTTTGTCCTGCGGCATTGCGCTTTGGGTTGGCGATCATGTAAGCGACCCCCAAAAAATGTTCTACAGTTCGCCACGAGCACTTGCAGATGCAGGAGCACACGTACACATGCAAACTGATGTTACCTCGGCAGATGTTAAAACAAAACATGTTTGCTGGACCGATCTTACTTCGGGCGAAAAATCAGAGGACAGCTTTGATTACTTGGTGATTACCACAGGTTCTAAGCCTGTTGTTCCTCCTTTACCCGGCATAGACGGCAAACATGTTTTGCTTTGCAAAAACTGGGATAACGCCAAGCGTATTAAAGAAGCAACCAAAGACGCAAAAAGCGTTATCGTTATTGGCGCAGGATACATTGGCGCCGAGCTTGCTGAGCAACTTAGCGAGGTTAAAAAAGAGGTTACTCTTATCGACGCATTCCCCCGCGTACTTGCTAAAAACTTTGATTCCGATGTAACCGACCAGCTTGAGAAAGTTTATACAGCTCACGGTGTGCATTTAGCACTTGATCAAAAAGTTACTTCGTTTGAAGATACGGGTACCGGCGTAAAAGTTATTACCGAAAAAGGCTCGTTTACAGCAGATTATGCAATTTTGGGCATTGGATTCTTACCGCGTACCGACCTCTTCACCGGTCAGCTTGATATGATTAAAAACGGTGCAATTCGCGTTGATAATTACATGCGTACTTCTGAGCCAGGCGTATTTGCAGCAGGCGACTCGGCAACTATTACGTTTAATCCAACTGGAAAAGAAGACTATATTCCACTGGCCACCAATGCTGTTCGTCAAGCACTTGTTATTGGTGCAAACATGGTAAAGCCCACGGTTGCATATGCAGGAACGCAAGCAACAAATGCTGTTCAGCTTTACGATTACTCTATGAGTTCAACGGGTGTAACTATGGAAACAGGCAAGCTGCGTGGTCTTGAACTTACCAGCACCACCGTTACCGAAAATTATCGCCCTGAGTTTATGCTCACCACCGCACCAGTTACTGCAACGCTGGTATGGGAGCCTCGCACACGTGAAATTAAAGGTGCACAGTTCTTCTCAACCCACGATGATGTTGCACAAGCCGCCAACGTTGTCTCAGTTGCTATTGCAAACCACATGACGGTAGACCAGCTTGCTCAAGTAGACTTGCTCTTCCAGCCTAACTTTACTAATCCAGTAAACTACATAGGTTCGGTTGCTATGAAAGCTGCTTCTGAACACTAAAGCGTCTATACATCTTTGACGTGATACCGTACCTGCATAGTTGTAGGTACGGTTTTTTATGGCTTGGATGAGCGCTCTAGGCACATCATGTTGCTTGACTCACCGAATATTTCCTGAGCGTAACAATTTAATTTCAAAGCCGTAAGCTTTTGTATACACCGTATAACGTTACACGTATTTGTGCTAGTGTCTAAGGGGCACAATCGTGCTCTTGTATTTCGCATACAGGAAAGGAATTCTTTTATGGATATCACCGATATTCTCGCAGCTCTTGGAGTTATTCTCAACGGCCTTCCTCAAGGACTGTTGGCAATGTCTTTAGGCTATGCAACTGTCCCCTCTTCATTAGGATTTTTCATTGGAGCTATTTGCTGTTATGGGTTTAACAGTTTAGCTCCCATCAATTTTCAAGCGTCAACCATCGTTATGACACACAGGCTCAGCGAGGACATACGCGAAAAACTCTCCATGGTCTTCTTTGCAGGAATTATCATGGTTATCGTTGGTATATGCGGCTTACAACAAGCAGCGGTCAAATTTTCGGGTCCTGTTATCATAAACGCAATGATGGCAGGGGTTGGCATTGTTTTGGGACGGCTGTCCTTTGAAATGATTAAACAGGAGCGCGTTGTTGCGCTTTCAAGTATTATAAGTGCTGCAATTATTTATTTTTTCTTCGGTCGCGATTTGATATACACCATTTGCGGCTGTGTTTTTATCTCGAGCTTTATTCAATTCTGTGTTACTAAATACCTCAAGAAAAGTTCCAACACAGCGAGCGCTTATGCAGAAACTTCTGCCATGCAAGAAAGCGTGCATGAAAAAACGCTAACAAAGCAGCCAGATGAATCTAGCGCCACCTCTGTACGCGATAAAAACATCTTTGCACATCTTGCAAGATTATTAACCGCTCATATAAAAAAGAATTTTGTCTTTAAGAAACCCATCATAAATGCACGTATTATACGTGGTTCGCTTGCTATAGCCTGCTTAAACGTAGGAGCAAATATTACCTTTGGAAACATTACAGCAAATATTGCACACGGAACACAAAATATAGATACACTTTCTATTTATTCAAGTCTTGCCGATATTGCTTCATCGTTGTTTGGAGGATCGCCTGTAGAGGCAATTATTTCTGCAACTGCAGCAGCACCTCATCCTGTAAATTCAGCCGTTATCATGATGCTTGCTATGAGTGCTTTGCTGTTTTGCGGTCTTCTGCCAAAAATTGGTAAATTTATTCCACCACAATCTATCTCGGGATTTTTGATTATTTTAGGAATTGTGGTTACGGTTGGAAATAACGCACCCATAGCTTTTAGCACTGGTAATCCCCAAGATTCTATTATTGCGGCAGTGACGTTAGGTGGAACCGCTTTTGTTGATCCCTTTGTTGGCATGGTTTTAGGCATTCTTTTAAAATCACTTTTCGCGGCAGGGTTATGCATGTAAAACGCAAACGTTTTCAATCCTTTTGAAAGGAAATGATATGGCTCAAGAAACGCATACAGCAGCAGACGATCTGGCCTTCCCTCACGTCAAAAAAATGGACGATCAGTCTTTTGAAAGCGAATATCTTTTGCGTGTAGCAGGTATAAAGCGAAAACTCCCTATCGTACGTATAAATTCACACGCGCGCATTGCAAGTTTTGTGATTCTAGGTGATACCGAACTTGTTATTCGAGCAGCAGCACAGCTCGTAAAAAGATTGCCACGCGATATAGACTATCTTATGACTGCCGAAGCCAAAGGTATACCACTTGCACAGGAAATGTCACGTATATTAGGTCTTGAACACTATATCATTGCTCGAAAATCAAAAAAAGCGTATATGCATGATCCACTACAGGTAAGCGTAAGATCAATTACAACCCATCAAAAACAAGAGCTCTTTTTAGATAAACCAGACGCAGCTCGTATCAAAGATGGGCGCGTTGTACTGATCGACGACGTTATATCAAGCGGCGAAAGCCTTGAGGGGCTTGAGCTTTTAGCGCAAAAAGCAGGAGCTCAAATCATAGGAAAAGCGGCAATACTTGCCGAAGGAGATGCCGCCAAAAGAGACGACATCATATACCTTGAAGCATTGCCGCTGTTTTAATTGATAAGCGTGTAGCTTACAAAAAATCTTGTGCAAACAAGCATATCCAAAAGGCTTATATCAAAGGTGTTAAACGCGCTTATACCTGATAAGCGCGTTATCCATTAATGTCTAAAATGGCGCACGCCCGTAAACACCATTGCGATACCGTGTTCGTCAGCGGCTGCAATGCATTCTTCATCGCGAATGGATCCACCAGGCTGAATAATGCAGCTTACACCGCGGCGCGCAAGTTCGTCCACATCATCTCTAAACGGGAAAAATGCGTCAGACGCGCAAGCAAAATTATCTGCGGATACACCCAATCGCGCAGCTGCTGTATGTGCACGCTCACATGCCATAATTGCACTGTCTACACGATTTGGCTGGCCACAACCAAGACCTAAACCTGCCTTATCTTTAGCAATCAAAATAGCGTTCGATTTAACGGTCTTGCAAACCTTCCATGCAAACAGCAGATCTTCAAGCTGTTTTTGGGTAGGCTGTTTTTTGGTTACCACCTTAAACGTGTGCGGATCTTCACTCGCACAATCGCGCGTCTGAACAAGCAAACCACCACCTATGCTCTTAAGTTCACATGCTTGCTCTTTATCAAGTCCACCTGTTACCAGTACGCGTAAATTTTTGCGTTTAGACAAGCGCTTGGATGCTTCATCACTTACAGATGGAGCAATGAGCACCTCAACAAATTGTTTGTTGACGTCAGCAAATTCGGTTACAAAATCAAGATCTACTTCGCGATTAGCGGCAATAATTCCCCCAAATGCACTTTTAGGGTCGCACGCAAGAGCACGCTTATAGGCACTTGTTACATCTAAAGCAGTTGCCGAACCACAAGGGTTTTGATGTTTAAGAATAACAACAGCAGGTTCATCAAACTCACAAACCGCACTCCATGCGGCGTCGGTATCCAACAAATTGTTATACGAAAGCTCTTTTCCTTGTAATTGGCGAGCGCGCGCAACACTGTGCTCATTCGCATCTGCTACGCAATAAAAAGCTGCTTGCTGGTGAGGATTTTCGCCGTAACGTAAATCCATTTTTTTGTCGAATGTACACACCAGCTGCGAAGGAAATCCTCCCTTGGCACCTAAGCTTGTAGATGCGTCATCACCACTTACAGGCTCGTTTGCAACGCCTGCCGTTGGCTCGTCGGGCGCTACGTTATCACTTAGCGTAAGTGTTTTGGCTAAATACGAGGTAATTGCCTGATCATAGTGCGATGTAAGATCAAAAACTTTATATGCCAGCTTTTGACGTAAAGACAGCGTTGTTGCGCCGTTATGTGCACTCATCTCGGCAAGAACTGCTTGATAATCATGTGGATCGCATATGACAGTTACCGATTTAAAATTTTTGGCGGCACTTCTTAACAT
>CAMXVQ010000020.1 GCA_947252455.1 uncultured Atopobium sp. | reverse complement strand
TGGTGTCCTGTTTGTACAACGGCAATTTCTGATGATGAGGCAGAATATCGCGATGAAAAAGGTCACCTGTGGTATATGCGCTATCCACTGGTTGATCCAGTAGGAGATATAACTTACATCACCGTTGCTACCACTCGTCCCGAGACCATGTTGGGCGATACAGGTGTTGCGGTATCTCCTCAAGATGATGAAAAGGCTTGCCTTGTTGGCAAAAAAGTTTTGTTGCCTATTGTTAATCGTGAGATTCCTATTTTTTCGGATTGGCATGTTGATAAAGGATTTGGAACCGGATTTGTAAAAGTTACTCCTGCGCATGATCCTAATGACTATGCTATGGGTCAAACACATAATCTTGAGCAAATCAATATCTTTGATGAGCATGCCTGCGTTGTCGATGGCTATGGACAATTTTCGGGCATGGACAGAAACGAAGCGCGCAAGGCGATTGTTTCGTGGTTTGAAGATCATGGTTTGCTTGATCATATAGAAGATCTTAACCACTCGGTTATGCATTGTTACCGCTGCGATACAGCACTTGAGCCCTGGCTTTCCCAACAATGGTTTGTTGCTGTTGATAAGCTCAAAACACCTGCTAAAGAAGCTGTTACTTCACAAAAGATCCAATTTCATCCAAGTAGGTGGACGCAAACATATCTTACCTGGATGGACAATCTTAAAGATTGGTGCATCTCTCGACAACTCTGGTGGGGTCATCGAATTCCCGTATTTACCTGTGCAGATTGCGGATGGGAAGATGCATGTTTAGAAGACGTGGCTGTATGTCCGCATTGTTCATCCTCGCATGTCTCACAAGATGAAAACGTATTGGATACCTGGTTTTCTTCTCAGTTGTGGACATTTGCAACACAAGGATGGCCTTTTTCATCTAATGAGCTCAAAGCGCATCATCCTACCAAAGTTTTGGTTACCGCACGCGATATTATTGCATTATGGGTTGCGCGCATGATTATGAGTTCGCTTTACTTTACGCATGAAATTCCTTTTAAAGATGTGTACATTTATGCAACAATCTTGGCAAAAGACGGTAGTCGTATGTCAAAAAGTAAGGGCAATGGCGTTAACCCTATGGATCTTATCGATAAGTATGGTGCCGACGCTATGCGCTACAATCTGTTAACGCTTATTACTACCAACCAAGATGTTAAATTTGATGCCGTTATCGATAAAAAGACCAAACAGCTTAAAGAAAGTCCACGTACCGATCAGGCACGTTCGTTTATCACTAAGATTTGGAATGCTTCTCGTTTTGTGCACATGAATTTGCAAGACTATGTTCCAGGCAAACCGTGCGCTCAAACAATGGAAGACGCATGGATGTTAAGTCGACTTGCAGCTGTTGTAAAAAAGACTACCGAACAGCTCGAAACCTATGCCTTTGGAGACTATGCCCGTGATATTCAGTCATTTTTCTGGAATGAGGTGTGTGACTGGTATATTGAGCTCTGTAAGGGACGCTTACTCAATGGTACTGCCGACGAAAAATTACAGGTTCAGCGCAATCTCGTATTTGTCCTTGATACGGCACTTAGACTTCTACATCCTGTTATCCCATTTGTAACCGAGGAAATTTGGGATATGTTGCCGGCGTCGGGTATAGATGATCATCGTGCTGCATTTCTTATGCTTGCTTCCTGGCCAGATGCCAAAGATTACGAACAGTTTGTTAATACTAAAGCAGAAGCAAACTTTGAACTAGCAAAGATGCTTATTTCTACCGTGCGTTCTATTCGTGCTCGTTATCGTTTATCGCCAAAAGAAGAACTTGCGCTTACTGTTAAGACAGGAGAAGCTAAAGCACAGGTTATTGACGTACAAAAAGAGTTTATCATTCATGTCGGTCGCTTAAAATCGCTTGATCTTGTTTCTAACTTTACGCGCCCAAAAACCTGTGTTGCAACTGCCGAAGGTGACGTAGAAATTTTTGTTGAGCTGGGCGGTTTAGTTGACTTACGCGCCGAGGCTACACGCATTTCAAAAGAACTTGAAAAGCTTAACTCAGAACGCAGTAAAGTACAGGCGCTACTTAGTCAAGAAGCCTTTATTTCAAAGGCTGCACAGGCGGTTATTGATAAGAAGAAAGCCCATGTAGAAGAGCTTAATGCTACGATAGAGAGCTTATCTGCGCAACTTAAGCAATTGGGATAGTATCTATGGAGTCATTCGTATGTGCAAAACGGCAAGCGCGCATGTATTATAAGGATGTGCGCTGCGCCATTGGTGCACAAAGCCGCTGTGAATCCGATTCAAAGATTATTTCAAATTTTGTTCAAAGCTCTATCTACCGTAAAGCTCAAAGCGTGTGTTTGTATTATTCATTCGCCGAAGAAATCAATACGCATACGCTTGCTTCTCGCGTGCTTGTAGACCAAAAACAGCTCATTCTGCCTCGTGTTAATAAGGCTTACCACAACCTTGATTTTTATCGAGTACAAGACTTATCAACGCTTTGCGAAGGTACTTTTGGGATTCTTGAACCATCATGTGAGTCTTCGAGTTTGATTGATATAACGCAAGTTGCAACTTGTGATAAGTCTATGGTTGTAGTTGTACCTGGCCTTGTTTTTGACAAGTTTGGGTATCGTTTAGGATACGGTGCAGGATATTACGATCGTACGTTAGCAAAAATTTCGCACGTACCTTGCGTTACTACGGTTGGATTGTGCCGCACTCAGACGCTGGTAGATGATCTTCGCGCACAGCATATAGTTGAAGCTCATGATAGACCAGTTGATGTTGTTATAACAGAAAAATGCAGCTATGATACATCGATCACGTTGGTACATGGACTGCGTAGCTTGTAGAAAGAGGATTTATGTCTCAATTTTTGTCAGATATAGAAATTGCTCAAGCCGCACATCTTCAACCGATTGGGGAAATAGCTCAAAAATTAGATATTCCTATGGATTCACTTGAGCATTATGGTAATTTTAAAGCTAAAGTTGATGTGTTTTCAGACTATTTTGCCAAAAAACATGCAGCATCCTCTTCTAAGTTGGTGCTGGTAAGTGCCCTTAATCCAACTCCATTTGGCGAAGGCAAAACGACGATTTCTATTGGTTTAGCAGACGCCCTTGCGCAACAAAATACACGAGTTGCACTCTGTTTGCGTGAGCCTTCCCTAGGACCTGTTTTTGGTATTAAAGGCGGCGCTGCAGGTGGTGGCTATGCCCAAGTTGGTCCTATGGAAGATATCAATCTTCACTTTACGGGCGATTTTCATGCAATCGAAAGCGCCAATAATCTTTGTGCTGCTTTGTTGGATAATCATGTTAAGCAGGGTAATAAGCTCGGCATTGATCCGCGTCGTATTGTGTGGAAGCGTTGCATGGATATGAACGATCGCCAGCTTAGACATATCATCGATGGTCTGGGCGGCTGCGCAAGTGGTGTGCCTCGCGAAGATGGATTTGATATCTGCGCAGCGTCAGAAGTTATGGCGGTGTTGTGTCTTGCATCAGATATTGCCGATCTTAAAAAGCGTTTAGGCGCTATGTTGGTTGCTTACACTTATGATAATAAGCCCGTCTATGCAAAAGACATTCATGCAGTAGGTGCTATGTGTGCTTTGCTACGCGATGCATTAAAGCCAAACCTAGTTCAAACTCTTGAAGGAACTCCTGCATTTGTTCACGGAGGCCCGTTTGCAAATATCGCACATGGCGCTAATACCGTTATCGCAACGCGTACCGCTCTCAAATGTGCTGATGTGGTTATTACTGAGGCTGGCTTTGGTGCCGATTTAGGTGCAGAAAAATTTATTGATATTGTTTGCCCGCAATTACAGAAAAACCCCGATTGTGTTGTGTTAACTGCAACGATGCGTGCATTAAAATATCATGGCGGTGTTGCTGCAGCTGATGTTTCCAAGCCCAATATTGACGCAGTTAAGCAAGGATTTGAGCACCTTCGCATTCATATCCAAAACATACGGCAAACAGCTGGTTTACCCTGCGTTGTAGCTCTTAATGCTTTTGCAAACGACGATCCACACGAAATTCAGCTTGTAAGCGATCTGTGTCAAGAACTTGGTGTGTGCGCGGTACCTACATACGTGTGGGCACAAGGTTCTCAAGGTGGCCTTGAACTGGCTCGTGCGGTAACGCGTGCTCTTTCAGAGTCACAATCTAAGACGCCACAACTCTATGATGCAAGTGATTCTATTCAAACTAAGGTCGAAAAAATTGCTACAAAGTGGTACCACGCTCGTGGCGTTGTATGGTCGGATAAAAGTCGCAGGCAACTTCGTGAGCTTTCTGCGCTTGGTTTAGATACCGCGCGTGTTTGCATTGCTAAAACGCAGTATTCTTTAAGCGATGACCCACATAAGTTGGATTGCAGTAATGACTATGATTTACATGTTCGCGAATTGCATGTATCTGCTGGTGCTGGCTTTGTTGTTATTATGTGCGGTTCAGTTGTAACCATGCCAGGTTTGGGGAAAGTACCTGCGGCTGAGGCGATTGATGTCTTGGACGATGGAACAATTGTTGGAATTTTTTAACGGATGTATTTTAAGAACTTATAGCCTATACGTGTAAAGGAACCTATGCAAACGAACTCTTCGCGTCTGCGCTTTGACTCACAAGCTTCTCTTGACGAATTTACCGCCGCACTGGCTGCCAAGACTTCGGCACCAGGAGGCGGTAGTGCCGCAGCTCTTGTGGGCGCAGTAGGTGTTTCGCTTGCTTCAATGGCAGCACATTTTACGATTTCAAAACCTCAGTTTATGGCGCATGAAAAAGCACTCAACGAGCTTCTCGATGAGGTTTCGTCTGTGCGAGTTGCGCTGTTATCGCTGGTAGACGAGGACGCAAAAGGATTAGCTCATCTTATGAGCGTTTATAAGATTCCTAAAGATAACCCTCAACGCTCGGACTTGCTTCAACAAGCATTACAAGGTGCGTATAAAGCACCCCTTGCTATGATGGAACAAATTTGTTCTGCCATTGATATTTTAGACAAGATGAGCTCTATGTGTGCGCCTATGCTGCTTTCCGATGTTGGAAGCGGAGCGCTTATTTGCCGCGCGGCACTTGAAGCTGCCAGTTATAACGTATTAGTTAACATCAGATTGTTACATGATAAACAAGAAGCGCAGGCAGTTGATACTCGATGTAGTTATATGCTTACCCATTTTGTTGCACAAGCCGAGGCATGCGCCGAACGTATTCGTCGGTATATGAAAGGATAGTATACTATGGCTCAACTTCTTAAAGGAGCTGCTGTTGCAACTTCTTTGTGCGAAGATTTGCTTCCAAGGATTAATAAACTTGTGCAGGCGCACATTACGCCTACACTTGCTGTTATAAGAGTAGGCGAGGACGCAGGTGCGCTCTCCTACGAGCGCGCGGCGCAAAAGCGCGCTGATAAGCTTGGCTGCAAGCTCAAGGTATATGCCTTTGATGAGGATGTTTCTCAGCAGCAGCTCATAGCGCAGATCACAAAAATTAATGAGGATTCCTCGATTCATGGATGTTTACTGTTTCGTCCTTTGCCAAAGACGTTGGATGAGCGCTTAATTTGCAATACGCTTTTGCCTCAAAAAGATGTCGACGGCATTACACAAGGCTCACTCTACGGTGTTTTTGCTGGTCAAAAGGTGGGTTTTGCCCCTTGTACTGCGCAAGCTTGTATGGCGTTGCTTGATTATTATGGTATTGACATCTGCGGCAAACATGTGTGCGTTATTGGTCGCTCGTTAGTTATTGGTCGTCCTGTTTCTATGCTGGCACAGCATAGAAATGCAACGGTGACGATGTGTCACTCAAAAACAAAAGATCTTACCAAGCATCTGCAAGCAGCTGATATTATTATTGCCGCCCTTGGTCATGCCCGTTTTGTGACGTCCGATATGGTTTTAGAGCATCAGACGCTCATTGATGTAGGTATAAATTGGGACGCGTCTGCCCAAAAGCTTGTGGGTGATGTTGATTTTGAGCATGTTGAGCCAAAAGTTTGTGCTATAACTCCGGTACCTGGTGGTATTGGCTCTATTACCACAACTATTCTTATGCAGCATGTGGTTGAGGCTGCAGAGATACAACAAGTTTTGAAAGCGTGATTCCATGTACGTTCCACCTTTTTCATGTGCCACAAAATCGTATACACAAGCTTTACAAGAGCTTACTTCAGCTTTACGATTTGGTATTGTTCCTATGCTCGAGTCGGTAAGCGATATGCTCTGTGTGCTGGGTAATCCCGATCATGCCTATAAGAGCATACAAATAGCTGGCACCAATGGAAAAACATCTACTGCTCGTTATACCGCGTCAATTTTAAAAGCGCATGGTTTGTGCACGGGATTATACACATCACCTGGTCTTACTTCGTATACTGATAGAATTGAAATAGACGGAGTGCCTATTTCAGAGTCTGATTTTGCTTGTTCACTTTCTTATGCTTTTGAGGCGGCACAACGTGTAAATGCGCAGCGTAAAGCCCATGGATTAGAGCTCTACAGTATTACCGAATTTGATCTGTTAACTGTTGCGGCTTGTTTTGCATATGCGCGCGCTGGGGTAGACGTTGTTGTTTTTGAATGTGGTATGGGTGGCCGTTGGGATGCTACGTCTGCAGTTTCATCCATTCAAACGGTTGGTATAACCGGTATTGGGCTTGACCATATGAAAATTTTGGGCGACACGCTCGAAAAAATTGCTGCCGAAAAAGCAGCCATCATTAAGCCTTCTCGCTTGTGTGTATTAGGTGTGGGAACCGCTGCACCTTCAACGGTTCAAGATGTTTTTCTCAAACAATGTAGCACAGCAGGTGTTGATCCTATACTTCTTGAAGCCAACCACAAACAAGACGCAGCAGGCGAAATAAATAGTGGAGATATTCGCCACCGTGATGGCTATACCTATGCGCATTTTAGCGTTGATAAACACCTTAGCAATCTGCATGATGTTATGGAGTTAAGCGTTACTTCACCACGACAAACCTATACCCATCTAAGAGCTTCTAAACCTGTGTATCAGGCGGCAAATATTGCTTGTGCAACTCTTTTGGCTGAGTCGTTTCTTAAACGTCCGCTTGACCTAAAGCTCCTTCAACAAGCAGTGTATACATGTCCTACACCAGGTCGTTTTCAAATTGTGCGCAATAAACCACTTGCGTTGATTGACGCATGTCACAATCCACAATCTGTTGATACCTTTCTTGCTAATATGGAGCAGGTACTACCTGATAGAGCAAAACGTCCTGTTTTATTATGCGCCATATTAGCAGATAAAGACGTTACAGGCATTGTTGAGCGTCTTGCGTGTGCGTTTCCTTTTGTGATATGTACGCAAACAAAATCGCCTCGCGCACTAGAAGCTAAAAAATTAGCGGAAATATTTGCAAAAAAGCTGCAATATATGCCACAATGGTACACATGTGTTAACGATGCAATGAATGCGCTTTTAGATCGTGATTTTATTGCATGTGGCTCTATTACGCTTGCTGGAGAAGTGGCGGCTTATATGCAACGAAAAACTTGTGTATAGCAAATAGTCGCTGTTTACTCAAAGTAATATCGCTATACTAAGTTGTATTGCATATACCTACGACAAAGGAGTACAGGCCAATGTCAGATTTGCTCGATCAAATTCTTACGCCTGAAGTACGTATGGTGCTTTACTTAATTGTAATGTGCATCGTAATGGTTTACATATTGTCAATTGTTTACGTAACACGCGATGCTCAGCGTCGTGGTGCCGAGCCGTGGTGGGTATGGTCCCTTGTTGCGGTTGTACCTATTGTTGGACTATTAACGTATGTTATCTTGCGTCCTAGCTCATATCTTATTGATAGGGAAGAACAAGATTTAGATATAGCATTACGCGAACACCAGCTTTCACATTACGGCATTTGCCCTAAATGTGGAGCTCCTATTGATCGCGATTTTGTGGTATGTCCACTTTGCAATACGCAAGTCAGAAACGTATGTCCTACTTGTCATCGTCCGCTTAATGCCGACTGGAAAGTTTGCCCGTATTGCAGAACGCGCATTCAATCGTAGTGGACACCTCGTTTCACATTTTGAGCGTTTTAACGTTTTACCTGTTTTAAGCACTAAAATGCTGACTGCATAAGTCTTTCAGGTATAAAAAAGCTCATGTTGTGCATGTGCACAGCATGAGCTTTATTCGTTTTGAAACCTACAAGCTATAGGATGGTTAGATTCTCATGTGCAAACTTTTGAATATCCGCTTCATCCCAAACGCTGCATTGAACCTCGCCGATATGGTGTTTTTCAAGGAAATACATACACAGGCGTGATTGTCCAATTCCTCCACCGATGGTGTAGGGAAGCTCTCTATTCATGAGTGCCTGATGGAACGGCAACTTTAATCTATCTTCAGCGTTGCATATAGCAAGCTGCTTGTTAAGTGCATCCTCATCTACGCGCACACCCATGCTTGAAAGTTCAATAGAATCATTGCGCGTGGGATCCCAAAAAATAATGTCTCCATTCATCGACCAATCATCATAGTCGGGACTGCGAAGATCATGTGGCTTACCCGATTTAAGCGCTCCTCCGATGCCGATAATAAAAATAGCTTTGTATTTACGAGCATATTCGCGCTCACGTTCACGCGGAGACAACGCCGGCATTTCGTCTTCCATTTCTTGCGTAGTTACAAACGTGATTTCATCGGGCAACTTTTTTGAAAGAATATAGGGATATACGCTGTTAATATAGGTTTCTGTGCGTTTGAAAACCTCAAAAATTTCGCGCACACACGCTTTCAAATAATCGGTTGATCGGTCAGATTTTTTAATGATCTTTTCCCAGTCCCATTGATCAACGTAGGCAGAATGAAGCTCATCAAGCTCTTCATCAGGACGTATAGCATTCATATCTGCATAAAGACCTTCATACACTCCAAAATTGTAACGCTTGAGCGCCCAGCGTTTCCATTTTGCAAGCGATTGCACAATTTCGCAGTCTAAATGGTGATGACGAATAGAAAAACTCACTGCTTTTTCTACGCCGTTAAGATTGTCATTAAGTCCTGTTTGCGGACGAACAAAGAGTGGCGCTGATACACGCGCAAGATTAAGCGAATTGCCTAATTCTCTTTCAAAATAATCTTTAAGACTCTTAATTGCGATTTGCGTCTCTTTTAAATCAAAAGCCGACGCGTTGCTGTTGTTCCGCATATTCACTCCTTTGCGAATCCGTGTGTGCAAGCTGATATAGTTTAGGCCATATTTAGCTTTCGTTTTATTTTGCTATAGTTGCTACATCAAAAGAAAACGAAACTAAAATAACATGGTACATTCAGTGCAACACAATTTATACCATCATAGGACTACTTTATTCTCGTGCAATTTCGTTAAAAAACAAGACTTGTAACCAACTTGGAATAAAACTTTGCGGTAGTATAAGCGTATAACAAAACAGCTCGTTTGATGACTCGTTTTAAAATTGGTGGTTTTTACCGCGTATATGTGGCATTTTATGAGGTTTTGTTACTAGGGAGAGGAATTTGTGCGTCCATAGTCGCAACTTGCGCTTGTGACGTACAGTAATGAATAGGGGATATATCGGTGAGTACTAAGCGTGATATGCTCGATGATATCATCGATATAAAACAGGATCTTTCTGCATTATCGCAGCCTTTAGGCCAGATTACGCAGGTATTAACAGGCGATAAGAGTTCTGCGCGCGTCTTTGACCCGCGTGATTACAAAGAAAAACCGCGTGCAAATGCGCTTTCTTGTTTGAATGTTGGAGCCTATAATGCGTATCGTGCCGAAGGTGTTGGTGCACATACTACGTGCACCTGTCATGCTTGTATGGATGTTTGCCCAGTTGATGCCATTGATATTAAAGGCTCAACTGTAAAGATTGCAGATACGTGTCGTGCCTGCGGTTTGTGTATTGCTGCATGCCCTACCGAGGCATTTATTGTTTCTCGCTTTATGGCAAAATCCCTGTATGATCGTATTGCAAAAGTTGCTTCGATGTATGAGGTATGCTATATCACCTGTACGCGAGCACTTGGAAAGCTGCCTCGTCCTAACGAAATCCTTTTGCCCTGCCTAGGTGTAGTTCCGCGCGAAGTATGGATAGCCCTGTTACAAGAGTATTCCAATATTAGCGTGTATTTACCCGTAGGCGTGTGCGATAAGTGTAAAACAACTACGGGTGAGCTTGCGTATACCGATGAAATTGGAGCAGCCGAGGAGTTTATTGGTAAAGAAGTTGGCATAGAAGTAGATAAACATAATCTTAATCACGACATGTCGCGTGCATTTTTGCGCCAAGAATTTTTACGTGATGTTGGCCGAGCAGGTCAAACCTTACTTGCTGCACAAAATCCTGTATATGCAGGCGTTCAGGCCGTAACGCGCAAAATTCAAAAGCATTCCAACGACCTTTTTGAGCTGCAATGTACGCTTGAGAAAGCGCTTGGAGATACAACTACATCATATAATCATCGTCTTCTTACCCAAAAGCGTAAGTTACTCCTTTCTGTTATCCAAAAAAATCCGCAGCTCGCTGCTCATTATAAAGAACAAAATTTGATACCAGTTTGCGATATGAGTGCCTGCACCGTGTGTTCGGCATGTACGCGTGTGTGTCCTGTTAATGCATGCAATTTAGACGAGCATGGGCGTTTTTCGGTGCAGACTGCCTATTGTGTGAACTGTTCGGCATGTGCGCTTGTTTGTCCCGAGCAATGTATTGTCATGAAGCAAGGCGACACGCATGAGCTTATTGTGCGCGATGAAGAAGCAATTCGTCTACAAAAAGAGGCGCGTGAACGTAAAGAGCGCGTGGCAAAGATAAAAGAGCGCACTCGTAAGCAGGTTGAGCGTGGTTTGCGCGTCTTGGAACGTTTGAGCGAGGATAACTCGTAAGTCTTGCGTAAATCCTGCGTTTTCTTGTGCTGTGAAACATGTGTTTACCATCATCGCAACAAAAACACGCTCAGAAGATTTAAGCAATGTTGTAAGATACCTTATGTGAGAAGATTTTTCGGCACATGTTTATGCAGTGTTGCCTTCTTTTTCAGGAGTTGATCGTGTGTCTTTATCAATTGGAATTGTAGGACTACCAAACGTTGGCAAGTCTACTTTATTTACTGCGCTTACCAAACAAACTGGTTTAGCTGCAAACTATCCCTTTGCTACCATCGACCCCAATGTGGGCATTGTGCAGGTACCCGATACGCGTCTTAATCAACTTGCTCAAATTGTACATCCCGCACAAATTGTCCCTGCTACGGTTGAGTTTGTTGATATTGCAGGTTTGGTACGTGGTGCAAATAATGGTGAGGGGTTAGGCAATCAGTTTTTAGCAAATATTCGTCAATGTGACGCTATTTGTGAGGTTGTGCGTTACTTTAGTGATCCCGATGTTATCCATGTAGACGGCAAAGTTGATCCTGAAAGCGATGTTGACACTATACAAACTGAGCTTGTGTTAGCAGATTTAGGCACGCTTGAACGCGCTATTCCTAAGCTCGAAAAAGAAGCAAAGCGCGATAAAGATCAAAAGAGTCGCCTTGATATTGCTGTGCGATTGCGAGCATGGCTTAACGACGGTAAACGCGCAGCCGATATGGATATGACTCCAGATGAAAAGGCCGATGCGCATGACCTGTTCTTACTTACTATGAAGCCCTTGCTCTATGTAGCTAATTGCGATGAAGACCAGTTGCAAGATAAGCCTGTTATTCATGGAATGCCTGCGTTGCCGATATGTGCCCAGGTTGAGGCAGAACTTTCTGAGCTTGATGACGCGGAAGCCGCTGAATATTTGCAATCGTTAGGTTTGCAACATTCGGGATTAGAGATTTTAGCGCAGGCAGCATATCGTTTATTGGGGCTGCAAAGCTTCTTTACGGCAGGCCCTAAAGAAGTCCGTGCTTGGACGGTTAAAATTGGAGCAAAAGCGCCTCAAGCTGCAGGCGTTATTCATAGTGATTTTGAGCGTGGGTTCATTAAAGCCGAGACCATCTCGTTTGATGATTATATTGAACTTGGCGGCGAAAGTGGCGCGCGCGATGCTGGAAAGCTTCGTATGGAAGGCAAAGATTACGTTGTGCAAGATGGCGACGTGATGGTCTTTCGTTTTAACGTGTAAGGTAATGTGATAACTGTTAAATGAATTGAGCCGTACTTATAGTACGGCTCAATTTTTATGCAGGTATATTGCTTATGTCCGTATTTGCCCTGCGCCGTTCATACGGAGTATATGCTCACCTTTGGCGCAAGGCTAATTCCTAAAGCAAATCTTTTCCGATTAAGACAACCACATCGGTTCCCGAATCAAACTGTCCTTTATTTAATTGTGGTTTAGCTACAATTCCAAGAGTTTGTGCAACGCCCTTTGCTTTTGATTCGTTACCTTCTGTGTAATACACTGTGCTTTTTGCCAGTACTTTTCGTGAATTGCCTGGCTGTGCGCTAAAGCCTTTATTTGTGAGTGTTGATGCTTTTTGTCTTGCAACACCTTGTTTGCCTGATGCGTTCAGAACAGCTACGCTCCCTTCAAAAGAGGCTTCTTCTTGAGAACTCTGAGCATCCTTGTTATTATCCGACGCGCTACCATCTGGTGAGCTGCTGATACCAACTGATCCTGCTATACCTTTTGAAGTATTTTCTTTTTCGGAATCAAAAGGAGGCAATCCCATATCAACACGTTTAATCATTTCTTGCCACTTTTTGGTTTCGCAGATTTCGTACCAAGTCTTATTCATATATTTAGAGATTGTTGGGCAAAGTCCCGAGTAGATGTCATTATTAATATCCATACCTACAAACTTAGTGCTTAATGCAATAATATCAGTGACATTCATATCGGTTGTAACGTATTTTGCCATAGTGGTAATACTTGACGCAATGCCTGCAGGCCCAGATGACAGAACCTTTTTCATAACGTTTCCAATAAGCATGCGCTGATTTGCCGCTCTAAAGGTATCGCCGTCTCCATATTTATCATAAGCATGACGAGACCTTCCAAGTAATGCCGCTGTATGGCCATCGAGGTGCTGTTTACCTGCAGGTAAATCTATCTTGGTATAGTTCGGATCTTTTACCGGAACTGGTAAATCTACGTCAACACCGCCAATAGAGTCTACAACCTGAGCAAATCCGTCCATATCAACTTCTGCGTAGTGAGAAATCTTAACGCCAGAGAATTTTTCTACAACCTGCACCGCATAGGCGGCACCGCCTACTGAATACGCTGCATTTATCTTTTGTTTCCCGTGTTTTCCAAGTTCAACATAGGTATCGCGTGGGATAGAAATCATCGTTACTTTTTTGTTTTTAGGATCAACACGCGTCAAAATAATGGTATCAGTGCGGTATGCACTATCCGAGGGGCCATAGGTGGATCCTTCTGCACGGTCTTCATCTTTATCGACACCTAACAGTAAGGTATAAAATGGCTCATTGTTTGAGGTATCAGTAAGAGTTGCCAATAAGTCTTTTCCCACACGACCTGTAATTTGGCCGTTAATCATATAAAGATATCCAACAACTGCAGCAAGTGCTATACCAACGGTTAGCAAAAACCCTAGGCATGAAAAACCAATAGTTTGCAAGATTTTCTTTTTGGTGTTTTCAATACGCTTTTTGGCATAATAGCTTACTGCGTTGTCGCGACTGTGAATCTGTGTATCTGGCATCGCTTGATTTGCTTCGGCATGTGCAGAAAAATGAGATTTAGAATGATTTTGCGCACCTAAATTCGTTTTACGAAGCGTTTGAGGCTCATTCGCTTTGGCATGCGCATCTGCAGCAAAATTTTGATCATTACTGTTTTGTTGATGCGTATTATTGTCTGCTTTTTGAAAATGACGCGAACCAGAGGCATATCGAGAGGTTGATAATGCTTTCAGTTGTGCACGCGTCATATGCTGATGTTTTTTATTGTGGAGTGGCACTTTAATCCTCCAAGAATATTCGCAAGTATAGTACAACTTATAACTCTACCTGTGCTTGCATGCATGTTTTCACGTGCACGTACTAGCTTGTATTTGAGTTGCTTTCACGCAGAACCCAAACAAGTAAGATAGCTAACCACAAGCAACTGATAAGTTGACAATGTATAGTAACTTACATGTTATATATCGACCTACAAGTATATCAAAAGATAATCTTACCTTTTGTGTGCATGTGTTGCATCTTTAATAGTTGCAAGAGCCTAAAAACTCATAGGCTCGTTATAATAGGAACATGAAATATCAATAACAGTGCGGCTAACTTTCTTTATCAACGAATCTGTCACACTTGTTACAGGTATTTTGTAGCTTTTCTAATGCTTGTATGCACCTAAATCGCGCGTACAAGGTTTTGATGATATATGAGCTCGAGCAATTATCCTAGTCTTGTGCAGGATATGTATTTGGTGTGATTACAGGAGGAATGGATGCAACAGACAACTTGTTCATCACTTATGCAAGGTCTTAGACCAAAGCAATTTGTTGCGGTATTTGATTTTGGCGCGCAGTACGGTCAACTTATTGCACGTCGCGTGCGTGATTTGCACGTATATTCAGAAATTGTGCCGTGTGACATTTCTGCTGCAGAGCTTGAGTCTATGCATCCATCGGCAATTATTTTATCTGGAGGTCCTGCATCGGTATATGCCAAGGATGCTCCATCTATGGATCCTCATGTGTTTGAATTAGGTATTCCCGTGTTTGGATTTTGCTATGGTCAACAGATTATGGCAGCCACGCTGGGTGGTGCGGTTGGACATACCGAAAAAGGGGAGTACGGTCCAGCCGAGCTTAAGCGCGAGGGATCTTCGCTTGTGTTTGGCGATACGCCTGATCATCAAAAAGTTTGGATGAGCCACCGCGACAGCGTGTCCCGTGTTCCACAAGGCTTTAATGTTACGTCTTCTACTGATACATGTCCCATTGCGTCTATGGAATGTGCTGCTCAAAAGCTGTATGCAACGCAGTTTCATCCTGAAGTTCGTCATACACAGTATGGACAAGAGCTTCTGTCTAATTTCTTGTTTAAGGTATGCAATCTTGAGCCATCATGGACCATGGATAACATTGTCGAAGAAAAAATTGCACAGATTCGTGCGCGTGTAGGCGATAAAAAAGTTATCCTTGCTCTTTCAGGCGGCGTGGATTCTTCTGTTGTTGCTGCTCTTGTTCATCGCGCAATTGGAAAGCAGCTTACCTGTGTTTTTGTGAATCACGGCCTGTTGCGCAAAGGTGAGCCCGAGCTGGTGGAAGAAGTTTTTCGTAAACAGTTTGACGTTGATTTAGTGCACGTACATGCCGAAGAACGTTATGCAAAATTGCTTGAAGGCGTAAGTGAGCCCGAGGAAAAACGCAAGCGTATTGGAACAGAATTTTGGAAAGTCTTTTTTGAGCAAGCTCAAAACATTGGCGATGTACAGTTCTTAGCGCAAGGCACTATTTATCCTGATATTATCGAGTCGGGTGCTCGTAAAACAGGTGGTAAGGCCTCTACTATTAAGAGTCATCATAATCTAATTCCGTTCCCCGAAGGCGTTCATTTTGATTTAATTGAACCGCTTGATCATTTCTTTAAGGACGAGGTGCGCGAACTTGGTTTGGCGCTTGGTTTGCCCGAGAAGATGGTGTATCGCCAGCCGTTCCCAGGTCCAGGGCTTGCTATTAGAATTATCGGAAGTGTAACCTTAGAAAAGCTTGAACAGTTGCGTTCTGCCGATGCTATTGTTCGCGAAGAGTTGGACGCGTATAACGAGCAATTATATAAACAAACTGGTGAGCGTAATTCGGAGCATGCTTGTTGGCAGTATTTTGCCGTGTTGCCCGATATTAAAAGTGTAGGTGTTATGGGCGATGAGCGCACATATCAGCGTCCAGTTATTTTGCGCGCAGTTGAAAGTAGCGATGCCATGACAGCAGATTGGGCAAAGCTGCCCTACGATGTTCTATCGCGTATTTCATCTCGTATTGTGGACGAAGTTGCGGGCATTAA
>CAMXVQ010000019.1 GCA_947252455.1 uncultured Atopobium sp. | reverse complement strand
GGTGCAGGTAAATCTACGCTTGTTAAAGTTCTTGCAGGTCATATGCCTTTTCAAGTAGGACATGTAACATTTGATGATTATACGATCGCTCCAAACGAATCGCTTGATGTCCTGACGCGCGCGCGGCTTTGCGGCTTTGTTCATCAAGACCCCTATACGCAGTGCGTAAGTCCCTCTGTCTTTGATACGCTCGCATTTGGGCCTCTTAATTTAGGACTTTCAGCGCAAGATGTGCACGCTCGTGTAAAAGAGGCTCTGGAGTTTGCGCATATTTCGCACCTTGCAGGGCGCATGCTCGATACACTTTCGGGTGGTGAAATGCAGCGTGTAGCGTTTGCAGCTACGCTGGCGCTTCATCCACGCTACCTTGTGTTAGACGAAGCATTTTCACAGCTTGATCCTATTTCATCGCAGCAACTTCATGCAACAATTGAGCATTTGGTTAAGACGGGCTTTGATGGAGCGCCTTTGGGCGTGATAGAAATAACGCATAATGGTCAAGATCTAACATATGTTGATAAGGTTGCGGTACTTCATCAGGGAAAGATAGCCGCAGAAGTAAGTCCTTCCGAGTTTTTATCTAATCCTACCTTGCAATCATATGCCGATTTTATAGACGAATCTGCATATATGTGTGCTATGAATATGCAGAATGAGGTTCTGTTGGCAGCTGACGCGTGTGAGAGGCGGTCTCAGGCCACAGAAGCGCGCGACGAGCACAAAAGGCGCGCAAAGTCTATAGGAGCGAGCTACGAACGTACAATGCGTCCTCACTCCACAGGCGCGTGCTTACAGCCCACAGGCACGCCCGAGGGGCACGAAACGCGCACACAGCCCACACTGGTTGTATCTAAGCTTGTGCCGCAGCTTTTAGGAGACGCGCCATCCTCTCGTAGCACTCAAAGCGCCGCGTCGTATAATTTTTTGTTGTATCCAGGAGAATTAACAGTTGTTGTGGGTAGTTCGGGATCGGGTAAAACCACTCTTGCGCTCAACCTTATTGGTGCGTGTAAACCACAGCAGGGAAGTGTAACGCTTAACGGCCTGCCTGTTGCGCTGGGAGATTGCGCCTTTATGTTTCAGCGTGTTGAGGACCAGCTATTTTGTCCAACGGTGCTTGATGAGGTCACTTTTGGACTAAAAAATCAGGGACTTTCTTGTAACGATGCCACGCATAAGGCAAAAAAGATGCTGTCGCTGTTGGGCGTTCCCGCGGACACATTTGAGTGCAATCCATATCAGCTGTCTGGTGGTATGCGAAAACGCGTGGGTATCGCCGCTATTTTAGCGTTGGATAAGCCGGTGTATATTTTAGATGAGTGCACAAGTGGATTAGATGGCGCAGGTAGACGCCTTGTTCGTCGCGCAATTCGCATGCTGTTAGATCAGCATAAAAGCGTTATGGTGATTACTCATCATATGAGCGAGTGGGAAGAGATTCCCCATAAGCTCCTTGTGGTTCGCGACTCGGCAAGTTTGTAAACGAAAGCGCTTGTACGCGCGTCTACCATGTAAGCGTTTTGCTCAAAACATTGAAGAAATGTCGGTCTTAGCCAAAAAAGACTTTGAAGAAATGTCGGTTTTGGATATAAAAAACATTGAAGAAATGTAAATGAAATGAGCAAAACTATGTATATGCAGCGAAAAGCTTACAAGAAATTACCTGAGTGGAAAAACTCATGCGTTGCACGTTATGCCGCAAGCTGTTGAAGCATATGTGAATGGAAAAAATTTTCAAACAATTGACTACATAAAGCGTCAAATTATTGAACTCTATGAAGCTGATTTTAGAAAAATTGATGCGTCAGGTAAACTATCTGCGCTTTTTGTCTTTAAACTATGTGCAACATAACACCTATTGACTAAGATATACTGTGCGGTACAATGTATATAGAATAACTGCGAATATGCATATACACCAAGCGCGTGTGCATCTGTACTAACACTAAGAATACATGTACAGAACGCATTTACTAAGAGGCACGACAACATGCGATGGGCTTAAAACAGGATGGTTTTGCAATGAATGAGGAATGGGTATCGCAAATCAAACGAGGAACATTGGAATATGTCCTCATGCTTTTAATACTTCAAAAAGATCGCTATGGTTATGACTTAATCCAAATGCTTAATGCCTACCCCATGCTTAAGACCAAGGAAAGCACGATTTATCCGCTGCTCAGAAGATTACTAAAAAACGGTTATCTTGAGTCCTATTGGCAACATGTAGATGAAGGAACTCCTGCTAGAAAGTATTATCGGATAACGCCAGCAGGCACTTTGTATGTAAATCAATTAGATAGTGATTGGAACGTGCTTACTCAAAGCATTTCTAAACTAAAGACAAGTAATGCCAATAGTTAGAGGATAGTCTCGATGAACAAGGAGTTGACCCCACCAAACAAAACAGCACTGTTGCCGACAATTAGACAGATGATTGCAGGGCGCTCGTTATTACGTAACTTCACTTAAAAGATAGCTTAGTTGTCAGCATGCATAGAAAGGCGGACATCATGAATAAAAAACTTGGCAAGCGCCTCGAAAAATACCTGTCACAGGTAGATCGATATTTAATACATATGCCTGTTTCAGAGAAAACGGATATATTAAGCGAGCTTAAAAGCTCTTTTTACGAGCGTTTGAATAATGGGCAGCGTGAGGAAGACATACTTGCTGAAATGGAGCCGGCAAAAGTTGTTGCCTTGAATTACATGGGGGCGTCTATTGTCCAAAATAAAGAATTTTCTCTTTCGCAATTCATGAAAGTATTAGGATTTTATTCGTTTGCCTCGATGCTGTGGATTTCGATTATTCCAACGCTTGCGGTTTTAGCGGTATCATTTAGCTTTGCAAGTGCGATGAGCATTTTGTGTGCCGCACTAGGTTTTATAAAGGGGATTTGGCCAAGCCCTTTGCTTAATGACATGGTGTTTGTATTTTTTGACCATGAAGTTTCGGGTGTGTACGCATTACTAGCAGGATTACTCCTAGCAATAGTTTTTGCCGCATTGGCAATGCTGTGTTGGAACGTAACCGTTAAAATAGTGCAATATCTGCAAGAGAAATCGTGGAGGCTTAAATTTCGGCGCGAGAAGTGCTAAAGGGGAGAGCTGTAACTGCGGCCAAAACGGTTTTGCTTGCAGCACGGCACGACCAACAGCAAGCAAAACGCACATGATGAGATAAACCATGACACAAGACACCACCATAGTTTCTAAAACCCACACAAACGAACAACCTGCTCGCCCCTCGGGCTTTTTGGCATATTTCTGCGCGCCCTGGAGCGATATACGCTTTATCACCTGTGTATCACTTCTATTTTTTGTGCTGCTGTGGTGCGTTCACACATGGTATGGCCTTGCGATTTGTGTTGCTCTAGCATTTCTATATGCGTATACATCAAAAATTTTTACGCGGCAAACAGCCATCTTTTTTCTGCCGTTTGTTTGGTTTACGGTACTATCTCTACTCTTTAACGGCTTAGTTTTTGGTACTCCCGATATAGTTATACTGGGTAGCTTTGGGTTTAGAATATCAGGCATTATACGAACTGCAATGGTTGGAAGCCGTATTTTATGCATGATTATGATTTGCACAAGCATTGCAACACGGTTCACGGTGCTTGATGCAGTTATTTGTATACGAAGTTTGCTATCGCCATTCAGATTTTTACATATACCCGTTGACCATATTGAACTCATTATGTCCATGACGTTGTGTTCTTTTCCTCCCGTTATGCGCGAGGTGCGCATGTTGATGATTTCTCAGCAAATTCGAGGCGTTGCGTTTCATAACGTATCGCTTAAAAAGCGCCTGAACGCATGGATAAGCGTATTTGTGCCACTTGTTATTCGGTTTTTTAGGATGTCAACCCTTCAAGCGTTGTCAATGAAGGAGCATGGATATAACGGTCAGCCGCAACGTTTGCCGCGGCCTCTTGCGCGTGGCGCGTGGGCATGTAACCTCTGTGTTTTTGTGATTGGCTGTGTCATACTGATAGTGTTCTAAACGCCTACGCTTAAACGCATAATTGACATGAGTAATTGACACGCGTAAGTGAATATGTACAAGCAAAAATACGTAAGCGAAAATGCATAAGTGAGGTTTTATGATCGATAAGCATACAGCAGACACGCAGTGCAAAACGAGTGCCACATCTGCCATCGAGCGCGCAAGCGCTGATGAGGACGCAACAAGCGCCGCGCACACATCTGCATTTGATCCCTTTGTCGCAACCCTTGTTATACGTTTTGGCTACGTAGGTACTCATTTTTGTGGATACGCAGCTCAAAATGAATCGGTTCGAAGCGTTGAAGGTTGCCTTACGCGTGCTCTTTCTACATTTTTGAGACGAAACATTACGCTTACTTGTGCAGGTAGAACTGATGCTGGGGTACACGCACACGCTCAGTATGTGAGCTTTCCTATCACCCAAAGCGAGCTGGGCATGTCTAAGCATAAAATTATGAGCGCACTTAGTGGCTTATGTCCCGATGACATCTCAATTAGAACGCTTTACCGTGCTCCGCTTGACTTTTCTGCTCGTTTTAGCGCGCGTGAGCGAAGCTACACTTACCGTATTGCACTTGGTCCGCTTAAGCCTATTCTTACTCATGAATTTGTATGGTGGGTAAAAAATATTCCTCATGTTTGCATAGATGATATGAACGAAGCAGGGGAGTATCTCACGGGTGAGCATAATTTCAAAAGTTTTTGTAAAGCCAGCTCTGCGCAGCTCTTAGAGGAGCAAGGTTTATCGCTTAACCGCTGCTTAACAAGCATTAAGGTTTCTCGCGATTATATCGTGGGTGAGCAGATTTTGCGCATGGATATAACGGGTAATGCATTTTTGCATAATATGGTGCGCATTATAACCGCCTCGCTTTTAGAAGTGGGCCGAGGCGCGCGCCAACCCGATTGGATCCAAGATGTGTTAAGACAACAAACCAGAACGGCCGCGGCAATGACTGCGCCTGCGCAAGGTCTTACGCTTGAACACGTGGGTTATCCTGCCGGCTTGCTGGTGCCGTGGAGTAATGAATAAAGTTAGCGTACGTAGATTCGCGATGTGACGCGCCTAGGTGTACTACAACGCGCTTCGCACGTAATACAACACGCCTACGCACGTAATACACACGCATGCACGCGATGCACATGCATATACGCGCTACACGCGCACATGCATAAGACAGCGCACATATATCAAACAGCGCACGTTTAACGTCGGTTGCTTCGACACAAACGTTTTCGTGCACCATTTTCACACGCTCATCGAATTTTGTATTTGTCTTGTAATTCGCGTGCTGTTCACTGCTTCAACACAACTTTATGGCGTAAGTATTCCATACTAGATGTGCAATAAGGGATAGAGCTTGTGTATAGGAGTACGAAATATGGCTCCAAAAGCGCCTAAAATTTCAGTTATCATGCCTGCATACAATGTAGAGGGGTATGTTCAGCGCGCCGTTGAATCTTTGCAGCAGCAAACGCTTACTAACTTTGAGCTGCTTGTTGTAGATGATGGTTCTACCGATAGAACGGGCACCATTTTAGATGCCCTTGAAATGCGAGACACGCGTATTACCGTTTTTCATACGCCTAATGCTGGCGCGCCTGCGGCTCGTAATTTTGCGCTGGACAAAGCGCGCGGATCATACGTTATGTTTATGGATGCCGATGACTGGGCAGACAATCACATGCTAGAAGATATGTATGTCTACGCCGTAAAGCATGGTCTTGAGCTGGTAATCTCTGGCTTTTATATTGATACGTATTATGGACGCGATAATCAGTTTGCAACCGAAATCAAGCATTGCGAAACAAAGGTTTTTTCTTCTAGAGATGAATTTAGGCTGTTTGCGTATCGGCTTTTTGATGAAAATCAGCTCTATACGCCGTGGAATAAGCTCTTTTTGCGCGAGCGCATAGAGGCGATACATGCACGTTTTCGTAATACGTTTTGGGATGATTTTCCTTTTGTGCTTGATTATATTCGCGATTGCGAAAAAGTGGGCGTATTGTCACAGCCGTACTATCATTTTATTCGCGCACGTAAAGAGTCTGAAACCGCGCGTTGGCGCAAAGACATGTACCAAAAGCGCGAAGAAGAGCATGCGTGGATGTGCGATTTATACCAACACTGGCATTTACACGACGAGCCTCATGCCTTTGAGATGATTCAAAGACGCTATATCGAGCGGCTTATTGGGTGTATCGAAAATGTTTGCAATCCTGCTTGTACACTTTCGGTGTCCCAAAAGTTGCAGCACATTAAAGATATGATTTCTACGCCGCGGGCTCAAAAAGCTGTTATGTTTGCGCATCCTCGTTCTAAAATGATGGAGCTTATGCTTGTTCCTATCAGGCGCAAAAACGCACGTCTTTGCTATCAAGAAGGTAAATTTATTTCGTTTGTTAAACGTCACAATGCACATTTGTTTGCCTTGCTTAAAGCACGGCGATAAGTTATGAGGAGATAGACTATGGCATCGGTTACACTTGCAACAAAACAAGAAATTGCTCATGCACTGTTGGCGGAGAAGGCTGTATTTCTTAACCCTTCGCATCCGTTTACGTGGGCAAGCGGAATTATTAGCCCTATTTATTGCGATAATCGTTTAACTTTAAGCTATCCCGCTACCAGAACGCTTGTTGATGAGTCACTTGCCGCGCTGGTTATGCAGCTCTACCCTCAGACAGAGATTCTTATGGGAACTTCTACAGCAGGCATTGCGCATGCTGCAATTGCAGCTGATAGGCTTGGACTTCCTATGGGATATGTTCGTGGTTCTGCCAAAGATCACGGTCGCAAAAACCAAATTGAAGGTCATCTTGAACCCCAACAAAAATGTGTGGTTATCGAAGATCTTATCTCTACAGGTGGGAGCGTTTTAGATTGTGTTAATCCATTACGCGAGTTTGGTGCCGATGTTTTGGGTATTGTAAGCATATTTACCTATGGTATGCAAAAAGGTATTGAACGTTTGGCGGCGGCTCATGTGACCAACACAAGTTTGTGTGATTTAGACACCTTGGTTAAAGTGGCTGTTGAGGAACACTATATTCAACCGTCCGACGAGGCTCGTCTTTTGGCGTTTAGAGATAATCCTGCTGATGAGTCGTGGCGCACTGCATAGTGCAGGCACCACAACGTTTGTCTTGTTCAAAACATAACGAGCTTGTGTTCGCGCTTTTTCTACTATTTTTTGTTAATTACGTATACATAAGCGCAACATCCCATGATGCATGGCAGAATGTAGCCTGGAACGGTCCATATACTATCGACAAGATGTGCAAGTACCGATAGGATTATAAGCACGGGAAGCATTACCAAAAGGCGTTTTGTTTTGGTATGTATATACGTTTTGTTATACCTTTCGCAGGATAGCTTATACCAGCTGTAAAGTGCATAAGCACTTATCGCAAGTATATATATCACGTGGAGTAAATCACTGTAAATTGACGCGCTCGTAAGAAAAACTAACGGACTTAAATATCCTATCAATAAACGGGAGTCAAAGCCCTCAATGAGTTTAGCCTTGGTTTTCATAGCATCACCAGGTACCTACAACGGGATTGGGGTATGCAGCGCCCCAATCGGCTTCAATGTATTAGAAAACTTTATGCATAAGATTAAGCCGATATATCAATGAGCGTGATGTCATATAAACTCCTTTTCTATTTTATACAGGAGCAATTTATATATGTCAAGAAAAAATCACCTTGATAACGCGAGGTATCAAGGTGATTATGAAGCACCAAACTACATAAGATAAAGCAGCAAGCACGTTAAAATTTTGCAGTTTTACACAAGCTGCCGCGATTATCCAAAAGGCGTGTTTATGAGGCAAGAAGAGTCTTAGTTATGCTGGCGGCAGCACGTTTGCCAGCGCCCATTGCCAAAATGACCGTAGCTGCACCAGTTACAATGTCGCCACCTGCCCATATGCGCGGATTGGATGTGCGCCCGTCTTCGTCGGCGGTAATATAGCCCCATTTATTAAGCTCCATACCGCCAATGAGTTTTGCAAATGGATTAGCGTTAGTACCAATAGCTGATATGGCAACATCACACGCTATGGTTTCAAGTGCACCCTCAATAGGAATAGGGCGTCTGCGTCCCGATTCATCGGGCTCGCCCAATTGCATTTTTTGAACCTTTACCCCACAAACACAGCCATCATCACCTGCAATAAATTCTACAGGCGCAACAAGAGGCATTACTTCAACGCCCTCTGCTTTGGCGTGGTGGAGCTCTGCTTTACGAGCGGGCATTTCTTCTTCACTACGACGATAGGCAATAATCGCACGTTTTGCACCTAAACGTTTAGCCGTGCGAACCGCATCCATAGCAACGTTTCCGCCACCAAACACAACTACATTGCGGCCGTGTTTGGTGGGTGTGTCAAAGGTAGGAAAATTGTTTGCTTGCATAAGATTTGCACGTGTTAAATATTCATTAGCAAAAAAGACGTTTGGTAAGTTTTCTCCTGGGATGTTAAGAAACTTGGGCAAACCTGCACCAGTTCCTACAAATATCGCATCAAAACCTTTTTCGTCCAAAAGTTCTTGTGCATTTGCCAAACGACCCATAACCGAGTTGTATTCAAACGTTACGCCCAGTTTTTTAAGGCCATCTATCTCTCGTTTTACAATCTTTTTAGGAAGACGAAATTCGGGAATGCCATACACCAACACACCGCCAGCAGTAAAAAATGCTTCAAAAATGGTGACATCAAAGCCGTTGCGGGCAAGCTCACCAGCACATGCTATACCTGCAGGGCCCGATCCAATGATGGCAACTTTTTTACCATTTTTTGCCTTCATTTTGGGTGCACCAGCAAGTTCGCTTCTATCACCTAAAAAGCGTTCAAGCTGACCAATGGCAACAGGCTTACCTCGGCGTCCACGCACGCAAACGCCTTCGCACTGTGTTTCTTGAGGGCACACACGTCCACAAATGGCAGGAAGCAAAGACTGTTCATGAATAATATCTAAGCCCTCGCCATATTTTCCTTCGTAAATCTTTTGTATAAATGCTGGTATGTTGATATTTACGGGGCAGCCTTCTACGCACAGCGGCCTTTTACAACGAAGACAGCGTTGCGCTTCAGCTTGAGCCATTTCAGCCGTAAACCCTTTATCAACAGGGCGAAAATCTTTTGCGCGAAGTTCTGCAGGCTCTTCATTATCGGCCACACGATCGGCTTTCATGTTGGGAATCCAACGATCTTTTACTTCGGGCATGACTGACTCTTTTCCTCGTATGCTTCAAGCGATTCGGCTTCTTCTTGTCGGTAGGCGCCAAGTCGTGCGCGCAGGTCATCCCAGTCGACAAGCGTTGCATCAAAATCAGGGCCGTCTACGCATGCAAACTTTGTTTGTCCGCCCACTTCAACACGACAACAGCCACACATTCCCGTTCCATCTACCATAATGGGGTTAAGGGAGGCAATAATAGGAACGTTGTATTTTTGTGCGGTCATGGTCGAAAAACGCATCATAGGAACAGGGCCCACGCAAAAAACACGGTCGATAGCGCCTTGATTACAAAGACGCTCAAGGGGAGCGGTAACTACGCCTTTTTCGCCATATGAACCATCATCGGTGGTAATGTGAATATGGTCTTGAGGTAATAGTTCTTTGAACTGCGGCTCTAACAATAAAAGTTCTTTAGAGCGCGCGCCCATAATAGCATGTACCTCGCATCCAGCTTTGGATAACAGTTTTGCAACGGGGAAAGCAATTGCCAATCCTACACCGCCGCCAATGACTGCCCAGCGACCTTCATGCATTTCTGTTGGCTTGCCTAAAGGACCTGTTACATCAAGGAGCTCCTGACCCGCCTCAAATTGTGAAAGCAGGTAGGTTGTTTTCCCAATGCACATAAAAATGAATTCGATCCAGCCTTCTTGCGCATTCCAGTTGGCAAGCGTAAACGGCACGCGTTCACCTGTTTCGTCGGCACGAACCATTAAAAATTGGCCAGCATGAGCGTGTTTGGCAATTTCGGGAGCGTACACGCGAAATTGAAACACTTTTTCTGAGTATTGTTTTTTCTCGAGAATTTTATACATTGCACATGATCCTCTCCTTGATGACAACACACATCCCCCAATGTATGCGCATCACATGTGGCACAGCGTTCCCCTTTAACGATGTACCGAATGCAAATCTTTATACCAATACTAGCAATATTTTTATGAATTATCGGCAAGAGTTTTTTGGAAGCCGTTTGCCAGACATTTTTGACAAGTCACCGACGCTGCGTCTACCGCAACGTCAAAAAGTTCTTGCTGCTTGCCGCGCACGGGTGTAAGAACATAGGTTGCCAAGTTCATACGCCCCGATGGCCTGCCAATGCCGCATTTAAGGCGCGCAAAATCAGAAGTTTGAAGCTTCTGTGCAAGCGAGCGTAAACCGTTGTGCCCGTTGAGTCCGCCGCCCCATTTGAGCTTTACGTTTCCTAAATCCATATCACAGTCATCGTGGAGCACAAGAATATCACGTGTAGTGAGCTTAAGTTCTCGCAAAAGCTTTGAAACAGGTCCTCCAGAAGTATTCATATAACCCTGTGGTTTTGCGATATATATCATCGAGCCATCAGCACGCGAAGCTGCTGCTACTAAGCATCCTGCTTGAGATTTCCAATAGCTGGCATGCAAGATGCGTGCGAGGGCATCGCACGCCTCAAAGCCAATATTATGAGGCGTGCGCGCATATTCTGCTCCAGGATTTCCCAAACCAATAATGCATGATATCTGTGTTGGGATATGTTTTGGTGTAAAAAGATTGTCGCGGGACATCAAACGAGCTACATCTCTGAGTTTCCAGCACCTGATTCAGAAACTGAATGGTTGGTATAAACGTTGTAAATACAATTTGCCACAGTCTCTGCAACGGTTATTGATTTAATCTTAGAACCAGGTGTGTTGGCTACAGGGCAAGGAATTGCGTCTGTTACCACGCATTCAACAATAGGGGCGTTTTCAAGACGAGAAATAGCTTCTCCCGAGAACACGCCGTGCGTTGCCGAAACGTAAATATCTCCTGCGCCCATTTCTTTAAGTTTGGTGATAGAACCAACTAAAGTGCCTGCGGTATCAATCATATCGTCGTTAATAATGCACGTTTTGCCTTTAATGTTACCAATAATGCCCATAACCTCGGCGGCGTTATGCTTTGGACGACTTTTATGCGCAATAGCAACTTCGCAGCCCAGGTAATCAGACAGTTTTTTGGCAACTTTAGCGCGTCCCATATCTGGCGATACAACCACGGTGTTATCCCAGTCAAAATCTTTTTTCTTAAAGTAATCACCAAACAGATAAAGAGCCGTTAGGTGCGTTACAGGTATATCAAAGAATCCTTGAATTTGGCCAGAGTGCAAATCAACCGTGATAATACGATCTACTCCTGCAGCTTCAAGCAGGTTAGCAACCAAACGTGCGGTAATAGGCTCGCGTGAGGAAGCTTTACGATCTTGACGTGCATATCCGTAGTGGGGGATAACCGCGGTAAAGCTTGCAGCTGATGCGCGTGAAGCAGCATCTGCAACAATAAGGGTTTCCATCAGCAAATCATTAACATTTTTACCTGCAATACTTTGAATGAAGAATACTTCATCGCCGCGAACGGATTCCATAAAACGTGCGTAAATTTCACCGTTTGCAAATTGGTTAAGCGTCAAACCTTGAAGCTGAAGATGTAAAACATTTGCAATGCGTTCAGAAAGCTCGGTTGCACCATGACCGGCATACAACTTGATCTCTTTTTGATACGCAGTTGGCTCGCATAGTTTTTCGTACATGCTTAGTCCTCTTTCTTAAGCTTATCCCAATACTGATTTGCCCAATCCTTTTTTATGAGCTGTGAAGAACGCTCTATTGCAAGTGATCCTGCAGGAACGTCCTTGGTAATACAAGAACTTGCACCAATAAGTGCATTGTCTCCAATAGTAACAGGTGCCACCATCATAGTATCGCTTCCGATAAATACGTGGTTGCCAATTTCGGTATGGCTTTTGTGTTTGCCGTCGTAATTGCAGGTAATAGAACCGCCACCAATATTAACGTCAGATCCTAAACGAGCATCGCCGATATAGGACAAGTGAGGAACTTTTGAGCGCTCCCCAATTTCTGAGCCCTTAATTTCTACATGAGTTCCTGCTTTAGCATTATGTTTTAGATGCGCATTGCCACGAATATATGCACGCGGTCCGCAAACCACACCGTCGTCAATGCATGAGTCCACAATAACTGTTTCGTCTACCACGCACCCGTTTCCTACGGTTGCATTTGTCAGCCTGCTTTGAGGGCCAATAACGCAGTCTGATCCTATATGTGTTGAGCCCCATAAAAACGTTTGAGGTAAAAGTTCGCAGTCTTGGCCAACGCACACTTCGGGACCAACCCATACTTGTTGCGGATCAAGCATGCTTACACCTTGTTCCATAAGACGTTCGTTGATGCGCATTTGCATAATTTTAGTTACTTGCGCCAGTTGTATGCGACTGTTGACCCCTAAAACTTCACGATAATCCTCAATATGAAGCGCGGCTACTGGTTGTTTGAGCTTGCGATAAAGTCCAATCATATCGGTTATATAGTATTCGTGCTGAACATTTTCGCAGGTAAGTTCATCTATGTGTTGAGAAAGACGTCCACCGCAAAAACAGTACACGCCCGAATTGCATTCAGTGAGTTGTTCACGCTGCTGCGGGGTGCAATCCTTATCTTCTATAATCTGTGAAATCTGATCGTTTTCAAAGGTAAGACGACCGTATCCTGCGCAGTTAGGAGGTGCCATGCTTATCACAGAGCAGGCATTATGGTGCTCTTTATTAAAAGAAACAAGATTTTGTATAGTTTGAGGAGTAATTAAAGGCGAGTCGCCGTAAAGTACGACAACAGGACCTTGAAAGCTGCCTAATTGCTCCTTTACACAAAGAACAGCGTGACCTGTTCCTCGTTGTTCGCGCTGTTCTACAAAAGTAAGTTGTTGCACCTGGTCTTTAAAGTTAATTTTGTCAAAATACGAACGTATTTCTTCTCCTTTATGACCAACTACTATGATGATGTGAGTAGCTCCTGCTTGTTGTGCTGCTTGAGCTGTCCACCAAATAAGTGGCTTATCAAGTAATTTATGCATAACTTTGGAGTGATGAGATTTCATGCGTTTACCCTCGCCAGCAGCAAGGATGATTGCAGTCATGGGCATACGACGTGCCTTTCAATACATTGTGTATAGAAACATCATTAGTATCTCACATTTTATGATTTATAAAAGAGTGATATAAAAGAGAAGAAAATAAAACAAAAAAGTCAAGAGTGAAGCGATGCAAAATCAAACCTCATGAAAAAGTTGAGAGCGGAAGCCCTGTATAAAGGAAGCACTACATAAACAAAGCTAATAAAAAAGTCAAGCAAAAGCTTGACTTTTTATAAACAATGGCTGGAGCAGCAGGGATCGAACCTACATTCCAGGTACCAAAAACCTGTGTCCTACCATTGGACGATGCTCCATTGTGCGCTTTAGTAGACTATCATATTTCTGTATGACGTGCAAGTACGAAGTAATAACATTTCTATATCTCAAGAGGCGCACACAAAAGTGTGTTTATGTTGCATGCGCTCCTTCGATTACGATCACGCCCCTTATGTGTTGTCACATCTGTTTGTAAAGCTTGTTAGCTTGTTACTGTGCATATGTTGCACAGAGTGCATCAAGGAGCATAACTGCAATAGTTTGTGCATCTGAGGTGGTAAACGTTCCGTCATAGCTTAAGCCTTCGGGCAGCTCCAGTCTAACAACGCGTGCGTTTGTGCACTCGTCACAACAAACCGCTTGAAGACGTTGCGGCAGTGTTTCGATATTATCGCACGAAAGAGTTGGCACACTTTGCACATGAGAATCTTTTGTAGGGGTTTCGGTGGAGAGTACGAAAATGCTCGTTAAATTTTGAGGAGCGTTATCAATAGTTTCAAGCAAGGCAATACCACTTTTTTCGCTTGTTGCCGAAGCAAGATTCCATATTCTACCAGCAATGTTTCTCGAGATAGGATCCTGTGCGGTAAGACCAATGTGAATACGCTCGAGCACATCGGCTGCACGAGAAAATGTCATCTTTCCCATCACTTGTGCCGATGCAGTTTTTTGCCCTTCCCATACGTGATGAAGACGTTCTATGGCATCAAAGGTATCTTGAAATGCCATGCCATCACCAAGATAGCCTTGACTTTCCTGAAATTCTTTAACTGCAGCCTCGGTATGGACACCATAATATCCGTCGGCCTCTCCGCAGGAAAAACCTAAGATATTCAAGCATGTTTGCAGCTGTTTAACATCGTTTCCGTGAAAGTTGGGTAAACGCAAGTAAAGTGTGCGATCGCCCATGGTATATGATGCGTCCACAAGCTCTGACCACATTTGCTCGTCTACGTCTGAGCTCAGCGAAAGATTATGATCAAGGCGAAACTTTCCCACGGCTCGTGCAGTTGACGCGCCAAAGTGCTGTTGTTTAATTTCAGATGAATCGATAGCGTAATCCAGGCGTGTTAGACGACTTTGAATATCCTCAACAGCCGCTCCCGTTGACCCTTCACGAATCGGGTTCATAGATCCTCCTTGTAACATGCTTTTATGAGCTCAATGCTACTTTATAGACGCAGGCATTCAGCTTGGTAGTGTTTCATGTGAGTAATAGTGTGGGTTATAGTTCAACATAACCAATTCGTATTGTATAAAAAAACTCCATGATGTATACGAAGGTTTTAGAATTTGCGAACGTTTTCACGAACAAACAACGAAACGAACTCCAACTGCATTCGTGTTCATGTGTGATTTTGAATGTTTATATGTTTTGCTTGAGCAACTTGGCACGGTTGAGCACGAACTTAAGGCTAAACCTCCCTTTTACATTCCTTGGGCATTCCCTATGCATTCCGTTGAATAAAAAATGCAGTCATTGCATGCAAAATAGCAACGGTGTCTTTAGAGAAAAGATTTTCGTCTATACATGCATCGGCTTGTTGTGCTAAAGAATGTGCAAGGTTATGACTGCGTGTGCGTGCGCCTGATACTTCTATGAGGGCGCATGCCTCGTCTAGTTCATCTGGCGAATTATGGGGCTTGGTTAAAATTTCTTTGAGCCGCGCACTTTGTAGTGCGTTCAAGTGCGAAAGTGCATACAGTGTGAGATAGGTTCGTTTACCCTCAACGATATCACTTCGGAGGTCTTTTCCAAGTTTGTTTGCATCGCCAAAAAGATTAAGTTCATCATCTTTCAACTGAAATGCTAAGCCTGCTTGTAGTCCATAAGCTCGCAGAGCCTCGCTGCGCTCTTGGTTTGCGCCAGCAAAGAGTGCTCCTATAACAAGAGGCGTGCTTGCGGAGTAATATGCTGTTTTTGATGTTGCCATATAGAGATAATCATCAAGCGAAATATCCCAACGATTTTCGTTTGACCAGCCCACATCAAGCGCTTGACCTTCTATGGTGTGCTTTTCCATAGTAATAAATTCTTGTATGAGTCGAACTCGCAATTTATCAGAAATGCCCGAAAGCGAATTTATACATTCTAGTGCATGCACAAGTGCACTATCACCCATATTGGTGGCAAGACCTGTTCCATGTACTCGATACAAACATGGCTCACCACGGCGCAGAAGACTCTCATCAGCTATATCATCATGAATCAGCGCTGCTGCTTGAAAATGTTCAAACGCACAACTTATCTGAAGAAGTGTATCTGATGCAGACTTTTGTATATGGCCGCTGTCTTTAAGCATACCTTCATATCCGCATGCATAAGCTCCCAATACACACAGCGCTGGACGAATTAATTTTCCGCCGTTCACGGTAAAGTGTGCAAGAGGCTGGTAGAGGTATGCTTTCAAATCTGACTGTGCTTGAGAGCCTAAGGGCTCTTGCAGACTCTGTGTAAGCGCGTGCACAATATAAGGCAGCGTTTCCTGCAAAAACGTAGTAAACGCTAAGCTTTCATGTGTGCCTTTGTTGTGTTGTGCATTTAACATTCGTAACCCGATGGATTGCTTGATTGCCATTTCCAACCGTCGCGACACATGTCCTTAATATCGTATTGCGCTTTCCAGCCCATTTCTTTATACGCTTTGCTGCAATCTGCATAATTAGTTGCAACATCACCTGGTCGACGGGGTTCAATTTTATAGGGAAGCTCTTTGCCACACGCCTCGGAAAATGCATGAATAATTTCAAGCACAGACGTTCCCTTACCGGTGCCCAAATTGAACACTTCGCAGCCTTGTTTACCTTGCATCCAACGAAGTGCTGCAAGATGACCTGTTGCAAGATCCATAACGTGAATATAATCACGAACGCCTGTTCCATCGGGCGTTGGATAATCGTTGCCAAAAACATGCACGTATTCGCGTTTACCAACGGCAACTTGAGCTACATAAGGCAACAAATTATTGGGAATGCCGCGAGGATCTTCGCCTATAAGTCCTGAAGGATGAGCGCCAATGGGATTAAAGTAACGAAGCAGTACAACATTATACGAAGGATCGGCTACAACGATATCGCTCAGAATTTGCTCGATCATCCATTTTGTCCAGCCGTAAGGATTGGTTGCATTCTTTTTTGGACTTTCTTCGGTAAGAGGAAGTGAATCGGGATCGCCGTAGACCGTTGCCGAGCTTGAGAAAATAATAGAGCGACAGCCATGTTTTTTCATTACCTGGGTAAGCACCAGCGTGGACATAAGGTTGTTTGAATAATATTCAACTGGCTTAGAAACCGATTCGCCAACAGCTTTAAAACCTGCAAAATGAATAACACTTGAGATGGGATGTTTGCTAAATACCGAATCAAGCGCGCCCTCATCGCAAACATTTGCTTGGTAAAATGTAAGATGAGCAAATGCTTCATCACCTACAATGGTGTGAATACGGTCAAGAACATGTATGTTGGCGTTTGATAAGTCATCTACGATAACTACATCATATCCTGCACTTAAGAGGACAACGCAGGTATGACTTCCAATAAATCCTGCTCCGCCTGTTACCAGAACACATTGATGCTGTTCCATAGCAACACCGCTTTCTGTACGTTAAGACGTTAGTAAACAATCATTTTGTATAGTATACGCCCGTGTCGAGCCCAATAAGAAATTAGATTGTGCAGGCGGTAAGAAAACCCACAAACCGCACTGGGCAGTTTGCGGGTATTATGGTCTTAAATGGTGTAAAGCTCGTCTGTTTAGTCTTCCAAAACAACAACAGGCTTAATGAGGTCTACTGGTTTTTCACGCATAGTAAAGATTGCCTCTTCGAGATGTTCCCAACCATGATAAAGGTGCGTTATCTCGGGATGAAGATCAAGTCTACCTGCAGAAACAAGTGAGCTTAACTTCTCCATGCGCAAACGACCTCCGGGCATAAGACCACCGCGAATGTCTTTGTGACCCATGCCAACGCCCCATTCAACACGAGGAATGGTAACAAATTCACCCGAACCAAGATAGTTGACGTTGCCAATTTTTCCACCAGGCTTTAAGGCTTTGACCGCCTCTTCAAAGGTGGAGCAATTTCCGCCTGCAATACAAACGCGATCTACACCTTTGCCTTGTGTCATCTTGAGGACTTGTTCAGAGATAGAGCCGTCTTTATAATTGATAAATTCGTTGGCGCCATAGCCTTTAGCAACTTCAACACATTTTGGACGAGTTCCAACCGCAATAATACGCGATGCTCCGCGAAGAGCAGCACCTGCTACACTCATAAGGCCTACTGGACCAATACCAATAACTAAAACTGTGTCGCCAAATTGGACGTCTGCAAGCTCAACTGCATGAAAACCTGTGGGAACCATGTCTGACAAAATGCATGCGTCAGCAGGAGAAATGTTTGAAGGAAGATGCGCAAGGTTGCCATCTGCATCGTTAACATGGAATAGCTCTCCAAAAACACCATCTTTAAAGTTAGAGAATTTCCAACCTGCAAGCATGCCTCCCGAATGCATAGCATAACCTGCTTGTGCTTCAAGGGAATTCCAGTCGGGTGTAATTGCAGGGACCAGGACTCGATCACCAGGCTTAAAGTCTTTTACCAGTTCGCCAACTTCTACAACCTCGCCGCAGCATTCGTGACCCAAGATCATGTTGTGACGATCGCCAATAGCGCCTTCCCAAAGCGTATGCACGTCGGACGTACATATCGCAACAGCTAATGGCTTACAAATTGCGTCAAGCGGACCGCATTTGGGAGCGTCTTTTTCGATCCATCCAGACTCTCCAATTTTGAGCATAGCATAACCCTTCATGGGTACCCCTCCTTCTTTATGCCCTTTGTATACGAGATTAATTATATTTTTGCGCAAACAAGATATACGCGCATTTAGGTAAACGATACGCGGTATTCCGTTAATGGTATGGGTTTGTATGTGCATGTGTGAGTGCTTTTACGAACGAGCGTGCGAAAGAGTTTATTCGCGCGTAGCGATTCAAAAAATGAGCAGTTCAGAAGTTCTTTGAACATACATGCGTTACGTGTTTGTGCGCTTGAGGGTCTACAAAGCAGCTACGAAGAGGCTACAGAGGAAATATATTCATGAATATGCATGTAATGCGCAAGGAAATGAAAACCATAAGAAATGCAGCACATTGTATATCAAGTTGTGCAAAATGCAGAGCGTGCCATTGCGTTCGTGCAGCGTTCGCGCGATAATTACGCGCATCTAATGCTTGTGATAAGCCTTGTGCATGTTGATACGTTTTAGTCAGTAAAGCAGTTAACGTAGAACTCATGATATGAAACTGGGTTTTGAGGGTGGCTTTTTGGCAGCGCGCACCGCGAATAAGTTGAGCTTCGCTCAGAGAAGTGGCTTCAAATGCAATAAGCGGAATAAAGCGCAGCATGAGCGAAAACACCATGG
>CAMXVQ010000018.1 GCA_947252455.1 uncultured Atopobium sp. | reverse complement strand
CGGTCAGCGGTGTCGTTTTATGTATGGTTGCCTTTATTTTTCTTATAATTTCGGACATAGCGCCGGAATTTTATCAACTTTCATCCGGCTTTTTTGTAGTTATTGCTATTGTTCTGGTGGCAGCAGCTGTTTATTTATTCGTACAGGCGAATATTGTCCGCTCGTCCTATTACCGTTTGCTACAACCAAAGAAAAAGACTGTCTATCCTGAAAATATTAGGTTATTGCGCCAAGCTTACTGGATTATAATTATCTGCATTTATTTAGCCTACAGTTTCATCACGTCCGATTGGAGAAAAGGCTGGATCGTTTGGCCGTTGGCCGCATTGACTTACAGAGTAATAAAAGTAGTGCTCAAAGCGTGGAAGCTCGGAAAGAAATAAGTGACTTTCGGCGTTGATTTTGTGACGAATACATGACATGTATCGGGTGTCAAACTGTCCAAGTTTTTGTCCGCACCCCCTTATGTAGATTAAGTTTCGCGATGACATTATGAAAGCTCAAAAGACTAGTATGGTTCTAATTTGAATAGATTTGCATATTAAAAATAAGGGGCACATATGAGATTAATTAGACCAGATAAGAAATATATTCAAAGCTATATAGAGGCAAATGAAGAAGATGAAATGTTTAGGCCGCATGCTGAAAGACGTTTTAGAGACTATGAAACAATTATAGAGCGTTCTTATAATTTTGAGCATGGTATCAATTTACCTGCAAATTATGTGAGAGCTACTACATTTTGGCTGATAGATAATGAAAAATTTATTGGTGAAATTAATATTAGGCATGAATTAAATTCTTTTTTAATTAACTATGGTGGTCACATAGGGTACGAAATTAGGCAATCTGAATGTATGAAGGGCTATGGAACAAAAATGCTTTCTATGGCACTTACATATTGTAAAGAGACTTTGAATCTACATAAAATTTTGATTACATGCGATGATGACAATATTGGCTCGATACGAGTTATAGAAAATAATGGTGGAATTTTAGAAAACAAAGTGAAAAATAGCTTATCAAGGGGAAATGTTACAACAAGAAGGTATTGGATTACTCTATAGAAGTAGATGTACTACCCGCGCTCTCAACCCGCGCTGAGAGCGCCTGCTTGATGTCAAAAGCTGATTAGGTGGGTGCATGTTAGGCTTTCATCCTTGCTACATATTAAATAAATCAGCATGACTGCCTGTACGAGACGCAACGAGTATAAGCTCGTCTTCGTGAATGGCATAAATCAAAAGCCAGTCTGGTTGGATGTGGCATTCTCTAAACCCTTGGTAAGATCCAGTAAGAGCGTGGTCTTTGTGCTTTAGGTCTAGTGCTTCCTCAGCGCAGAGTTTGTCAAGCACCTCTTGGAGTGAAGATATATCAAGGCCTCGCTTTTTAATCCGCTTGTAGTCCTTGCGAAACTTAGAAGTTGCTTGAAGTTTAAGCATATATCTTAATCCTCTGCATTAAGCGCTTTCAAAAGCTCATCTGTGCTGTTATAGGATGCTGCTTGAATTTTACCTGACATGATATCGCGTGCTTCTTGCATAGCAGCCAGTGTTTCGGCATTATACTTTGGGACTTCTACTTTAAATGGAAGGCCGCCACGCAAAATGCACTGGCGCAAGAAAATGTTTACGGCACTTGACATATCGATGCCGAGTTCGCTAAACAGTTCATTTGCTTCTGTCTTGACAGTACTATCAATACGAATTTGAGTAGGACTTGTTGCCATAGTATCAGCTCCTTTTAATACGACTATGATACAATCGGTATACGTTGTCAAGCGATAAACAGATGAATTTTCTATTTCTTGTGCTACATACGAGATATGTGCCGAGTGCCAAACTATCCTGTTTTTTGTCCGTGCCGCCCTGTAGTGTTCCGCTACGTGTTCTGCTAAGTTTTGGAATCAACGGCAAACTAAATCTTTATCCATGCTGACCACTCAATCCGTATTGTATAGCGTGCAGGTGTTTTCCCAAACGATATACAAGCTATCCTATAACAGCTATACTATACAAGCGAGTTTAATTGGCTGCATGAAAGCCAATAGGTGGGTATACCAAGAATGTGGGAGCTTTATGGCAAAGAAATTACGTCTTAAAGATATTGCCGAGCAAGCTGGCGTTTCTATTACGGTGGTTTCACTGCTCCTTAATGGCCGCGATGTTCGAGTAAGCGATGAAAAACGTCGTCTTATTTTAAATATTGCGCGGCAAAATCACTACAAACCCAATCAAATTGCACGGAGTTTGGTTACTCAACGTTCACACACCTTGGGTCTGATTGTTCCTAATATCGAAAGCCGATTTTTTTCGTCGTTTGCTAAGCATCTTGAGCTTAAGTGCCGCGAAAACGGCTATGCCTTATTTATCACCAATTCAGACGAAAGCTCCACGCATGATAGCGAGCTTGTTTCTCTTTTGATTCAGCGCGGAGTAGATGGCATTTTTATTATTTCTTCTGATGAGCTATCTGCTACCGAAGAGTTTAAGCAAACGCTTTTGCACTTAAGCGTTCCTTACGTTATGGTTGACCGTACTATTGCTGGTCTTGCGTGCGATAAAGTGTATTTCAATAATGAATTAGGTGGTTATCTTGCTACGCATTACTTGCTTGCTCATAATCACCGACGCATTGCAGCGCTTATTAACGCAGATTCCCTAACGGGTCAAAGGCGCCTTAATGGCTATAAGCGCGCGTTGCAAGAATATGGCGTTGCTTTTGATGATTCTTTGATTTTACCAAGTAGATATTATATTGAAGATGCGTACAATGCTTCTCATGCGCTGGCACATCTTGGCGCAACTGCTGTTTTTGCAAGTAGTGATAACATTGCTTTAGGGCTTCTTCGCTACTTATATCAAACAAACTTGCGAGTTCCGCGCGATTATTCGGTTGTGAGCTACGATAACTCTGCAGCTGACGCGCTGTTTGAGCCTGCCTTAACTTCTGTTGAGCAAAACGTTTCTGAACTAGCTCAAGCGTCGTTTGATACCATGCTTAAACGGGTGTGTGTTGACAAACACGATAAGAGTGATGCATGCGATGAAGCCAACGCATGCGATGAGGACGCCGCACGTGCTCCTTTTGATATTATGCTTAATCCCGTGTTGGTAGAAAAGGCAAGTGTTCAAAATTTGTAGCGGGCACCTTTGTTATGAGGCGTATGTGAGAACTTCTCATCTTGGTCTGCTAATACGTATAATATTCTCATATGTGCATACGTTGCACAGCGCTGCTGTTTTGGTTTCTAAAATCTGCTGTTTTGTGTATGGTCAGCAGCGCTCGTTGATGCTGAGTATCGGCGCCTTTACACGCGGCGTTTGTTGCAAGGTGTCTATTTTTTGTAGGTAGTATCGTAAGTTTTTGCTTAAAAGCGTATGTTGTTGTAAAAGGAGGGGAAAGATTTGGCTCAGCCCGTGCTTGGAACACCTTGGTATAAGCCGCTCGGCATACGTAAACAGGAGTGTTCGTCGGCGCAAACCTTAGCGTCACTTGACGCGTATTGGCGATGTGCAAATTATATAAGCGCAGGTCAAATCTATCTTTTCAGCAATCCTTTGATGAAGGGCGGCTTAAGCCCACGCGACATAAAGCATAGGCTTATGGGGCATTGGGGAACCATTCCCGGGCTTAATTTCTTATATGCGCACATCAATCGGCTCATTCGTGATCATGGTCAAAATACGGTTGTACTTATGGGACCAGGTCATGGCGGACCTGCAGGAAATGCAGAGGCTTTTATTGATGGCAGCCTGTCGGCAGTGTATCCCGATATTCTTCAAAACGAGCAAGGTTTGGAGCGGCTTTGTCGCGCGTATTCATTTCCTTTGGGCTTTCCTTCTAATCATGGTCCGCATACGCCAGGTTCAATTCACGAAGGGGGAGAGCTCGGCTATGTTCTTTCCCACGCCTTTGGTGCTGTTTTGGATAATCCATCGCTGTTGGCAATTCCTATTATTGGTGATGGAGAGTGCGAAACAGGTCCTTTAGCTGCAAGTTGGCAGACCAATAAATTTCTCAATCCACAAACTGATGGCCTCGTATTGCCAATTGTGCACCTCAATGGTTACAAAATTTCAAATCCGTCCATTTTGGCGCGTATTTCAACTCAGGAACGCGATGATTATTTTAAAGGCATGGGGTATCGTCCATATACGTTTGTTGCGGGTTTTGATGAAGAAGACGCACTGTCAATTCATAAACGCTTTGTAGCGTTATTTGAAGAAATTTTTGCTGAGCTCTGTTCAATAAAAGAGCATTCAAAGCAGGGCTTTTACGAGCGGCCAGCATATCCCGTGCTTATTTTTAAAACCCCAAAGGGATGGACGTGTCCAACATATATTGATGGTCAAAAGTTTGAAGATTCTTGGCGTTCTCATCAAGTGCCCTTTGCCGCGGCAGATGAAACGCTTACGCATTTTGATGATTTTTGTGCATGGATGGCTTCGTATCGTCCACAAGAGATTTTTGAAAAAGATGGTACCTTATCTAAGCAAGTTACTCGTATTTTGCCACAAGGTGACCTGCGGATAGGTTCCAACCCTTGTGCAGACGCAGGACGTATTCGTCGCGCGCTTACGCTTCCGTCACTTGATTCGTGCAAAATGGCAGTTGACACATCGCAGCGAGGAACGCTCTGTGCTTCTCCAACGTATGTACTTGGTTTGTATACCGCCAAGCTTTTGCAAAACAATCCGCAGATGTTTCGTGTATTTGGCCCCGATGAGATTGCCTCTAATCGTTTTCAGTCAATTTATCGTGCAACTCAAAAACAATGGTATGTGGACAAAGATAAAGACCTAGAAAACGACGGAGAACTTTCGCAAACTGGTAGTGTTATTGAGCAACTTTCCGAGCACCAGTGCGAAGGTTTATTGGAAGGTTATGTGCTTACAGGTCGTCATGGAATTTGGGTGAGCTATGAGGCGTTTGCGCAGATTACAGCCTCTATGATCGGCCAACATATTAAGTGGCTTGAAGCACTGAGGCGTGAGGTTTCTTGGCGAAAGCCCATTTCTTCGCTCAATATTTTGCTTACCTCTCACGTTTGGCGTCAGGAACATAACGGCTTTACGCATCAAGATCCAGGTATTGTGGACACGCTTCTCAATAAATCTTGTAATAACGAGCATGTTGTACATATATATTACCCATGTGACGCCAATCTTTTGTTGGCGGTGGCGCAACAAGCCTACACTGCCACCGATTGCGTCAATGTGATATTTGCAGGAAAGCAGCAAATTCCTGTTTGGCTTACGCTTGACGAAGCGCGTTCGGAACTTGCACGTGGTGCGCTTGAATGGACGTGGGCATCGCATACAGACGCGCAGGGCAACTTTGATTTGGTGCTTGCAACCTGCGGTGATGTTCCTACTATCGAAACTTTAGCAGCTGCAGATATACTTCGCCGTCAAGGTGTTCATTTTAAGTTTGTGAATGTGCTTAATTTATGCGTGCTTCAAAGGCATGAAGAAAATGACACTGCGCTTACCGACGAGGAATTCACCGAGCTTTTTTCAGCTGATAAACCCGTTTTGTTTGCGTTCCACGCGTACGTGGGCACCATGTATCGCCTTATATGGGGTCGTCCTCAAAGTAGTAATTTTTACGTACACGGCTATCAAGACCTAGGTTCAACAACAACGTTTTTTGATATGCTTCACATGAACCAGATGGATAGATTTGCACTTGTAGCTCATGCGTTACAAATTCTTGATGCGCAAAGAGCGTTGGTTCGCGGCGGTGCAAAACCGTTATGGGAAACTGCGCGCCAAGAAATTCTTGCACGTCGAGAAAAACTGTATCGTTTTACCCTTGAACACGGTTACGATGACCCTGCAGCTACGTCTTATCCAAGCGTGGCTAAAGATTAGAGCTCGCTGCTTGTTGTGGTTTTAGCTGGCGAGGCGTTAATCGTGATTGATAGCGTTATTCAAACGCGCATGATAGTACCCATATACCATACAAGCAAGCGGTAACAGCACAAGCATAGCAGGGAAAAATAATGCATGGGGAACGCATGTTACTAATACGCCGCCAATCATTGGTGCTGTGGCCATACCAATATCAAGACCAATATAAAATGTTGAACTTGCAAGGCCTTGTTCGCTTCGAGGAGCAAGCATCATAGCAGTTGATTGGTTTACCGAATAAATAACGCCGTATCCAATTGATAACAAAATCGCGGCTATACTCATATGTATATCGTTAGCCATGAACGACATCATGAGCAAAAATCCTGCCATAGCAATGGTGCTTATCCAAAACCATATGCCAAACCTTACTAAATCAAAGTATTTTTTGAAGACAACACGTATAATGAGCAACGCAACTGCATATATTATAAAGAATAGGCCACTTGATACCTGAAGTGATGCGTCTGCTACGTATTCAACCAAATCGGCTTGCGTTGCAAAGTAGGGTATAGAAAAACAAATCATAAACAAAGTAATAGGAAACGCATCTTTTTGAAGGATCTTAACGTTTCTCCACGGCGCTTTTGATTCGGTAGAACACGCGTTTGTAGAGTCTGCGCAGCTTTTGTCTTGTACAAGAGGGTATGCGTGATTGCTTACAAATTGGATAACAATTAGCATGATGAATGCGGCACCAGCTGCTAACATAAGGGCTTCTCGGTAGCCGATAATTTTATAAAAATAGATTCCAACTGCAGGGGCTATGGCCATAGCAAGAGCGTTCATAAGCCCGTAAAAGCCCATGGCTTCGCCCACATGATTGCGTGGAACAAGAAAACCTAACCATGTAGTCATACATACTGTTGCAAGCACAAAACCCGTACCGTTAATAAGTCTAAAGATAATAAGCCAAATTCCGTTAGGAGCAATACAATAGCCAACAACACCTATAAAAATAAGTACGCCTGCAATACAAGATAGCCGATATTTAGAAAAACGGTCGGTAATGTTTCCAGCTATAGGACGCAAGAAAAGAGAAACTACGCTCATTGATCCGGTAATGATTCCGGCAATAACTGCGCTTACACCAAGGGTAAGGGCGTATCCATTAATGAGCGGCGTTACCAGCATAGTAGAAAACATAAAGAAAAACGATGCCGCCATAACCAAAATTACATCGCGCGTATAAATGGATTGATGAGTATGGTTTGCACTTAAAGCTTCTGCAGGTTCTTGGTGAGAGTGTGAGTTCATTTCATCTGCAGGTTCTTGCTGAGAGTTTGCGGTGGCGTCATGCGTATGTGCGTGAGATTGATTGAGATCATGCGTAAACGTACTCGAAGAGGTTTGTTGAGACAAGCGAGCGTCCTTTCGTTAAAAAGTCCTTTACACGGTAAAGGTGCATAGTTAAGAATGCTCTAGTTAGACGGGTTTAATTCGCACATCATAGATATAACAAAAAAATGCTAGAAAATATGCTTATCGTGCTATTTTTGATTGTTTCTCCATGATGTATGTTTGCGTTTATATGCATAAACCAAGAACGCTCTAGTCCCACCAAACATGGGGCTAGAGCGTGGTGCCCTGCATAATATGTACTACGCATTCGTTTACGTGTGCATTTGCTATGTTGCGAAAGTTATTTTGCGCGCTTTTTCATGAATCCAAAAGCAGTTGTACTTATACCAAGTACAAATGTACCAAATCCAAATGCAAGTAAGGATGGATCGGAAGTTTGAGGCGTGCGATGCGCGCTGTTTGCACTTCTTACACGATGTTTTGCTTTTGACGCACCAGTTTGCTTTTCAGTTTTGTGGGGGTGCTGAGCAAGCATGTAATCTTGACTTGAGTCTTGTTGTTTGCTGTCAGAGCTTTGTTTTTGAGCTTCGCTTGGCTGTTCACTTTGCTGAGGTTTGCCTGATTGCGGAGCCTGAGGTGCCACATCGCCAGCTTGTTGAGGTACAGAACCTGTCCGAGGCTTTTCATTCATAGGTGGTGTTGGTTGGTTTTCGGGTGCAGCCGGTTTTTGAGGCTGAACTTGCGGTTGAACCTGAGGTTGAACTTGTGGCTTTACCTGCGGCTGTGCTGGTTCCTGAGGTTGAACCTGTGGCTGTTTTGGTTGCTGTGCCTGATCCTGACCCTGAATTTGAGGTTTTTCTTCCTTTGGTCTAGCTTGTTGTTCAGCCTCGGCACGTTGCTTTGCCTCAAATTGAAGTACTGCCTCTGTAAGAGCTTTTTGTGCAGTTACAGCTTTTTCGTGAGCATCCTTAACAACGCTTTCTTGCTGTGAGATAGTTTCCTGTAACTGTGATAATTCATTTTGAGCTTGCTTAAGCTCACTCTTAGCCACTGCTTCTTTTTCTTCAGCTTCTTCACGTTTGTTATATGCTTCAAGTATGGGCTCAAATTCCTTTGTTTTTGTAACTAAGTCTAAAAGTTTAGTTTGGAGTTCTTCGCTTGCCCGACGAGCAGTTTCTTCGGCTTCTGTAAGTTGTTTTTTTGCTAGTTTTACATGCTCGGTATGCTCTTGAAGGTTTTGCTCAAGTTTTGTTTTCTCTTGTGTATTGTCGCTAATTTTTTGTGTAAGCTGCCCAACTTTTGCTTCAGCGCGATCTTTCGCCATAACAAAAGGTCTTTTTTCCGTTTCGGCTTTGCGCTGTTCTTGCGCAAATTCTGCATCTTTTTGCTGTTTGATGCCTTTTTTAAATTGAATGGTAAAGTTGAGCTTGTTAAGGTCCTTTTTTAGTTGATCAATTTGGGGTTTAAGCTCTGCTATTTTAGCTTCAGCTTGTTGTTTTGCAGTTTCGGCTTGTTCTTTCTTTTTTGTTTGTTGCTCTATTGCGTTTGCATTTTGTTGAATTTCCTGCCCTGCTTTTGCAAGTTTGTTGATAATGCTACCCAGATTTCCAATTCCACCATTTTCAACAGTAGTTTTTTCTTTTTGAATAGCCTTTTCTTTTTCTTTGAGTCCGGCAGTTTGACCTTGCAATTCGTTAAGTTTTTGCTGAGCCGCTTGAGCTTCCTGAGTTTTTGTTTCTTTAAGTGTTTGATGCTCGCTAAGCAGCTTCTCTTTAGCCTGTTTATCAGTTTCTTTAGATTTTTTGTCTTGCTTCAAGCCGTTAAGCTCATTGGTTTTTGCTTCAATCTCAGTAGAAAGTTTTTCAAATTTTTCGTCATACGTCTTAGCTTTTTCCAATAATTGCTGTTGTGCTGTCTGTAGCTGTTGTTGTGCTTGAGTAAGATCGCTTTCAAGTTGTTTTGCTTCTTCTATATGTTGCGTGTGCTTTTTAGTTGCTTCGTTTAGTTTCTGCTTAAAAAGTTGATGTGTCTTTTCTTTGGTTTCGATATCTTTATCAGCATTGTCTTTTGCGCGTTGAGCCTGTTTTTGTTCAGCTTTAACCTTTTCAAGCGCAGCTTTTTTGTTTTTAAAATCTTCTTTATCAACTTCGCCAACTTCTTTACGAGCTTTTTGTGCCTCGAGAACAGCTTTTTGCTTCTGTTCAGCATTGTTCTGCGCAATTGAAAGCTTAGCTTTATGTTGTTTTAAAAGTTCTTTAGCAGCGTTTTCTTTTTGTTGAGCATCTTCAGAATTTTTACGTGCGCTTGCAACATCTTTATCATTTATGCTTTTAAGTTTTACATGTTCATGTGAAACAAGAGGAACGTGTATGTCTGCCGCACTCTGAGTAGCTGCCATAGCAAGCGGTGCCGGATATGCAAGAGCTAAACCTGCGATAACTGCTCCAATTCGGTGTATATTTTTCATGTTCATCCTTATCTGGATCGTTTGCTTTACACTAGGAAAAATAGTTTACATGATTAACTAAATATTTCCTAAAGGATTTTTTGTGTGTGATCAACATGTGAATAATATGGGCACATCGCCACGTTTACGATGTGCCCATATGCAAAGATCAGAAAAGAATGAAGTATCTCGTTAGGACGTAACGCTTATGCACGCGCTGCGTATACATGAATAGGACCGCAAGCTATCGCACAAGTAGGCGCGCGCAAGCTATCGTACAAGCTATCGTGCAAGTGAACCCATAGGATCCCACGGTTCAAGAACGCGTGCTTCTTCTTGCTCAAATACAGCTCTTTGTTCAGCGGTTAAATACTTTATGTCTACAACAACCTGATACACATATTCGTCAAACCATGCATCCGACAAGGTATCAAAGCCGTCACGACCGTGGTCTTTACCCCAGCTGTTTTCAACTTTCCACATAACGGGCTTTTTGTTTTCGTCTAAGCGAACACCTTCAAGCACCATAGCGTGAGTCATCAGTGATTCTGCGTAATCAAGGCGTGTAGCTTTATCCATGCAGCCTTCAACCTCAAAGCCAAATAACGCATCCACATCAAGCGCGCCAAGATCCATCATACCTTCATCGCGCAAGTATGATTGCGCTACATCGCAACCAAACCACACAGGTAAGTTATCGCTGAGCTGGGCAATAGCTACGCGCTTAAGCTCGGACGGCTCCAAATTGAGATAGCGCACGCCGTGATCTTCCCAAACATTACCCAAACGAGAAACCGTGTAGGTATGACCAAAGGGTTTATCTGCAGTTGGCGCCGAAATAAGAGAAATATAATCATCAAGATTCATGTCAACAGCACGCTTGAAAAATTCTTGTGGTGTAAATGCACCTGAAAGCACTAGCTTGTGATCTTTATCGCGCATGCGAACGTCAAAGGTTACGGGAGGCTCGCCCAAACAGATAGAAAGCAAATGATAAATGTTGTTCATCATCTCTTTTTTCATCTCGTAGAGATCTTCGTCTGCCGCTCCTGCTTCGTGCGTTTCACGTAAATTATGAGCACAACCACGTAAATAACGAGTTAAATAGCGATCCATATCTTCTGTGTTACACGAATTTGCTGTTTCGGGCATAGCTTCCTTAGGGCAAACACCATATTTTTTTACCAGGCTCTTAAACATATCCCATTGGCCACCATCGCCAATAGGATCGGTGAGCAAAAATGAAACAAGACGACCGTGCAGATCTTCGTCAACGGTGTCGATGATGTTCTCCAAAAACCAGTTACTTTTTTCCATTTTGTCCCAAAAGAGGGGATATGCTTGTGAAAGCTCAAAGGTTTCAAGATTATATTTTTTGATAATGCGATAGCGCATGGTATTAAGTGACGCAAACATCCAGCAGCGTCCTGAATGTTGCTGATTGCAACGCTTTCCTTGTGTTACTTCGATATCAAAGTCAAGTGTGTTTTGTGCAACTCCTTCAGGTACGCGTGCCGCTTTTCGTACACCGTTAGAACTTGCTGCATTTTTTGCAACTTGATTTGCGCGTTCATCAACAAAGCTGTGATGAGCGCGGAAAACATCTTCAGAAGAAATGCTGTGCATAAAATTCATGAAAACCTCCCTAAAGTACGCAGCGTTAGTAATCACTGCTATGTTAAGTAAGCATATCATGCAATATGGAGGTACCTTATACGAGTGAATATTTAAGACGTAAAGCACATGACTTGTGATAAACTCGCTATACACATGCATAGTTGTTTGCCGTTTGCGTGTACAACAATCCCTTTATTGCAATGGATTGTATCAAAATTATTTGCTACGTAGTTGTCGTACGTAGCAATTTTTTGATAGTACAAGCCAATGGACATTTCATTGTTTGAACGGCACATCAGCATGTATACCTATACAGTTCGCTTAAGCAGTAAAAGCATGTTGTGGATGCTTGTCTGCGGAAAGGCAGAGTATGAAGATTCTCTATAACGATGGACGCGTGGAAGAATGTCCTAAAGACATGGAAGAGCACGTTATTCGTCATTCATGTGCACATATGTTGGCACAGGCAGTTAAACGTTTATATCCCCAGGCTCACTTTGCATATGGCCCTGCAACCGAGACGGGATTTTATTATGATATGGAATTCCCCGAGGGCGTAAAAATCAGTGAAGATGATTTACCTGCTCTTGAGGCAGAAATGAAAAAAATCTCAAAAGAGAATCTCAAAGTTGAAACTTTTGAATTGCCACGCGCCCAAGCAATTGCTTTTCTTGAAGAGCGCGGCGAGAAATTTAAGGTAGAACATATTGGCGATTTTCCTGAGGACACACGTCTTACCTTCTATAAGCAAGGTGAATACGTTGATATGTGCACCGGCCCGCATGTGTGCTACACCAAGATGGCAAAAGCTTTTAAGCTTACGGGAGTTTCGGGTGCATATTGGAAAGCTAATAGTGATAACGAAATGCTTACCCGTATATCCGGTGTTGCATTTGTAACAAAAGAAGAGCTTGCCGAGCATGAACGCCTTATGGCAGAAGCAGAAAAACGTGACCACAGAAAGATTGGTCGCGAAATGGATCTGTTTATGGTCAACGAAGCAGGCCCTGGTTTTCCGTTTTGGTTGCCCAATGGTATGCGTATCCGCAATGCACTCATGAACTATTGGCAAGAAATGCAAGAAAAATTTGGTTACGAGCAAATTCAAACACCTGTTATCCTTTCGCGTAAATTGTGGGAAACATCTGGTCACTGGGATCACTACAAAGAAAATATGTACACCACAAAAATTGATGAAGAAGATTTTGCCATTAAGCCTATGAACTGCCCAGGTGCATGCTTGGTATATATGAACAAACCTCGTTCGTATCGTGATTTGCCGCTTAAATTGGCAGAGGCAGGTCTTGATCACCGTCACGAGCTTAAAGGTACGCTTCACGGTTTGTTCCGCGTTCGTGAGTTTACGCAGGATGATGCGCATCTCTTTATTCGTCCCGATCAAATTTGTGATGAAGTTGCAGAGGTTACGCACCTTATTACCGCATACTACAAGCAATTTGGATTTCCGTATAAAGTTGAGCTGTCTACACGCCCCGAAAATTCTATGGGTTCAGACGAGGATTGGAAAACCGCAGAAGACGGTTTGCGCAACGCTTTGGAAACTATGGGTCTTGAGTATACGATTAACGAGGGCGACGGCGCTTTTTATGGGCCAAAAATCGACTTCCATCTTAAAGACTGCTTAGGTCGTACGTGGCAATGTGGAACTATTCAGCTTGACTTCCAATTCCCACATAACTTTAACCTTGAATATGTTGACAAAGACGGTCAAAAGAAGCGTCCGATTATGATTCACCGTGCAGGCTTTGGTTCGTTTGAGCGTTTTATTGGTATGCTTATTGAGCAGTACGAGGGCAAATTTCCTGTATGGCTGGCACCTCTGCAGGTAAAAGTTTTGCCAGTTTCCGAAAAAACGCGCGCATATGCTCGCGAACTTACGCAGCAGCTGCGCGATCTTAAGATTAGAGTAAAGCTGGACGATCGCGATGAAAAAATTGGCTATAAGATTCGCGAGGCGCGCTCAATTGACCGCGTTCCCTACATGCTTATCGTAGGCGAGCAAGAGGCTCAAGCGGGCAATATTTCGGTACGAGATCGTACCAACACCACCAAGCAATATGCGTTTGATGATTTTGTTGCACTGCTTCAAGCTCAAATTTCTTCTCGTCAAGACAATCAAGAAGACTAGAGCAGTACAAAAGGTTTAGGTCACAACGTAAAGACGAGCAGTACAAAAACAACTCAGATACGTAGCTTTGTGTTCTGTGCTTTGTGTGAGCATAAAGCTACGTAAAGCTGTACTAGACTCTTGGTGGCATGTCAGATGTTTTTCATGACGTGTGCATGCTAGTCACCAACATAATTCGTGTGAATCGAAGTTATTATGACATCTAACACTTATACAACTACCCCAGTATTACCTACAAAATCGCAGATAAAAGCCAGTGCTTCGCAGGTATTAAGCGGGCTTGATCAAACAAGGGACGCGCGCGTTGCCTTATATAAAGAGTTTCATCAACATCCCGAACCAGCGTTTCAAGAAGTGTGGACATCACAGCGAATATATGACGAGTTACGAGCCTCGCATATAGAGGTAACTCGTATTGGTAAAACAGGACTTGTAGCGCGTATCCAAAATGGTGATGGTGCGTGTGTTGCTATGCGTGCCGATATTGATGGCCTGCCTGTTAAAGAAGCGTCACAAAAGTCCTATGCATCTACGTATACCGTGCAAGATAGCACAACTGGCGCCCGTGTTCCTACCATGCATGCGTGCGGTCACGACTTTCATATTATGAGTCTGCTTTCTGCACTTAAAGCGCTGAGTGTGCATAAAGACGCTTGGAAGGGAACCTATCTTGGCGTATTTCAACCTGCCGAAGAAGTAGGTCAAGGTGCGCTGTCTATGATTCGCGAGGGCTTATGTACACAGTTTACTAAGCCCGATGTGTATTTAGGCCAGCACGTTATGCCTACGCTTCCAGGAGGTTGCGTGGCAACAAAAGTGGGTGCATTTTTCTCGGCAGCATATTCTATTCGCATTACTTTACATGGTAAGGGCTCTCACGGTAGTATGCCCGAACTAGGAATCGATCCAATTGTTTTAGCGGCAAGTGTGATTATGCGTTTGCAAACCATTGTGTCGCGCGAGATGCCCTCAGATGAGCGGGTCGTGCTTACTATTGGCTCTGTATCGGCAGGGAATAAAGCGAATATCATACCTGACGATGCAGTGTTATTGCTTAATACCAGAACCTATAATGCCGAGCTTGAAAAGCGTCTTTTTGCAGCGATTGAGCGTATTGTTCGTGCAGAATGTGACGCAGCAGGTTGTACGATTGCGCCCGATATTGAATATTTTGATAGAGGGCCTCTTACAAGCAATGACAAAGACACCACCGAGCGCGTTCAAGAAGCATTTACCTCGTATTTTGCTAAGCAATCATTGCAAGGCGAGCCGCAAAGCGTATCGGAAGACTTTTCTTATATCCCTGATGAATGGGGTTGTCCCTATACATTTTGGACGTTGGGAGGCTTTGTGGATATGAATAATGCTCCTGCAAACCATAGCCCACATTTTGCGCCCGATTTACAGCCAACGCTTGACCGCGGTTTTGAAGCCGCAGTTGTAGCTGCGCTTGCATGGCTTGCAAACTAACGCATATTATCACGGTATATATGAGTTGTAGTTGTATGAGCGTGGAGCATGTTTAGAATGTGACCTTTTCCAAATCATGTTCATTTTTGCCTTGCGTTTGCATGAACAATGTCAAATTCCGCACGCGATACTAGACTTGCGCTGCTTTTTGTGCAATTACATACAAATTTGAATGGTTGTCTTTTCCATCAGCATACCAATGCGTAAGAAGTTTAAGTGTCTTTGTGTTGGTTATAAGGTCAAATACCTCTTGTTCAGAAAAGCTATGAGCATAGCGCATAACGCCTTGCGTATGCTTCCATCCAAGCAGGTAATCGTTGTTTTCTAGCTCGCGCACGTCAAGCATATATCTTTGTTGTGCCGCTAGCGCGCATAATGCCTCTTCTGTTTGCGCTTGCGCTTTGGCGCGTCCTTGCTCGGTGTTGCCAAAACACCAAAACGAAATCACGATAATGCCGCCTACACGTACATGCTTACAAAGTGCTGATAGAAATGTTTGTCTGAGCTTAAAGCTGGGAATATGATGCATAAAGCCAAAGCATACCATCATGCTTGTTGTTTGTGTAAGCTCTGCTAAAGGGTCATGTTCGTTCATGAGCTTAGATAACACGTCTGTTGTATGAATAGTTACGCATGCATGTTGCATAAGCGTATGCGAGAGCTTTTGCATACCAAGCCGCGTGAGCGTAGATTGTCTATCAATGCCAATGTAAGAGAGCGCACCTTTGGTGCCTGTATTGGGGTAACCTTTATTGTTCTGCAGGTAGTTGATAAGAAAATCTAGGAACCTAAGGTTTCCGCATGCCACATCAATACAGTCACAAAGATGTGTTTGTGTTAACGGTGTTTGTTCAAATAGTGTTGGCACAACCGCTACCTTGTTGTTATCAAACGGCGGTAAACCGTGTTTGAGCAGGTAATCCATTGCATATACCCAGCCATCCCATGGACGAGTGCGCGTATCAGAAAACGACTGGGCTTCCTTGTTGTAAAAGTCATTGGTAAGGCTGACCAATGTTTGCATAGTTTGTTTGTTCAACGCTCTTTCTTTCCGTTCTTTCTGTTCGCCCCATCTTTTGTATGCAAATGTCCTACACAGTATCAGGCTTGTTGGTGCTTGGTGTTTTTTCTCGCAGGCACATCTGTTGCACTCATATGCTAAGCATATGCGCTACACTAATACTATGACTACTGCACCAGAATACATATATCATAACACGCCACAAATTGACGATGTTCTTCTTAAGCTTATCAAGCGCGTTGAGAAAACAGGCGCGCTTACGTCTGTTCAGCTCAATTCATTTCTTAACGAATGCAACCGTGGAATTACCACCCACGAAGAACAAACTTCAAAAAAGCAGCTTATTCCTCGGTATATGGAAGTTAAGCATTATGAACATCAGATATGGAAGTCTTGGGGTGTAACCGATGAAACAGAACAAAAACTTATTCAAACGTTGCGCATAAAGCCCAGACGCTCTGCTTCGGGCGTGGCTACGATTACGCTTCTTACCAAACCGTGGCCGTGCAGTTCAAATTGTATTTTTTGTCCAAGCGATATTCGTATGCCAAAAAGTTATATGAGCCGAGAACCAGCTTGTCAGCGTGCAGAGCAATGTTTATTCGATCCCTTTTTACAAACAACCTTGCGTCTGCAAGCGTTAGTGAATATGGGTCATCCTACCGATAAAATAGAAATCATTATTTTAGGCGGAACATGGAGCGAATATCCCACGGCGTACCAGTGTTGGTTTATCCGCGAAGTTTTTCGTGCGCTCAATATGGGATACGCTTCACATAACGAGAGAAACGCCATTGTTGCGCGCTACGAGCACTGTGGCTTGCGCTTTGATCCGCACGCTCGTGAAATTCACTATGAGCAAACTCAACACGATATTGATACAGGAAAACTCACCTATAACCAGGCATTTACTACAGCGTATACAGCTCGCGCAACTTGGTTGAAAGCAGCCGCATTTCAGAGAGCTTCTATGGATGATGTTCGCGAACAGCAATGTATCAACGAAAGCGCACATCATCGTGTAGTTGGTCTTGTTATCGAAACGCGACCCGATACCATAAGCGTTGAACATCTCTACCTTATGCGCGCGCTTGGTTGTACAAAAGTCCAAATGGGCATTCAGGTGCTTAACGAAGAAATTCGTCAACGTAATTTACGCAAAGGTTCACTTGATGATATAAAACAAGCCTTTGAGCTGCTGCGTTTATTTGGATTTAAGATCCATGTGCATGCAATGGTTAACCTGTTGGGTTCAACGCCAGATATCGATAAAAAAGACTTCAAAATGTTGGTACATGACAGCTTGTATCTGCCCGATGAAGTAAAACTCTATCCGTGTGTGTTGGTAGATTCTGCCCGGCTGAAAGCATGTTATGAACGTGGCCTTTGGCAGGCATACACCGAAGAAGAGCTGGTAGATGTGCTTGTTAGCGATGTGCTGGCAACGCCATGTTTTACACGTATTTCGCGTATGATCAGAGACATTTCGTCTACCGACATTATTTCGGGCAATAAAAAGGGTAATTTGCGCCAGTTGGTAGAACAAAAAATTGCACAAAGCACTATACTTCCTCGCGAAATTCGTATGCGCGAAATTGCAACAAGTATACTTGATCCGCGCACGCTTCATATGGAAGTTGTTCCGTATGCCACAAACGTTTCTACAGAGTATTTTTTGCAGTGGGTTGATGACCATAACCGTATAGCAGGCTTTTTGAGGCTTTCTCTTCCGCATAGGTCTGCGATTGACAAATATTGTGCATGCGAGCATTTTCCTATTTTGCCTCATGAAGCAATGATTAGAGAGGTTCACGTATACGGCACAACGGCTCAAATTGAAGGTCATGCTGGAACGGCTCAGCATCATGGCTTGGGTAAGCAACTTATTAGTCGTGCAAAATCTATTGCACGCGAAGCAGGCTATACGTCGATAAATGTTATTTCTTCGATTGGAACACGCAAGTATTATCGCTCGCAAGGATTTATGGACGCGGGGCTATATCAACGTGCAAATCTTGCGTGCTCAAAAGATTAGTTTGTGCGTATACAGCAGATATATCTACAGGATTACTCTCAACAATTCGCACAAGCCACTATGAGTTTTACTGTTGTGAAGACAATAAGAAAATCTAAGTGTACTTATTAAGATTTTGTTATTCCTCTTGTATAAGAAAAAAAATATGGGTATGCTTTCTAATAGTTGATGAGCAAGTTGCAATACTTCATTTGTTCATCCTCAAATTTGTATTAGGTTCCTTGCACGTATGTTGTGCATACAAAAGGAGGTTCATATCATGACACTTAAGCCTTTGGCTGACCGAGTTTTAGTTAAACCCGCTCCAAAAGAAGAGAAAACATCTTCAGGATTGTATATTTCAAGCGGTGCACAAGAAAAGCCTCAACGTGGCGAAGTTGTTGCAGTTGGCGCTGGTAAGTTAAACGACAAAGGCGAGCGCATTGCTTTAGACGTTAAAGTGGGAGATCAAGTTTATTACGGCAAATTTGGCGGTAATGAAGTTAAGATCGATGGCGAAACATATCTGTTGCTTCGCAGCGATGACATCTATGCAATTTTGTGTGAGTAAGTAAATTCTCTATAAATACATGCAGGCACATATCTGCTCAAGTAGCAAAAACACACGATGTACCTGCACAAAGTAGCATGTTAAATTGAAAGGAAAAGCTCAATGGCTAAAGATATTGTTTTTGGTACCGATGCTCGTGCCAAACTTGCTCACGGTGTAAATACACTTGCTGACGCTGTAACCACCACCCTTGGACCTAAGGGTCGCTACGTTGCACTTCAGCGTTCTTACGGTGCTCCTACCATTACTAACGATGGTGTAACCGTTGCAAAAGAAGTAGAACTTAAAGATCCTATCGAGAACATGGGTGCACAACTTGTTAAAGAAGTTGCTACAAAAACCAATGATACCGTAGGTGACGGTACTACAACAGCAACGCTTCTTGCTCAAGTTATTGTAAACGAAGGTCTGCGCAACGTTGCTGCAGGTGCAAACCCCATTGCCATTCGTCGTGGTATTGTAAAAGCTGTTAATGCTGCAGTAGAAGAAATGAAGAGTGCTTCTAAGGCAGTTTCTACTAAAGAGCAAATTGCTTCCGTTGGTACAATTTCTGCAGTAGACGCCGAAATTGGTAACAAAATTGCCGACGCTATGGAAGTTGTTGGTAAAGACGGCGTTATTACCGTAGAAGATTCTCAAACCTTTGGTATTGATATCGATACCGTTGAAGGTATGCAATTTGACAAGGGATACATTTCACCTTACTTTGCAACCAACAATGACACCATGACTGCCGAGC
>CAMXVQ010000017.1 GCA_947252455.1 uncultured Atopobium sp. | reverse complement strand
ACGATGTTCTATCGCGTATTTCATCTCGTATTGTGGACGAAGTTGCGGGCATTAATCGCGTTGTGTACGACATTACGCCTAAGCCGCCTGCGACCATTGAGTGGGAGTAATTAGACAGAACATTGTAAACCTGCATAGATGCTAGCTTCAAAAGAAAGTGTTCCTAAATGTCTTGTTATAGACATATCATTAAGTAAGCTGGCATAATTTGAATATGAATCTATGCAATGCAATTAAAGGAATATGGTATTGAAAATATCTCAATTAAACGAGCAATAATAAATGATTTATTTAGGTGTTTCTTAACTATATAAATTGACGTTAGATACTACTAAGGACAGTTTAGATAAGCCATTTAATAAGATGTTAACATTGAAAAAAGAAAAAGGGAAATTAAAGTAAAGTAATAAACAATGCATTTATGGACTTTACAAGCGGATACATAATTTCTACATATAGTCAGAGAGGAGTTGACAAGAAAAGGAGGCAAGATGTATATTTGCATTGTTTCAAACGAGATGTTTACGGAGTAAGTAAACAAGTTGTCAAAAGGAGACTTATATGAAACGTGAAGCGAAATTGGCTGTATCAGCAGGTCTTTCTGCATTGATGGTTGCTGGTGGATTGTTTGCGGGCTCTGTAAGTGCGTTTGCAGAAGTTCAACCTCAACCTGAAGCTCCAGTTGAAAATGATTATGGTCATCATGAGGCATACACCAAAGGTGATAATAATCCTTGGATGGAGGGTTACTCCATGGTAGATCACATTAATGCAATGGAGCAATCTTATAAAGAAGAGAAAGCTGGAGACAAGGCTGCAGCTGAGTTGAGAAAAGAAATCAATAAGAATCTTGGTGTGTCAGCTGACGATACTTCTACTCTTCCTGGTTCAGATGACAATGTATATGCAACTGATCCTAAGATGGATGTAACTGCTCCTTCTGCTGACGGAGCAACTACCCCTGCTAACCCAGCATCTCCTGCTGCTGATCCAGCATCTCCTGCTGCACCTAGCGCTGATGGCTCTGTAGCTCCTACCCAAGCAGGCGACGAGTCCGCTGCACCTGAGCAAGGTAAAGCTGAAGTAAAGGGAGCTCTTCCACAGACTAATGACTTCTTTGCAACTCTTCTTCCTATGCTCGGAGTAGCTCTTGGTGGAACTTCCATTGCATTTGGAAAGCGTATGCGTCACTAATTTCAATTACGATTTTCGTAAAGCATAGCTAAAGAAAATCCTCCTCAGCAAAATGAGGAGGATTTTTGTATTTACAGATTTTTTGGGGGCTATAGGACAAAAGGGGCTTAGGACAATTTTTTAGACATTTTGTGCAATCATAGCACGATGTTCCATAATTGTCTTTCCACTAAGACCTATTTTAATTCTGTGATTGTTGTAAAAATCAATATAAGTATGTATTTCTGATACGACAGTAACACCTCGAAAAGACACCTATTTATTTGATTTTGACTGTGTAAATGAGACAATTTTAAATGCTTTAGTTCATAACGATTGGATAATCACAGAGCACAGATTTCAATGTTTAATGATAGAATCGATATATTATCACATGGCGGACTTCCAAGTGGAATGACAAAAGAGCAATTTTTTGATGGAATAAGCAAGCCTAGAAACGCAACATTGATGAGGATATTTCTAAATATGGGGCTAACTGAACACACCGGACATGGGATTCCTACGATTGTAGAAAAATATGGGAAAGATGTTTTTGAAATTGCAAATAACTATATTAGATGCACTATTCCGTTTGAGCAAGAAGTAATTGATCAACTAGAAAATAAAAATGTCGGTTTTAATGTCGGTTATAATGTCGGTTTGAATAAAACTGAGAAGAAGGTAATAGAACTTTTGATAGAAAATCCAAGCTTTACATCAATTGAACTTTCAGAAAGAATAAGCGTAACAAAGAGGACTATCGAAAGGACATTCAAATCTTTACAAGAAAAGAAAATGATAGAAAGAATCGGATCGAAGCGTGATGGGAATTGGATTGTTGTTGGATAAATAAACTATATTTATAAATTAAAGCTTATTAGAGTGATTTGTTTCAATAATTTCTAAAGGCTGTAAGTAGAAGCAAGATGAATTGATGCTAAATTGATATCGTTTTATAATATATTATTGAGGTATTAAAATGGATATAAAAATAATAAATTGCAACAATATAGATGAAGGAAATATAAAACTAATTAAAGGAAGACTTAATATTAAATACGCCATTAATGGTACAGGTAAGTCGACTATTGCAAAAGCTATAGAAGCAACTATAACAGATGATGAATCAAAAATGAAAGAATTACTTCCATTTAAGTATTACGAAATGGACAGCGAGTGTGGACCTAAAATTATTTGTAGTGAAGCATTTAATAGTGTTGCGATTTTTAATGAAAAATATGTTTCGGATTATATTTTTCAACCAAATGAGTTAATAAAAAATAGTTTTGAAATTTTCATAAAAACTAGTCAATATGAAAATCACACAAAAGAGATAAAAGAGCTTTTAAAAAATATAAATCTAACCTTTCAAGAACATCCAGAATTGGATGACTTAATAAATGCATTTCAGAATTTTATTTCTGGGTTTGGGAAAGCTAAAACAGGATATTCTGCAGCCGGCTCAATTGCTAAAGGCATAGGAAAGGGAAATAAAATAGAAAATATCCCCAAAGGCCTAGAAGTGTATTCTAATTATTTAAAAAATGAGAACAATGTTAAATGGCTAAAATGGCAAATGGATGGTAAAAGTTATTTGGATGTGGATAACAGATGTCCTTATTGTGCGAATCAAGTAGATGAGATTAGGAAAAAAACAATTTTAAAAGTTAGTGAAGAATATGACACAAAATCTGTTGAACATTTAAATAAGATGTTGGAAGTCTTTGAGCTTTTAAATCCATATTTTAGTAAAGAAACAGAAAATAAAATAAAAGAAATCACTAAAAATGCTACAAATATCTCTAAAACACAGATAAACTATTTGATAGAAGTTAAAACACAGATTGAAGCATTATTGGCTCAATTAAATGGATTAAAATACATAGGCTTCCACTCGTTAAAATATTCAGAGAAAATTGCTGATGAATTGAATAAATATAAGATTGATTTATCCTATTACTCACACCTATACTCTGAGCTAACTTTGGAAAAAGTTAGAGTGATAAATTCTACGTTAGAGGAAGTATTGTCAAAAGCAGGACAGCTACAAGGTGAAATAAATAAACAAAAGAAGCATATCAAAGAAACAATTGAAGAATATAATTCTGAAATAAATGATTTTTTATACTATGCGGGATATAAGTATAGAGTTTCAATTGAATATGATGATGTCAACAACTATCACTTAGTTTTGAAGCATATAGATAACACGAATAACGTTAATTCGGTGAATGATCATTTGAGTTATGGTGAAAAAAATGCGTTTGCTTTAGTTTTATTTATGTATGATGTATTGAAGAAAGATCCTGATTTGGTAATATTAGACGATCCGATATCATCATTCGATGGTAATAAAAAATTTGCTATTATTAATATGCTATTTATGGGCAAGATATGTTTAAAGGATAGGACAGTTCTTTTGTTGACACATGAATTTAATACTGTAATTGATTCAATTAAAAATATGAGTCATCTGTTCAATCCAGCGCCTAAAGCTGCATTTCTATCTACAAATAATGGTGTGTTATTAGAAAAAAATATTAGTAAAAATGATATTAAATCTTTTGTTGATATTGTTGAATCAAGTATATCATCTGAAATAGATATTTTAAATAAACTTGTATATATGAGAAGATTAGAAGAGATCCAAAACAAAAATTCATTATCTTATCAATTGATATCAAATATTTTTCATAAAAGAGAGGAACCTATATTTAAATATTTCGATGGATCTTCGGGAAAAGAGCAGTGTAGAAAAATGAAAAACGAAGAGATTTGCAAAGCAAGCAATGAAATAAAAAAATTAATACCTGATTTTGATTATGAAGTTGAGTTAAAGAAAACACAAAACAAAACTAAATTAAAGGATTTATATATAAATAGTGAAAGTAATTATGAAAAAATGCAGTTGTATAGAATTGCGTTTAATGACAATCATGATAATGATGTTATAAGAAAATTTATAAATGAAACTTTTCATATAGAAAATGACTATTTATTTCAATTAGATCCAAGAGAATATAACACCATACCTCAATATATAATTGACGAGTGTGATAAAGAAATGCTTTAGAAGAGGTCAAGTGAGAAAAATTCGAAAAATACCCGGTTTGACACGAGCTCTGAAGTCAAAAATTGCCCTTCGTACCGATTTTGAGAGGTTCTTAAAACTGTACCGACGCGTTTACCTGGGCACATGCAAAACGTGTTTTTAGATTCTGTGGTACGGCGATACAAAAGCTCGTGTCAAACAAGGTTTTTTCGAATATTAAGCGAAATGTTTTGCACAACCACGTCCGTCCGCCCGTACACACCCAACAATAGAAGCTGCGAAAAGTATCTCATAAATCTCATAAACATAACGGTTGTGCCAGTCCTCTTACAGAGAGTCACGCGTTTTAACGTTTAAATATTAATCCTCAATTTTTGCTCCAAGGCAATGCTCAAAATGGTTAAGCGCCCATGCATGTCCTTGCGGATCAAAACTTGCAACCGCGCCCTTGTGAACAACAATAGAAAAACCAAGGTTATACGCGTCAACAGCCGTATGTAGAACACAAATATCGGTGCAAACACCTACAAGATGAATTTCATTAATGCCGCGCTCTCGGAGCTTGATGTGCAAATCGGTACCCGCAAAGGCAGAATAGCGAGTTTTTGGCATGTAATAAAGGTTTGGTTTATCCTTGTTGGCTTCCAAGATGGTTTGCATTTCTCCATATAGCTTTTGACCTGGAGTTCCTTCGATATTGTGAGGCGGAAAGAGTTTGGTTTCTGGATGATAGGGATCACCTTTGTGATGTGTGTCGTTGGCAATAACTACATATTCGCCTGCATTAAGAAAATCATGCGTAAGCTCGCAAATATGTTGACTAAGTGCCTGCGCTGGTGCGCCTACGGTAAGCGCCCCATCATCTGCTACAAAATCGTATGAATAATCAATTACAATAAGTGCTTTCATAATTTCCTTCTTTTCGTTTATGACGTTACATATTGTTATTGCACGTTTTGAATACGCATTTATTATAAGACTCTTTATGTAGCTTGCCGCGAGAAAATTGCATGGACAAATAAGCAGGGGGAATAGTATGCGCTATGGATATGTACGAGTGTCAACCAAAGAGCAATGTATAGATAGACAGCTTGTTGCTTTGGAGCATGTTGGTATACAGGATAGTAATATTTATGTTGATAAGGCTTCGGGAAAAAACTTTCAGCGCAAAAATTATCGTCGGCTTGTGCGCAAACTTAAAAATAACGATGATCTCTTTATTAAGTCGATTGACCGTTTGGGCAGAAACTACGATGAGATTATTGAGCAGTGGAATAAGATTACCAAGGAAAAAGAAGCAAACATTGTTGTGCTGGACTGCCCCTTACTTGATACAAGAAAACGCATAAATGGTGTGACAGGCAAGTTTATTGCTGATCTCGTTTTGCAGATTTTATCGTACGTAGCTCAAGTTGAGCGCGAGAACATACGTCAACGACAAGCAGAAGGGATACGTATTGCTAAGGAAAAAGGTGTGAAATTTGGACGTCCATGTCTGAATATGCCAGAAGATTTCTATGTTGTTGCAAGCCTTTGGCAGCATGGTCGTATAAATTTACGCCAAGGAGCAGCAATGCTTTCGGTTTCGCATAGCACATTTGCAAAATGGTTGCATATCAAAGATATTCACAAATTTGTATAGGAGATTGTTGTGCCGTTACGCGTACTTATAAACTAGGGATTTTGCTCATAAATAGCCTCCATATAGAGTTGAATCATTTTTAAGTCCAGGTTTAACTATATAGTTTTTAGTGTCTGGTATATTAATATAACAAGGCTATACAGTATCTCGATATACAACGATATACAATAAACATATGAAAGCTTGTTTAAGGACGTAGAGTCGTATACAATAAAGGCGTAACTCTGACTATTTTAATATCTTTAATTACCAATGGAGGCATTGTCATGAAACACTCGTTAAAAACTGCAAAGACAATGATGCCTGTTGCACTTAGTACGCTTGTGCTGGTAGGTGCAGCACCTCAAGTTGCAATTGCTGCGCAGAATACACAATCCACCCCTGTAACTAATGTGTTGAATGGGGGGGGGTATGGAGATGGTGATTCATCGCTTCCGCCTGTGCGTGAGACTTTAACAAAAGAGGAAGCTGAGAACCTTCCAGGCTGTGAGGCCTATTTTGATGAAGCCAATCAAGAATTTGTTATTCGGCCTAAGAACGGGGCGAACGAGGGCGTTATTTCCTATTCGCTTGACAATAAAAAAGCTGATTTTGAAGCAATAAGACATAAACTTATCTTTGATGATAGTGGTCATGATTACGCGCCTGTGCGCTTTGATAAGCGTGTGTATATTTACGATTCTACGAATCCAAGTGCAAACGACACTTTGTTTTATCAAGCATATGTCAAGACAATTAATATTACGGATAACCTGAATATCAAGTTTGCCAAAAACTTAGCAACATTCTTTATGCAAAATTATAGTAAAGCTGCTGATCATCTGCACTATATTAAGGGCATAGAAAACTGGGATACGTCTAACGTAGAGAGCATGGAAAAGATGTTTAACCTGGCAAGTCAGCTTGAAGGCAAGCTGGATCTTTCCAAGTGGAACGTTTCTAAGGTAGATAAGCTTAATTTAATGTTCTCGGGCGTCGGCAACGACAACGACAACTTTGTCCTCGACTTTAGCAATAAAAAGTTTAAGAATTCTGCTGATGTTACGAACATGTTCAATTCTTTCCGCGGCGTTTTGATTGCCAATAATTGGACAGTGGCAGATCCAAATGGGACGAGCAATCCAATTCAAAACTTGATGAATAACACAAGCTCTATTCTTACGCACTGGAATGGTTCTGCATACACTGGCCCTAGCTGGCACTTACTAATTACCGATAACCCGACGATTCTTGAAAAGAATAAAACCGAAAAATATAAGTTCTACAAAAAAGTCAAAGTCATTTACAAAGTGAACGGTACCGAAAAGTCGGTAGAGCTTGAACTTCCGGCTGTCTACGATTCGCGCATCGACGCCGATGGCAAACCCGACGCAAGTAAGGCCGCTTCCAACGACCCTATGCAAGTCGTCAGACCGCAGATTGACGAAGCAATTAAAAACGCTGTTAAGGATATGCGCACCCAAAATCCTACCCTTAATTTACCTGAGAACGTTATACCCGTACCTGTGCACGACCTTAAAGACGCTAAGTCACCGATTGAACTTTTCCAGGATTACTACCTTGGGATTGTAAAAGAGGAAGTAGTAAAAGCTAAGACGACGTACACAGCTGATTCAACACTCACATATAAAGAAGTTGTTACCGATACAAAGGCAGTAGACGGTAAAAAACAAGTGATAACTGGCGCAATGAAGGACGGTGCTTGGGATCCTAATGCTACATCAGAAAAAGAGATAACAAAAGCTGTAGACGGGAAAGTCCGCGTCGGTAATAAGGAAGTTAAAACCGAGGAGATACAGCCCGGCGTAACCTATCAAGCCGACAGCTCGCTTGCTTACAATACAACTACAGAAACTGCTGGTACTAAAGGTACTAAGACCACAACCACTACTTATAAAGTTGATGAGAATAAAGGTCTTACAGATGAGGTTGACGGCACGCCGATTGTAGAGACTGTCAAAGCCAAAGACAAAGTCATCAAAGTCGGCAACGTAGAGAAAAAGACTAGTGACATTCCTTTCAAGAAAACTTATGAAGGAAATCTGGCTCTTGCCTACCAAAAACAGGAAACAAAAACAGCTGGACAAAAAGGCAAAGAAGAAGTTACTTTAACTTACAAGGTAGACGCTAAGACTGGCTTAACGTCGGAAGTTGAGGCGAAAAAAGGCTTGTGCACACAGCCGGTTAACGAAGTTATACAAGTCGGCAACAAAGAAGTTATTCAAAACAACGACGGCTCAACCACGACTAAGATTTACAAAGTTAACCCGAATGACGGCACTTTAAGTGATCCGAAAGTAGAAACGACACGTCCGTGGACCGATATTGCAAGCGGAGCAGCAGTCTCTGAAGTTCTAAAGGGTAAAATGACTTATGTGGCCGATGAATCACTGCCCTACGGCCAAACTCAGAAAGTAAGTGATCCAAAAGACGGAGAGAAGATCACTACTCCAACAGGTAGGGTGGAAAACGGCAAGTGGGTCGAAGGCGAGCCGAAAGTTGAAACCAAAGCAGCTGTAAACGGTGTAACTAAAGTCGGCAATAAGGAAGTTAAGACTGAGGATATTCAGCCTGCTACCAAGTATGAAGCCGACAGCTCGCTTGATTACAATACAACTAAAGAAACTGCTGGTACCAAAGGTACTAAGACTACAACTACAATTTATAAAGTTGATGAGAATACGGGACTGACGAATACTGTGCAGTCAACCGAAAGCAAAACAACAACGTCCGCCAAAGACAAAGTCATCAAAGTCGGCAACGTGAAAACCGAAACTGAAACTATTAAATTTAAGACTACCTATGTTAACGATGACACGCTTCCAGAAGGAACAGAGCAAATTATAACGAAGGGTCAAGATGGCTCAGAAAAAGTAGTGACTACATATAAGGTTGATTCTACTAATGGCTTAACAACCCAAGTTGAAAAAACTGAAACAATAGAACACAAAGATCCTGTTACGCAAGTTGTGCATAAAGGAACAAAGAAAAATACGCCTGTGCCTCCTACACCTGTGCCTAATCCACCGGCGCCAACACCTGTTCCACCAGTACCTACACCAGTTCCGCCAGTGCAACACGACAGTTCTGCGCCTGCGGTAATGGATACACAAGAAGCAGAAGTCCTGCCGGGTAAGATGAAGTACGAGGCAGACGATACGCTTCCTTACAACACGAAGAAGAAAATCAAGGATCCTGTAGATGGCCTCAAAGTCACTACTCATACAGGCAAGTTTGTTAATAGCGTATGGGTACCAAGCGATAAGGTAGAAACCACCCCAGCTCAGGATGGTCTCACAAAGGTTGGTAATAAGCAGGTTACGCGTGATGGTGATAAGACTATTACTACTACATATACGGTTAACCCAGATACTGGCGAATTAACCAATCCGCAAACGCACACAACCATGTCGTGGTCTGATCTTGTACCAGCTAAGCCCGTAACTCCAGATACGGATAATCACGAGAGTGGTAACTCAGGTGACAATACCGGCACAAACAGCGGTACTAATACCGACACTAATACCAACACCAACACCGCAGACGCATCGGACGACACATCAGCGTCGCAACCAAAGCACCTGAAGCAAACGCCTAGGACAGGTGATGCTGGAAACATCGCCGAGCTGTTCTCTTTCCTTGGTGCTTCGGTTTTGAGTCTATCCTTTATGCATCAAAGAACAAAGATGACTAAGCGTAAATAACGTACATATGTTCTATTATATACGCTTTAGAAGAAGTAATCGTTAGACTCAGAAGGATTTATGTTTTATCGGGCGCGCACGTTACAGTTTAAACGTGCGCGCTATTCGTTATTAACGCGTAGAAAGTTGATCCTGTTTTCTGTGTAATACATTTTGCTTATTATTGATACACTACTAAATGCTTTATACTGTAGAGAACTACAAGGATGGGTAGATGAACAATGTAATTATTAGGTTCAATATAGTTGTGTTCGATTTTGTTTGCCTGCTCGCGATAACCATGCACGATTTTCTTCGTATGATTTTCGCGTTTGCTTCTTTTGCAGCGCCGCACCATATGGTGAATATCTTTTGAGCGTACGTTACATTGTTTAAGTTGAAGGATCGAATGTTGAGCGTGTGAGAGAGATTTAGAACTTTAAAGATTTAGAGAGCTTTAGAGTTTGAGAGAACTTTAAAAATTGAATGTTCGACGGCTAACGTGAAAAGTGAGAAATATTTCATGTGTGCCAGATTGTGTAATTTTGAATTGTTGGCAAAGCTGTGAATAGCCAAAGCTGTGAATAGCAAAAACTTTCCAGCTAAGATACGGCTAAGATACACTAAGATTTCGGAGGATGTATGTGCGGAATTGTTGGATTTACTGGAAAAGAACAAGCAAAACATTTTTTGTTACAAGGCCTTGAGGCACTTGAATACCGTGGTTATGATTCCGCAGGTATTGCGGTTGTTTCCGACGACAAAGAGCTTCACAGTGTAAAATGCGCAGGTCGTGTTCAAACGCTCATAGAGCGCAGTGAGCTTGCCAATCTCAACGGATTCACAGGCATTGCACATACACGCTGGGCAACACATGGTGCTCCCACCGACAAAAACTCGCATCCTCATTTAGACGATAGCGGAAGAATTGCCATTGTCCATAACGGTATTATAGAAAACTTCCGCCAACTAAGAGCATATCTTGCACAAATAGGTCATACGCTTAGGAGCGAAACAGATTCTGAAGTTATTGCTCACCTGGTAAGTGACGCATATAATGGCCCCGCGCAAGGTAATTTGCTTACTGCCGTTAGATATGCGTGCGAACGGTTGCACGGTACATGGGCTATAGCTGTTGCTTGTGCCGATTTACCAGGTCAAGTGGTTGTTGCTCGCAAAGGATCACCGCTCGTTCTTGCTTCCACGCCTCAAGGCGCCTATGCTGCAAGCGATATCACACCTATGGCATCGGTTGCCTCGCATGTTATTCAGCTCCAAGACGATCAGTTTGCGCGTCTTAATTCAACGGGTGAAATTACGGTATTTGATGATAACGGCATAGAAATTACGCATCCTACTACGCTTGATATCGATTGGGATGCTTCAGCGGCAACGCTTGGCGGTTATGCCGACTTTATGGCAAAAGAGATTGCCGAGCAACCTCAGGCACTTGAGCGCTTGCTTAAAGGTCGTCTTACGCCCGACGGCATTAAGCTCGATGAACTTGCAATGACGAGCGATGAGCTTGCATCCGTAGATAGAATTTATATGATTGCCTGCGGTACGTCATATCACGTAAGTTTAATTGCTCGTCAATACATCGAATCATGGGCAAAAATTCCCGTTTGCTGTGAATTTGCTTCTGAGTTTATCTATAAAGAACCACTTATTACTGATCACACCCTTTGCATTATCATTACACAGTCGGGCGAAACGGCAGATACGCTTTGCGCAGCAAGAAGAATGAAGGCGCTGGGATGCAAAGTTATAGCCATTACCAATGTGTTGGGCTCATCGGCTGCGCGCGAAGCAGATGGTGTTGTATACGTTCAAGCAGGTCCTGAGATTTGCGTTGCTTCAACAAAAGCATATACGGCACAAATTGTTGCTTGCGCGCTTGTTGCACTCCAACTTGCATATGTCCGTAAAACTTTGGAATATAGCGATGTTAAAGCCCATTTTGAGCATCTTTTAGCATTGAGTGACCTTATTCGTGAGGTTATTTCTCGCAGATGGCAAGACAAACAAATTGCTCCTTTATTTAGAAATGCTCATTCCGCGCTCTTTTTGGGCCGCGGTGCAAATTCAACAACGGCGTTTGAGGGCGCGCTTAAACTTAAAGAACTGAGTTACCTTCATGCCGAGGCCTATCCTGCTGGCGAAATGAAACATGGTCCTATTGCGCTTTTGGAGCCTGGCTTTTTGGTTGTTGCAATTGTTCCGCAAGACCATGTGCACGATAAAACCGTTTCAAATATTCAAGAAGTCATTGCTCGTGGTGCAACATGTATTGCGGTTGCAACCGATGGCGATGAATCGGTTGCTGCTCAATGTGAGCACACGCTTTGGATTCCCGCTTGTCCCGAAGAGGATCTGGTGCCTATCGTAGCTATTATTCATCTACAACTTTTGGCGCGTTATGTGGCACGTTTGCGCGGCTGTGATGTTGATAAGCCGCGCAATCTTGCAAAGTCGGTTACGGTTGAATAGTTCACGCTAATTGGCAGGTTTTGATTGCTACTGGTGCGATTTCGTGCTAAAACGTGCGAAAACGTTCAATAACGTTCGATAACGCGCAGGAACATATGTTTGGGTAAAAGGAGTGCACACAGAATGGAACATAAAACCGTAATGCAATCAGGCATCGGCGTTGATATGTTTGAAATCGAACGCATGAAGCGCGCGCTCACGTTACACCCAAATCTTAAAACACGCGTATTCACCGCTGATGAGATTAACTATGCTGACGCCTGCGCTCGTCCTGCCGAGCATTTTGCTGCATTTTTTGCCGCCCGCGAAGCCGTAGTTAAAGCGTTAGGCACAGGTTTTGCATGTGGCATTGGATATGCTGATATAAGTGTTGCCCACGATGTGTATGGAAAGCCCTATCCTGTTTTATCGCAAACCGCTCAAGAAATTGCGGATCAAGCTGGTATCATTAAAATTGCTTTGACGCTGAGCCATACGCATACGGTTGCAGTTGCCAATGCTTTAGCATTAACGCAGGATATGATAGCTCAAGATGTCGCCGAGCCTTCGCCCAAAGAGAAGCTAGCGTATTCGTTTAAGCAGGCACGCAGTCTTATTGATGAGCTTGAGCGACTTGATTACGGTGAGCTTACAAACTTTGAAGCGCGTACAGATAAGACTTCTTCTTCAACAAATTAGACATGTGTTATCCGTATAATGTAGCTCTATGAAATTATATAAAAACGTATAATAATTCTAACGGATCACAAACATCTGACGCATTAAGCTCAATCAAAAGCTCCATGCGTCAGACGCGGTGAAACGTATAAGTACAGGTGTGTTTTATAGGAGTGTTTCATGCAACCGATTCTCAATGTTGAGGATATAAAAAAAGTCGAGCACCATTTAGCTGATGTAGGCGTAAGTATTTCTGAACTTATGCATCGTGCAGGCTTGGCTGTAGGAAGAGAAGTTTTAGAGCTTAAAGAAGTTTCAACCGTTACTGTTATGTGTGGCTTTGGCAATAATGCTGGAGATGGTTGGGTAGCTGCTGCTTATCTACTTAAAAAAGGTTGTACCGTTACCGTTGTAACGCCAGTTGAAACCGATGAGCTTCAAGCAGACCTCATTCGTGTATGTGCAAAGTCAGCAGAGGCACAAGGAGTTGCAGTTGTTGTTGCTCCTCCTCGCGAAGAGCTGGAAGAGCTGCTCTTTAAAAGCGATGTTGTTATCGACGCTATGTTTGGTACAGGTTTTCGCGGTTTTGCTCACGAGCCGTTTTCTATTTGGATCGACTGTGTTAACGAATCTGCTGCGCGCGTTGTTGCTGTTGATGTTCCAAGCGGCCTTTCTGCGCAAACAGGGCTTAAACAGGGCAATTGTATTATTGCCGATTTAACGGTTGCGATGATTGCGCTTAAACCAGGACTTTTATGCGACGATGCCCGTGATGTAGTAGGCGCTATTGTAGTTGCTCCTTTAGCAGAACAAAGCGATTATCTTGTACGCGAAGCCGATCCTGTTGCATGGCGTGTTGATTTTGATGATTATGCTGATGTCATTCCACAGCCTTCTAAGGCGCACGATAAGTATTCACGTGGTACGGTATTGGTTGTTGCGGGCTCTACTCGTTTTCCAGGAGCGGCTATTATGGCTGCTTTAGCGTGTGCGCGCGCTGGTGCTGGATATGTAACGCTTGCAGTGCCAGAATCTATAGCTGCGCTTGCTCAATCTCATCTGTTAGACATCCCTGTTCTTGCGCTTCCTGCTTCTCCTGAAGGAACTTTTGGAGCTGCTGCATGCGAAGCAGTTGCGCAACTAGCTCCTAAATTTGGCGCGTGTCTCATAGGGCCAGGTATGAGAGTAAATGCGCACACGGTAAGCATTGTATCGGCTTTGTTGACGTCAAATGTTCCGCTTGTAGTTGATGCAGATGGCCTTAACTGTATTGCTCGTCTTACTGGTAACAAGCTTGATAAATTCCCCGAGCTTATACGCCGTAATGCTCCGTTGATTTTAACGCCGCATCGAAAAGAACTTGCTCGTCTGGTAGGTCTTGAAAAAGAACCTCTTTCTACGCTGAGTGCAACGCTAGAAGCTGCACGCCGTATTGTGTGGTCTGATGGTGGATCCGAGCTGGTAGTTATGGCAAAATCTTCTGCAACGGCATGTGTATCAACCGATGTTGCGCTTTTGCCAAAGCCAGGTCCTGCCTGTCTTGCAACAGCTGGTACGGGTGATGTTTTGGCAGGTATTACCGCATCGCTTTTGGCTCAGTCACATGTAACTAACGAAGAGTTGGTGTTGCTTGCTTCGTATGCATGCGAGTTGCATGGCTCATCCGCGCTGTTAGCACAAAAGAAATTTGGTGAAACCGCAGTTATGGCACATGATTTACTGAACTATATTGGGCTTGCTGCACAAGATTTTGGTGATTCTTTTTCGCAGGTTTAAGTTTTGATACGTTTATAGGGCTCATATGAGGACATGAAAACTTACGTTATACAGTTCATACAAAGTATCTGCGCAAGCTCATGTGTTTATGCTCAATGAGCACAATTAGACTTTTCACACGAATTTCATGCTGTGCAGCGCAATTTACAACGTATATTACAACGTATATTGCAAGATTTCGGCAAAGGATAGTAAAAGGATAGTACATGCAAGAGATAGGTCCAAATAACAGATGGTCATGGATGGAAATCAACCTTTCCGCGCTTCGTCGCAATGTTCGTACGTTTAAGAAATTGCTTAATCCATCAGTGAGACTTATGTGCGTTGTTAAGGCCGATGCATACGGTCATGGAGCTGCTGCGTGTGCACGCGCTATGAGCTCGGCTGGTGCAAATCAATTTGCGGTGGCAACGGTTGACGAGGGGATTGCGCTTAGAAAATCTGGTATCACTCAGCCAATTGTTCTGCTAAGCGAGCCTCCCGAAACAGCGATTGATGACCTTATTGAGTATTCGCTTATTCCTACTATCTATACTACAGAATTTGTCCTTGCGTATGGCGAACGCTGTGTTGTGCATAATACCGTTGGAAAATATCACATGGCTCTTGACACGGGTATGACACGCGTTGGGGTTGCTGCAAGCGATGCGGTAGAATTTCGTCACACCATAGATTTTCATCGAGGCATTAGCTGCATTGGAACTTCAACGCATTTTGCTACAGCCGATATTGAAGGCGACTGGGATTTTAGACGTCAGTATCAGGTATTTTCAGATGCTATCCGCGAGTTGCATGCAGCCGGATTTTATACGGGTCTTATTCACTGCAATAATACCGCAGCAACCATTTTACATCCCGAACTACAGTTTGATATGTGTCGTGTAGGTATTGGTCTCTACGGTCTTCATCCCAGCGAAGCTACGGTTTCTCGTCTTGAGCTTTCACCTGTTATGTCGGTAAAAGCCCGCGTTGTGCGCACATTTGAGCCTCGTATTGGTGATGGCGTCAGCTATGGTATGACCTATCGTGTAAGCGAGCCTCATATGCAAATTGCAACCATTCCGCTTGGCTATGCTGATGGTCTTTCGCGCAGCTTGTCTAACAAAATGGATGTGTTAGTTAAAGGACAGCGTGTTCATCAGGTTGGTCGTATCTGTATGGATCAGTGCATGTTTGCGTATCCGCTCCAAACGCTTGCCCATCCCCAAGGCTTTGAGCCTATTGAGCGCGGTGATGTTGTTACCGTATTAGGTGAGGATGGCGCAGAATACATCAGTGCCGATGAACTAGCAGCTTTGCGCAACACCATCAATTACGAAGTTCTTTGTGATTTCTCCTTACGCTTAGAGCGCATCTACCTCTAAGAATGGCTATAATTGTTACATAGTTTGTACCGTGTAACTTTTATGCTCATATATCCCGGGGAGGGATCTCAATGGATAAGAACATCTGTTCGTCTATACATATGACATCGCCAGGAACGTTTATTACGGTGTCAACAGAGCAAACGCAAGCCTTGGGTACGTTGCTTGGAACGCTTCTTTCTGCAGGTGATGTTCTTATTTTAACGGGTGATTTGGGTGCGGGAAAAACTCAGCTGACAAAAGGCATCGCTGCAGGTATGCAGATTACTGACGATGTTACCAGCCCAACATTTACTATCGAAATGGTGTACGAAGGTGCACATATGCCACTGTATCACTTTGATTTGTATCGTCTGAGCACTCCCGAACAACTAGAAGATACCGGTTTGTACGATGTTTTGGATTCAGACGGTCCATGCGTTATCGAGTGGGGCGAGCAATTTGTTGATGAAATTGGCCCAGATCGTATGGACGTTGTTATTACACGCTTATCGCAAGATGCGGAAACTATGGATGAACCGCCTCGTCAAATTAGCTTTATTGCACATAATGACCATATGCACCACCTTGTCGACCAGATAAGTTCGCATTTTTGTGCGTAAGGAGTGAACTCTATGAATTTTGCTACTCAAAAATCGTGCCATGTAGTTGCATTTGATACATCTACCGATATGTTTGCTTGCGCAACTGCGCGTGTTGTTTTGGATTCACCCACTCAACTTGATGCAGAAAAGGAAAGCTCTCTTCCGCAGAACGCCTCTTTTAAGGTAGTTGATGTTTACGCGCAAGACCACCTATGCCGTCGTCGTGCAAATGTAGAGCTTGTTAATACCATGCTTGGCTGCTTGGATAGCGCGCATACGTCGCTTGATGATGTTGACGCAGTTATAGTTGGACGAGGTCCTGGCTCATTTACGGGTGTGAGAATTGGCATTGCTACCGCAAAGGGCCTTTCTTGCGGCATGAGCAAAAAATTGTACGGTGTATCGACGCTTGACAGTGTTGCATGGAATATGTGGCTCCAAGGGGTAAGAGGTCGCGTTGCCGTAGTGGCCGATGCTATGAGAAAAGAAGTTTACCCCGGAATTTATGATTTAACCCAAGAAGGAGCTTTGCGCACGTTTGCGCTTGAGCGCGTTGTAAAAGCCGATGTCGCCGTCCAAGAATTTTGCGCGCGCGCCGATAAAGATGAACTTTTATTCTCAGGAGATGCATTCACTAAATACTCAGATCTCTTTAAAGGAGCAGGCCTTACTCGTATTGCGGATGAGTCTTTATGGCACCCAAGTGGAAGCGGCCTTATACAAGCTTATGTCTATGCGCTTACTCACAACCAACTTAAAAGCGGAGATCCTGCTTTGGTGCTTCCTGTGTACACACGTCTTTCCGATGCCGAAGAACATGAACGCCAAAGGCTTGGCATGAAAGAGCCCGCTCAGGTACAAACAACTGGTGTAAACGATGAATTAGCAGGTCTTCATTGCCAGTTGCGTCCTATGTCGGTAAACGATGTACAAAGTGTTTGTGCACTCGAAAAAGCCAGCCATGCTCAAACGCATCATACGCCCTGGACCGAGCAGATGTTTGCAGACGAGTTAAGTCAACCCAATCGTTCGTGGTGGGTTGCTCATGACGAAGCAGATATTATTGGATTTGCAGGTGCGGTGCTATCGGGTGACGAGTTCCAGATAAGCGATATTGCCGTTGCTAAAGCGCGTAGGCAAAACCATATTGGAGAGCGTCTGCTTGAGCGTGTAGCCTACGACGGTCAAATGTATGGCTGTACTTCGGTTTCGCTTGAGGTAGAAGCAGATAATGCACCTGCTTGTGCACTGTATAACAAACTTGGATTTACACGCATTGCAACGCGAAAAGATTATTACGGAAAAGGTCACGATGCACTTGTGCTTCGTGCGGCTTTGCCTCTTGACACCACACTTCTTCATAAAAAAGAACAGGCACGTCCTGCCGCTTCTGTGCGCCCATGGCCTATTGAGGCTGCCACGCGCTCGCAAGCGGGCCTAGACGCGCTTAGGCATGCTGGTGATCTTATCTTGGCCATTGAATCTTCCTGCGATGAAACAGGCCTTGCTATTATTGATTCCCATGGTGAAGTGCTTGCAAATGTAGTTGCAACTTCGCTTGATTTTCATTCACGTTTTGGCGGTGTTGTCCCCGAAATTGCTTCACGTAAGCATGTAGAAGCTATTGTTGGCGTATTTGAAGAAGTTATGCAACAAGCTGGTGAGAAGCTCGGCCTTGATACCTTGATTCCGCAGGATCTTTCAGCTGTAGGAGTAACGGCAGGTCCTGGTCTTGTCGGTGCGTTGGTTGTTGGCGTTGCTTTTGCAAAAGGCTTGGCAGCAGGTGCTCATCTTAAACTTATCGCAGTAAACCACCTCGAAGGGCATATGCTTGCAAATCTGTACGAAACAAACGATCTTAAGCCACCGTTTATTGCATCGTTGGTGTCGGGTGGAAATACGCTGCTTGTTCATGTTAAAGCATGGGGCGTCTACGAAATTTTAGGAGCAACGATTGACGACGCAGTAGGAGAGGCTTTTGACAAGGTTTCAAAAGCTTTGGGCTTAGGCTATCCAGGTGGTCCTATCATTTCTAAACTCGCTGCTAAAGGTAATAAGCGAGCAATTCATTTTCCTCGCGCAATGCTTCATTCGCACGACTATAGTTTTTCGCTTTCGGGCTTAAAAACTTCGGTTATTACCTACATTGAGCACGAAAATCAAGCAGGTAGACCCATCAATTTACCCGATCTTGCGGCTTCGTTTGAGGCAGCTATCATAGATGTTCAAGTTGCAAAAGCTTACGAAGCACTTAAACAAACGGGTGCGCGTGATTTTTGTGTAGGTGGCGGAGTTGCTGCTAATAAAGAGCTGCGCGATGCTTATATCGAGGCGTTTACCAAAAAAGGCATACGTGTAACTGTTCCACCGATGGTTGTTTGCGGTGATAACGGCGCCATGATTGCCCTGGTTGCACTGAGGAATTGGCGCGCAGGCATCTTTGCTGACTTTTCATTAGACGCAAATCCTAATTCTAAGTTTGGTGATTGGTCTTGTTTGGCACAGCCTTGCGTATCGCCTAACTGGCCTCCTAAACGTTTTCCTCACGGCACAGGTAAAGGAGCCTCACATTAGTATGAAAGACGGTTTTATAAAGGTTGCTACACGCTCGCCGCATGTACAGGTGGGGTGTGTTTCAGAAAATGTTGCAGCATGCTATGAAGAAATTTTAAGTGCTTACCGCGACGATGAGGCACGCCTTATTGTGTTGCCTGAGCTAAGCATAACAGGATATACCTGCGAAGATTTGTTTTGGCAAGCACAACTTATCACCGAAGCTCAACAAGGCGTAGAACGCTTGATACAAAAATGTGCTAACCTTGATGCTCTTATCTTAGTGGGTGCACCTGTTTCGGTGAGATCTAACCTTTATAACTGTGCAATTGTTTTTCATCGTGGGCGTCTTTTGGGTATTGTTCCAAAACACGCGCTTCCTACTTATAACGAGTTTTACGAGCTACGCCATTTTACCCCAGGTGAACACGAGGTAACCTATATCAATTTTGCATCGTTTTCTCATGTTCCTTTTGGCATGAATCAACTTTTTACCTGCAATTCTGTACCTCAGTTGACGGTTGCTGTAGAAATTTGCGAAGATCTTTGGACACTTTGTCCGCCCTCTATTGCTCATGCTTTAGCTGGTGCAACAATTATCTGCAATTTGTCCGCATCAGATGCACAAATTGGCAAGTGCGCATATCGTCGTAATTTAGTTACCAATCAAAGTGCTCATTTGATAGCAGGATATGTATACGCTTGCGCTGGGTGGACGGAGTCAACTCAAGATCTGGTGTTTTCTTCGCATAATCTTATTGCCGAAAACGGCACGCTCTTGGCCGAAAGTAAGCCATTTTCACATACAGGTGTTTCTACCGAGATAGATGTAGACATGCTTGATCAGGAGCGTCGTCGTACGTCTACGTTTACCAGCACTATTGCCGCCATAAAAACGTATGTGACCACCTCATTTGACCTGCAGGTGCGCCCCTGTACGCTTACACGTTTTATTGATCCGCATCCCTTTGTGCCTGCCCAAACTGCCGAGCTCTCCGCCCGTGCCGAAGATGTGCTTTCTATTCAGGCTCACGGCCTTGCTAAGCGACTTTTACATACGCATACAAAAACTGTCGTGCTTGGTGTATCAGGCGGTCTTGATTCAACGCTTGCGCTGTTGGTTTGTGCGCGCGCCTTTGATATGATAGGGCTTGATCGTGCAGGAATTATAGCGGTTACCATGCCAGGCTTTGGTACTACCGAAAGAACTCATGGTAATGCGGCTGTTTTAGCCGATGTCCTTCATGCAACGCTCAAAGAAATTCCCATTTCTGCAGCTGTTTTACAGCATTTTGAAGATATTGCCCACGATGTTCACGATAAAGATGTTGTGTACGAAAATTCTCAGGCGCGCGAACGCACGCAGATTCTTATGGACATTGCCAATCAGGAAGGTGCGCTGGTAATTGGTACAGGTGATCTGTCCGAGCTTGCGCTTGGTTGGGCAACCTACAACGGTGACCACATGTCGATGTATGCTGTTAATGTTGGAGTTCCCAAAACACTTGTTCGTCATGTAGTTGCACACGTTGTCCATAGTTGCTCTACGTCTTTTGATGAATCGCAGGATTTACAAGATGTATTACTTGATATTTTGGCTACGCCGGTGTCGCCCGAGCTTTTACCAGCGCATGATGATGGCACCATCGCGCAAAAGACCGAGGACTTAGTTGGCCCGTATGAGCTTCACGACTTTTTCTTATATCAAGTCTTAAGACGCGGTTTTAGGCCTTCAAAAGTCTTTCGCTTGGCGCAAACAGCTTTTGCAGATAGCTACGATAAAAAAACGATCCTTATGTGGCTTAAAACGTTTTATCGCAGGTTCTTTAGTCAACAGTTTAAGCGTAGCTGCTTACCCGATGGACCCAAGGTTGGTTCGTGCGCACTTTCTCCGCGTGGTGACTTTAGAATGCCTTCTGATGCACTTTGTACCGATTGGCTTCGCGATCTCCAATCTTTTGAATAGCGCTCAAAAGAGCATACAACACGTTAAAACACATGTTTAACTCACGCGCCAAGCGATACGCACAGGTGTGTACAACTTTCCATACAAAACAAATAAGCGCCCAAGCTTTGTGCCTGGGCGCTTCTTGTACACGAACTAATGTACTCATGCAGTACTTCTTAGGCGATCTAAGTACCTTTATCCTAGCTTACGCAGCAGCTTTGAGCTTAAATGTTAGCAGAACAGGATTATGGTCGCTCGTTGCAAATCCCGTATCTATATTATGCGCTTGTGCTTCAACATTATTTGAAACAATAAAACCGTCTACGGTTGTGGTATACGTTACACCCTTTTCATAAGCAATATCATCGCCTCTACACGTTGGAACTTCTGATAAATTATCCGCTGCAACGCAGGTAAAGCCTTGTGGAAGGTCACTTGCATTAAGCGGTTTCACCCAATCGGGAATACCTTGCTGGCTTGGATAAAGTTCCAACGAATCACATAGAGCGTGATTCCAATCACCGCCTGCAATCACATAATTGCCCTTTGCATACTCGCTAACAAGGATATCAGTAAGCATCTTAAGCTGCGCTGCTCTAAATTTTCCGCCCTTATCGTAGGCCGACATATGCGAATTGATGAGCACCAGCGAATGTTTATCGGGAAGTTTATAGCGTGTAATTTGAAAACATCTATCTAAGTCAAAGTATTTATCAGGGAAATCAGTGGTAACAGGATAGCTTCTGCGAATAGAATTTATCATGTTAACGCGCGATAAGGTAAGAATTCCCGAATTAACCTTTCCGTGCATATCGTGTAAGGGGTAGGCAAGAAAGCCCGAATGGAAATTAGACGCAAAACTTGATTCGTAGGTAGAAAATGTATCTTTAACGGCCTTTACTTGGTTAACGTGATAACTTCTATCAGAATCGGTGTCGATCTCTTGGAAGAACATAAAGTCGGGCGCGGATCCATTTACCGCGCTCGCAATCGTTGCAATTGATCCTTGAGTTGCAGCTTCTACGCTTTCTAGACTTACCGCCTTTCCATGTACACCTTGTTTAGGTGTGCCGTCCTTCATAACGCCTTTATCCATAAAGAAGGTATAATCGGGCGTATATGCACCAAAACCTACGTTATACGTAGTAAGTGTATAGGTGGTGTCGTAGGACACCTGTTGAGGCTGACCACCTTCAATTTCGGCGCGTGGACTTTCAATTTTAAGCATTTTATTATCGGCTATGCGCGAATAGTGGCTCTCAAGATAGGCGGCATATCCAACAAATGCAAGCGCCGCAAGTACAATAACAAGTACTACAAGGCACAAAAATGCTTTAACAGCCGAAAAAACTTTATGTCGCCTGTGGTGCGTCTTTTCTTTTGTTTGCTCAGCAAGATTTTTGAAAACATTCTTATGCAAAACGGCTGGTGAAGCTTCTGAATCCTGCGCGCTTGCAGTTTCTTCGCTTTTGCTTGCTGCGTCTGTTACGCTGTCTTGTAACTCTAAGGAATCCAAATCTGCATTGTTTGAGGCCGCGTGTTCAAGATTGCTGTCTTGATTGACCAGTGAATCTGGTGCTTGATCTGGTGCTTCGCCATCGTGAGCACCCAGTGCCTCACCATCGTGATCATCCAGCGTGTCTGGCGTCTTATTTGCTAATTTTTCCGCATCATTTTTATGCGCGTGCGAATCAAAACCGTTTGGATCATGCGTTTGATCTTGCATACCTGCTCCTTTAAGTTCAGAACACAGAGATGTGCGCGTTGAGAGATGAGCGCATTTGTTGTAGCGATGTAAA
>CAMXVQ010000016.1 GCA_947252455.1 uncultured Atopobium sp. | reverse complement strand
TCTATCGCACTTCTTGACGCGCTTAAAGCCGTAAATATTCCAACAGTTGAGGTGCACATTACAAACATAGACGAGCGTGACGAGTTTCGCAAAATTTCTTATATACGCGCTGCGTGTTTCAAAAGTATTATTGGTGAAGGTATAGACGGCTATAAGCAGGCAATTTGTGCACTTGCAACAAAACTTAGCAGTAATGCCTAGCTAAAATCGTACGTTTAAGAGCACATATCCCAAAATAAAACAGCCGATGACGCAGCAACGTTAAGCGAATCAACGCCATGTTTCATAGGTATCATAACCAGCTGATCACACGCATCGATAACAGGTGTTGAAAGTCCTTTTGATTCGTTGCCAAAACAAAGCGCACAACGTTTATAATGCGAAAAATCGACATCGTGCACATTTAAAGCGTCTTTGCGTAATGCGGCACCAAAAACCGTATAATCTGCAGCTGAAAGGCAAGAAAACACGTCATACGGCCAGTTAGAATTAGCCTGTATGATCGGCAATCTAAACACCGTTCCCATAGAGGTGCGCACACAACGCCTGTTAAATGGATCAGCGCAGGTGGGCGAACACACCACGGCATCAATACCAAGCGCGCAAGCATTACGTATAAGCGCACCAAGATTTGACACATCGCATAAGTCTTCCACCACAGCAATACGCGTATAAGAGTGCCAATCAACGGAAGCACTTGACAAAAGCGAAGGCCTGCGTACGCATGCATAATATCCACGACATACATTAAAACCCACAAGCTTAGACAAAAGCTCATGAGATGCAACATATATAGGCACATCGCCAAAAGCCTCAGGTGAGATACTGCGCTCAAGATTGCTTAGATGCTTATCCCACACAAGCACAGATACAACCTCTACATGCAACTCAAAAATAGTTTGTAGCACCAAAAGTGATTCGCAAATGACAAAAGAATCCCCTGGATGAGCAATGTTTTTAAGCTCACGATTTGAAAGGCTTACATAAGGAGCAAGCTCTTTGGCGTTAAGGTTGGTAACGTGTTGAATATTCATGGTGCATAAACGCAATTCTAAAAGGGAAACTTGCCATTACCAAAAGGATTCTTGGCAGAGCCCATACCACCAAAATTTCCTAAATTGGGCAAAGACCCACCCATGCCTGGCGCACCAAAAGGATTAGCCCCACCAGATGAGACGCCCATCTGACGCATCATATCTTTCATCTGACGCAATCCACGCTTAGCACCTGCGCCACCTTGGGTAAGTTGACGCATTTTGCTCATCATCTTATTCATTTCGCCCCATTGACGAAGCAGCTGGTTAACCTCTTGAACAGTTCTACCGCTACCTTCTGCAATACGACGTCTACGCTGACCGTTGATAATTTTTGGACGCAGTCTCTCTTGTTTTGTCATCGAATAAATAATTGCTTCGATCTGTTTGATCTGAGCTTCGCCCATGGTATCTCCAGCTTGGCGCAGTGCTTTATCACCACCAGGAAGCGACGAAATAATCTTTTTAATGCCGCCCATTTTTGAGATCTGATGCATTTGATCAAGCATGTCATTCATGGTAAAGCCCTCACGCAGCATGCGTTCAGCTTGCTCGTAATCAGACTTTTGAGCAACCTTTTGAGCTTGTTCGATAATACCAACAACATCGCCCATGCCCAAGATACGTTTTGCCATGCGATCGGGATGAAACACCTCAAGTGATGATGGTTTTTCTCCCATAGAAACAAATTTAATGGGTTTACCAGTTACTTCTCTAACTGATAAGGCGCCACCGCCGCGTGCATCACCATCGAGTTTAGACATGATAACGCCGTCAAAATCAAGACGTTTAGAAAACTCTTGAACAACGTTCACAATGTCTTGACCTGCCATAGCGTCTACGACCATCAAAATTTGTTCGGGCTTAACAGCGTGTTTAATATCTATGGCTTCTTGCATCATTTCTTCGTCAATTTGCAAACGACCAGCCGTATCAACAATAACAACGTCTTTAAGATTGTCTATTGCATCTTGAACCGCCTCTTGAGCTACACGTATTGCATTTGCTCCGTCGCCTCTGTACACACGAACACCAATTTCTTCACCAAGCGTTTGCAATTGGTCGGCTGCGGCCGGACGATGTGTATCACATGCTGCAAGTAAGGGAGCATGACCTTGACTTTTAAGCAAATACGCAAGCTTTGCTGCAGCCGTAGTTTTACCTGAACCCTGAAGACCACAAAGCATAATAACATGAGGCGTACGATGAGGCGAAAAAGTGAGTTTTGATTCGGTAGTACCTAAAAGCGCGGTAAGCTCTTCCAAAACAACCGCAACAACATTTTGAGCCGCACTCAACGATTGCAATATATCGGCCGTTAAGCATTTTTCTTTACATGTTGCAACAAAATCTTTTACAACACGATAGTTAACATCGGCCTCAAGCAATGCCATGCGTATTTCTCTCATAGCATCATTGATATCACGCTCGCTCAACTTGCCTTTACCGCGCAAATGCGCAAACGTTTCTTGTAATCTATCTGAAAGGTTACTAAACACTATTTTTCCCCTTCGCTTGTACCGACTAAAGCAGCGCAAAATTCGTATGGATCAAACGTCTGCAAATCCTCAATCTGCTCGCCAACACCACAACGAACAATAGGCAGCTTAAGATCGTGAGAAATGCGCAGCGCAATGCCACCTTTTGCAGTGCCATCTAACTTAGTAACTATAATACCATCTAAATTCAACGATTCATGAAACTGTTGTGCCTGAACAAGTCCATTTTGACCACAGGTTGCATCCAACACGAGTACAATTTTTACGGGCATAGAGGCACGTTTGCGCGAGATTGCAACAACTTTTTGGAGTTCTTTCATTAAGTCAATTGAGGTATGAAGCCTCCCTGCTGTATCAATAAGAACCAAATCGGTTGATTGCGCAGCTGCTTCTTCAAGCACATCATAACAAATACTAGCAGGATCGCTCCCTCGTTCGCGCGTTACCACGCGCACACCTGCGCGCTTACCCCACACATCAAGTTGCTCAATTGCAGCTGCTCTAAAAGTATCAGCTCCACCAATCAAACACGAATGACCCGATTCTTTGCATACAAAGGCAAGTTTTCCAACTGTGGTAGTTTTACCTGCACCGTTAATGCCTACAAATACAATGCAGCCAGGATAGGTTGAAAACATATCGTAATCGATGGTATAAAACTCTTGTGCAAGACGATCAATCAGCGCTTGTTGAATTTGAGCAGCTTGTGTATACCCCTTTTGAGCAGCTAAATCACGAAGATCATCGCAGATGCGCGCAGTAAGCTCTGCGCCCACATCCGCCATAACTAAACGATCTTCCAAATCGTCCCAAAAGTCATCATCAACGCAGGCGCCCATATAGAAAATTTCACTCAACGCTTCACGCGAACGAGCAAGTCCTGCTTTTAATCGCTCAGTAAAATTAAACATGTGATTCCCCTCTTACTTGTTAGTATGCGAAATACCCTCGGTCTGCAAAGCCTCACGTAAACGCTGGCTTACCACGTGGCTAACTCCATCGGCATGCATCGAAACACCGTAGAGCACATCAGCTTCCTCCATTGTTCTGCGTTGATGAGAAATCACAATAAGCTGCGTTGTTTTCTTAAGCTCGTCAATAGCATGTAAGAGCTTAGAAAGATTTGCGTCATCAAGCGCTGCCTCAATTTCGTCAAATACATAAAATGGAACGGTACGGGTTTTATACACTGCAAACAACAGCGCAAGTGCACACAAGGATTTTTCGCCACCGCTCATAAGCATCATATTGCGAATTTTTTTACCTTGTGGTTGTGCAATAATTTCTAAACCAGCGTCTTGGATCGAATCTTGATCACACAGCTCCAAATGCGCTGACCCACCCGGGAACAAAATGGAAAAAATTTGTACAAAGTTTTGGTTGACCTGCTTAAACGTTTGTAAAAATTGTTCTTTCATTTTGTGTTCAATAGCACGAGTAATTTTTTTGAGCGACTGACGCGCGGACTCAAGATCTTCAATTTGTGAGCTGATATACTCATAGCGTTTTTTGGTGGCTTCGTAATTTTCGGGCGCAGCCGAATTAATGGGACCTAAAGTATTAAGCTCGGCTTCAATATGAGCAATCTGACGCTCACACAAACTTCTGTCTTGAATATGAGGTAAATCAAGCGCATCGTCTAGCGAATAACCAAATTCGGTAATCTGCGTAAGTGCATGTTTAACTTCAACCTCAAGACGCGTTTGCTCAACACGAAGATTGGATTCCTGCGTTTTTGCGTGTTCAAGCTCTGAAGAGCTCTTATCAAGGCGCGTGCGCGCTTCGGCAACGGTTTTCTTAAGAGAAGCAGAGTCCGCCTCGGCAAGCGTAGCTGAACTTTTAAGCTTTTGCGACCACGCTTGAACAAGCTCGAGTAACTGTTGATAGAGATTATACAGCGGCTCAACGCGGTACCTCATACGATCAAGGGTAAACGCACTTTGTTCGTACTCGCCTATGGTTTGACTAATAAGCGCAAGGTCTTTATCAATACGCGCGCTACGTGCATCTCGATGGTTTTTTCGCTCCTGCGCGCGCGCAAGCTTAAGTTTAAGCTCGCTCACCTCTTTTTCAAGACGATTTTCTAAGCGAGATGTTTCATTGCGCAAAGAGACGCTTTCCTCATATCTATCATGTAAGCTCTCAACTTGGGCAGTAACCTCTTTAAGCTCATGCGTTTGCTTTTGGAGCTTTTCGCGCGTGAGTTTATCGTCTGATTCAAACGATTGCTGTTTTGTTTTAAAGCGGCTCAGCTGCTCTTGAGTAAGTTGCTGGTTCTTTTGAATTCGTTCACGTTCGCGCGCAAGCGAGGACGATTCGCCGTTGAGCTGGGCGGTTGTTTGTCTAAGCGTTGCCACTTCAGTTGAAAGTGCAGATATGCGCTCATCAAGAGAGGAGATTGTGGCAGCACATGCATCTTGCTTAGTTTGGATATCTTTTTCTTGCTCGTTTAACGAACGGATGGTTCGCTTAAGAGCAAGCATTGAGACAGAAACAGTATGAATGAGCGAAACACAACGTCCATCGGCGTATAAGCATGAGCCATCTTTTGAAATAAAGGTGAGAGCAGGATATTTTTTGTGCAGCTCATAGGCATCTTGTAAGGTATCGGCAAAAAACACGGTACCCGTAAGCGCAAAAAGTATGCTTTTATACGAAGCATTAACATCCAAAGCGTCAAAAAGCGACGTACCACACGCAGCATACGTAGTGCGAATCTTGTCATGCGCTGTTTGTACATCTGTATCGGTGAGCGCAGGCATTGGATACAAAACAAGGCGTCCTTTTTGAGAAGAACATGAGGTCATCATATGCAATGCCGTATTGGTATCTTTGACGATGAGCATAGACAATACGTCAGACAAATAGGCTTCTACAAGCGTTTCGTACTCGGTTGGAACACGACACACATCTAAAAAGGTAGCTAGAATATCTGGCGAAAATTTCTTTTTTACATAGCTTAGGCGCTGCGAAGCATGTTGAGCAGTCTCTACTTGTGAGGTCTTAGCAACAAGCTCGCCGCGAATCTTAAAGAGTTTGCGATCAAGCTCTGCCTTTTGCGTAGATGCTGCTGCTTTTTGTGCAGAAGCCTCATCCAATACATGCTGATTTTGAGAAAGTTCTTCGGTTTTTTCCTTAAGCTGAGCGCTTGTTGACGTCATTTTTTCATCGAGAGCAGCTTGCGCTTGCTCGTTTTGCTTGATAGTATCTTCTAATTCACCAAGGCGTTCAGAAAAAAGTGCGCGCTCGGTTTGAGTTCGTTTTAAGCGTTCTTCTAAAGTAGCAACAGAAATTTGTAAGGCATCACGCTGACGTGTAGAGTGCTTTACCTGGTCATTTAAGTTGTTGCACGTACGAGAATACTCCATGCGCTTAGATTTTGCTGACGCAAGCTGAGGCTCTTTTTCGGCAAGTGAGCCAAGATAAAACTCAATCTCACCATGAGACTCGGCTTGAGAATCCATCAACTCCTGTTTTTCTTTTAACAAATCCTGCTTGGTGTGTTCTTGTGCGCTCATGTTACGGCGAAGCTCGCTTAAATGCTTCACCATATTTTTGCCCTTCTCTTCAAGCAGGCGCATATCCGAATCCATACGACCAGCAATATCATGAAGACGGCGACGTTGTTCACTTAAATCGCCTACAAACAAGCCTTTCTGTTCAAGCAAAACTCTATACGATTCCAGCGACTTTTGAGCCTCTTGTTTTCTAAATTCAAGGAGTTCAACCGATGCATTTGCCTCTTTTAACTCGGATGAAAGCTGCTCATAACGAGCTTTAAGCGCCAACAAATCGTCTACTGCGCACATCGTTTTACTACGCTGTAACACAGAAGTTAACTCGCGCGCACGGTTTGCAACACCCATTTGTTTTTCGAGGGGAAGCAGCTGTTTATGGATCTCACGTTTAACGTCTTTTATCCGATTAAGGTGAGTTGCCATAAGCTCAAGCTTTTTTTCGGCAAGTTTTTTACGCCGCCGATGCTTTGCAATACCTGCAGCTTCTTCAATTAAATCACGGCGATCTTGAGGCTTTGAAACTAAAATAGCATCAAGCTTTCCTTGCGAAATAATAGAATGTGTTTCTTTACCAAGTCCAGAATCATGCAGAATGTCATTAATATCGCGCAGCCGCGCAGCAGCACCATTGATGAGATATTCGCTTTCGCCCGAACGATACATACGGCGCGTGATAGCAACATCGGCAAAATCAATAGGAAGTGTGTGATCAGAATTATTAAGTACGAGCGTTACCTCGGCAAAACTCACGGCATCACGCTTGGATGAACCTGCAAAGATAACATCTTCCATAGCTTGGGCGCGAAGATTGCGCGGGCCTTGTTCACCTAAGACCCACAGCATAGCATCGGATACATTCGATTTACCCGATCCATTTGGGCCCACCACAACGGTTAAGCCAGGGTCAAAAATCATCTCGGTTTTATCGGCAAAGGACTTAAATCCTTTAAGCGTTAAAGACTTAAGATACACAAGCTACACCTCTCACAACGATCAGTATCTCAAATGTAGCATAACGCTTAAAGCTCGTGCGCGTGCAATGGTAAAGCGCATTAAAAAAGGCATATGTTTGTGAGCTTGACAAGCTCACAAAAGACGTTATGCCTCATCATCAACGTCGAGCTTATCTAAAGCTGACAGAGCCGCTATACTTTGAGATTCTTTCTTGGACGAGCCAGTGCCCCTACCCATCAACTCACCATCTACAAAGACAGCAGAGGTAAACTGTGGAGCATGAGCTGGTCCTGTTTCGTCCTCAAGCTCATACACTGGTGCAATATGAAAACGCTTTTGGCAAACTTCTTGAAGACGGCTCTTAGGCGAAATAGGATGCTTTGCTAGTTCGGGCACCATGTACGGCGTAAGGGTACGGCGAATAAATTTGACCGTAGGCTCATAACCAGCTTCTAAATAAAGAGCACCAACCAGTGATTCATACACATTTTCCAAGGCGGAAGTAAATCCACGCACGCCCGTACCTTTTTCGGAATCACCAAAGATGATACATTCGCCTATGCCTAATTCCTCGGCAACCATTGAAAGTGTTTTTCCGCTTACGAGCGAAATTTTCATGCGTGTAAGTGCACCTTCATCCATACCAGGAAATTTTTCGAACATATCGGTAGCAACAATAGCTCCCAAAATTGAATCACCTAAAAACTCAAGGCGCTCATACGAAGCAGAAACAGGAAGCCCCTCTACTGCAGAAGGATGTGTAATAGCAGCTTGAATGAGCTTTTTGTTTTCAAAGGTATATTCAATAATTTGTTCCGCATGCTTAATTCGCGCTTCAACAGACATATAAAGCCTCTTTAGTACCTATTGCGCGTTGACAATAGCGTCTACCGCATCGTTTATAGTTTTTATATTTTGTAAAATATCGTCATTAAGTGTAGAGCCAAATTCGTCTTCAAAAGCTGTAATAAGCGATAGAAGATCAAATGAATCTGCACCTAAATCCTTAAATTCTGTTTGAGGAGTTAAAGATTGTTTATCAACATCAAGTTCGGTACTGATAATGTTTGTAACCGTCTCAAAAACTTGAGATGAATCCATATAAATCTCCTTATTACCTGTAAAATACGTATGCTAAAAAAATTAGTTTAGCAAAGCTTAAAACCACATACGTTCTATTTTATAGATAATAACGAGAAAAACATGCTTAAAAGCACGATATACATTTAAGATTCACGGACAAGATCAGAAGCAATTTTGCTGGCAAGATTGCTTCTTATTGCATGAGCGCATGCAAGTGTTCCATGCTTAATGGCTGCAACCGAAGTTGAACCATGGCCTATGAGCACCGGTGCTTTAAGTCCTAAAAGCATGGCGCCACCTTGTTCTTCTCCAGATAAATCAACCGCGATACGTTTAAGTGCACCTTTTGCCAAAGAAAGACCCACCGCATATCCCATATTTTGAGCGGCTTGACCTTTAAGCTGCGTATACAAATATTTAACGGTGCCCTCAATCATTTTAAGAACAACATTACCCGTAAAACCATCGGTTACCACAACATCTACCTTGCCTGCCAAGATATCAGAGGATTCACAATTGCCGCTAAACCAAGGGCCTGCCTCGGCAAGCGCTTTGTGAGCTGCAATAACTGCTTCGGAGCCTTTTGTTGGCTCGGTACCATTGGACAAAAGTGCCACAGAAGGATCCTTAACATGCAAAATATTACGAGCATATGCACGACCCATATAAGCAAACTGCACAAGCGTAGCTGGACGTGCATCGGCATTGGCACCAAGATCAAGAAAAACTGTTTTTTTGCCACTTAATCCAGGAACTGCATAGGCAATAGCTGGACGTTTAATAGTACGAATACGACCAATTTCCAAAGTTGCTGCGGTAAAAATTGCGCCCGTTGAACCAGCAGAAAAAAATCCCTGTGCGCGGCCATCTTTAACCGCACGGCAACTACATACAATACTGGAATCACGCTTGGTTCGAACAGCAGTAGCAGGGTGTTCTTCCATACTAATAGTTTGCGTGCACACCAAAGGCTGCGTACGTGCATGCGTAGCACAAAAAGGCTCTACAACTTCGGGTAATCCTGCAACAAGAACCTGAAGCTCGGGATCGCTGACAAGCGCCTGGTGAATACCTTCAAGAACAACATCACTAGGCTCGTCCCCACCCATTGCATCAACGCAAACTGTAACCATGGTCTACTCCAAACTTTGAGTTACGGTACTTTTCAAACACGCAAATGAGCACTGAACACATAAAAAAGAAAGGCCGATCCGAGTAAGGACCGACCTGCTCATAGGCTTTAGTGCAAAATTACTCGGTAACAACTACTTCGCGATCTTTGTAGTAGCCACAGTTAGAGCAAACGTGATGTGGAAGCTTAACAGCATTGCACTGAGGACATACTGAACGAGCTGCTGCTTCGAGCTTGCTGTTTGCTGAACGACGTGTATGAGTTGCGCCACGACCCTTTTTTTGCTTAGGAACTGCCATCATTAACCTCTCTTAAAACATCATAGCGTCAGGCGAATGAACTCCTGAGCGGCATCTATTAAAAATACGCAAGAATGTACTATACCATGTTTTATATGGTATACGCCTAACATTTCCTTATACCATCAGAAATTTTACATGTACTCACCATATAAACAAGTCTTATGCGTAAACATAACAAAATTATCACGTACTAAGGCGCGCAACTTACTAACAAGAATGCGCCGTGTTGGCGCGCGTACGATGCGGGGCGACACTTGTCTGCGCGATTGCAATAGTTGGTGCTTGGTTGGCACGCGTTTGTACGCGTTTGTACGCGTTAGCTCGCGTACCTACTTGGTATCAGAAGAAGAAAGCAGCTTCTTTAATTTAGCAAGCTCTTGTGCATTATGAGATTGAGGTTCTTCTGACGCGTTATGTACCAAGCGTTCGGCACAGCTACATTGAGTGTGATTAAGGTTACAACCGCACTCAGAACACAAACCTTTGCATTCATCAGAACATAAGATAACGTAAGGCGTTTCCATGAGTAATACCGATTCAAGCGCATGTGTCAGATCAAGTGTGTTATCAGCAGACACAAGCTCAAAATCGAGTTCGTCTTCATCAGAAGATAAGGGCGTTTGCTCAGGCTCTTCAAATAGATAATACTGGTCAACTTCGCCTTCAAGCGCAAACGCTGCCTTGTCAAGGCAGCGATCACAGGTGCCTTCAACCGTGCACGAAAGGATACCCGTTACAAAAATACCTTGCCCAGCATTCGTTAAATCAAGCGAATACTCAACGCCTTGGGGCAACACAAAATGGTGCGCACCCAATACGTACGAATCTTCATCAACATGACCTGTAAGATGCACCGAGCTTCCGCGCTGCGAAAGTCGATCATCTAAAATTGCAACGGTTTTTTTCATAAGGTACCTAAAACACCTGCTTGAATACAATTACCACGAAACGTTATTAGATTGATTGCGGTCACCAGAGTTTTCATTGAGCGTTTGGCGCACGCGTGTTACAGAGTTGGTAAGGGATTTAAGATTTTCTTCTAGATGCGCTAAAACGGTATCAGCATATTCTTCTGCATTGTAGCGCGTGTCACGTTCGTATTGGTCTGCCTGAGCTTTAACTTCTTCGGCTTTTTGTTGGGCAATACGAACAATCTCTTGGTCACTTGCTAAAATAATAGCCTGTTGCTGAGCATCGGCAACAATAGAGTCAGCCTGTTGCTGAGCACGTTCAAGTGTTTCGTTTTCTTCTTTAACAATACGACGTGCGTCAGTAAATTCTTGGGGAAAAACACGACGAATCTCATCGAGAATTTCATAAACATCGTTTTCATCAACGATTTTTTTACCTTGACCAGCAGCAAACGGTGTTTTGGCTTCGCTTACCATTGATTCAAGTTCATTAACAAGGCTCTCGATTTCTTCACCCGGCTGCATACTGGGCTCCTTTCAATCCTGTGAATGATCAATAGGTTCACTTTAACTTCATTTTTGATCATACGTTTTTATCTTAACAGATAAAAGCTTAAAGCGAAGGGAGATTTTATCATATTGCATACAGTTCCATAAGCTTTACAACCAAGAACGCACATTGAGGCGTTTTTATACAAGCTTGCGCGCTACCTTTTCGCGCAAGCTCTCGCACTTTCCTCTTGCACTACCCTCTTGCACGAGCTTACGCTACTTATGATACAGGTGTTGTAAAACGCATGCAGGCACCATCATGCTTACATCGGCACCCATACTTGCTATTTCGCGCACAACCGAGGACGAAATAAAACCGTACTTGGGGTTACTCATCACGTAAATGGATTCGATATCGGGATTCATACGCGTATTAAGGTCGGATTGCTGCAGCTCGTATTCAAAATCGGTCATAGCACGCAAGCCTTTTACCACAGCTTGTGCACCTATTGACTTGACAAACTGAACAAGGAGACCTTCAAACGGATACACGTTTACATCGTTTAGATGTGCCTCGTCAAGCGAGGCGCGCACCAACTCGACACGGTGTTCAAGCGAGAAGGTAGCGCCCGTTTCATTCTTGCGCGCTGACAGCGCAACAGCAACACTTACCTGCGGAAACATTTTTCGTGCGCGGCGAATAACATCAAGATGGCCAAGCGTTATAGGGTCAAAAGTACCAGGAACTACCACATGAGAAATTTCTGTATTCATAGCACTCCTTTTTTTATGTGTATCAATATTTGCACGTATATCAACAAACGTTTGCTACAAATTATGTGCAGACACACGAAAAAGACTTACCTGCGTAATACCGTGAGTTTTCTCGCGCACAAGCTCAAGCGTGGCAAAGTGGGTGCGGATACTTTTTTCAAGTGTGGTATGTTTTTCGTGCTCGTACACTACAAGCGCATGCAAATCAAGCACATGCGCCAAACTTAATGCATCAAAAAGCTTACATACCTCATCTGGCTTATAGGCATACGGTGGATCAAGCAGTACACAATTAATTGGGTGCTTAATACGCTCAATGAGGGTGTGATTCATGCAATCACCGTACAACGCCGTAAACGTGTTTGGCTTGCATCCAAGGTTTTGCGCGTTGGTTTGCAAAATCTTAAAAGCATTGCGATCTTTTTCGATAGACGCCAAATATGCTGCACCTTGCGACATAAGCTCAAAACCCAAAGCTCCTGAACCTGCAAATGTATCCAAAACGTACGCGCGAGCCAAGTCCAAATCAAACTCATGCTTAACCATAGACGCTATAGACTCACGCAAGCGCGAAGTAGTTGGACGCGTGACGTTTCGTCCCTGCAAAGTAATGAGCTCTTTACCAGCCCAAACTCCACTTACAATACGCATATGGTTCCTTTCAAGAGAGCTTTATGAGTTAATACGTGGCGCGAACGGCGCGGACGGCGCGAACGGCGAGGACGCAGCGGACGGCGCAGGTGCAAAGGTTCACAGTTCAAAGCGCTAAAACCCGATACCTTTCAGTTCTTCAAAGTAAGCCGGAAAGCGCGCGTGCATCTCATGCACCAGTGCTCGATGTTGGGTTTGCGATAAACGAGGATCACCATCTAACAGCTCGCCCACATCGCGATGAGCTGCTTCAATCAGATCCATGTCGCGCACCATATCACAAACATGCAGGGTAAGCGTACCGCTTTGACGATAGCCTAAAATGTCGCCCTCGCGTCTGAGCTCCAAATCTTTTTGAGAAAGTTCAAAGCCATCAAAGGTGTTCTCCAAAATATCAAGCCTTCGGCGAGCTAAACTATGCTTTTTTGAAGCGGTTACCAAATAAACCTGTGCCGCAAGACTGCCTCGGCCAACACGGCCACGCAGCTGGTGAAGCGTTGCAAGCCCAAAGCGATCGGCGTCAAGGATAATCATAGCACAGGCGCGCGGAACATCTACGCCTACCTCAACAATGGTTGTTGCCACCAATACGTCAAGCTTGTGCGCCCTAAATTGACTCATAACCCTGTCTTTTTCTTCGCTGTCCATGCGACCTGTTAAAAGACCAATTCGATAAGCGCTAAAGCTACTATGTTTGAGAGCTTCAAAGGTTTGCTGAGCACTGTGCAGCGTTTGTGCGGAAGACTGCGCGTTGGGAGCAATGTCATCAACCGTGGTACGCGTGTCTTGATTGTCGATAAGTGGACAAATAATATAAGCTTGCTGACCTTGCTCAATGCATGCGGCAACAGCATCATAGGCAACGGATACATTTTCGTTTGCTAATACGTTTGTGGTTACATTTGCTGTAGAAAACGGCTTATGTTTAATAAAAGAGCAGGTTAGATCGCCGTAAAACGAAAGCGCCAACGTACGTGGAATAGGAGTGGCGCTCATGGCAAGTAAATCGGCAAACGGAGATTTTTGTCTAAGCGCAAGACGCTGATGTACGCCAAAGCGGTGCTGCTCGTCAATGACGATGTAGGAAAGCTTGTGAAACTGCACATCATCAGACAAAAGCGATGTGGTACCAAAAATGACCTGAACCAACCCTGTTTGTAAACCGCTCAGAATATTGGCGCGCTCGGACTTTGTTGTTGCAGACGTTAAAAGTGCCCACGAGATAGACAATTTAGTAAGGAGCGTGCCTATTTTTTCGGCATATTGCTGAGCTAACACAGAGGTTGGCGCAAGCATGGCAGCTTGCGTGGATGTGTCGGCGCAAACAGCAAAACCAAGGGCGCAAACAACGGTTTTTCCCGTTCCAACATCACCAAGTAACAGCCTATTCATGCACGTTTTTGCCTGCATATCATGTAAAAGATCATGAGCTGCACTTTGCTGCTCTGCGCTCAATTCAAACGGCAACGCCTTATAAAAGTTTTTGAGGTGGCTTCCGTTAATACAATGTTGTATGGGGTCTTGAGCATCCTCAACAGATGTGCGCACGCGAAGTGCAAGCTGAAGAAAAAACAGCTCGTTATATGCAAAACGGCGTCGCGCAGCTTCTTGCGCAGACATCGATGTTGGCATGTGCATCTGTTGGATAGCAGTTGAATATCCCATCAGGCGATTACGCGCAAGATACGCAGATGGTATGCAGTCTACCAGCGGCAAAATTTTATGCAAACATATTTTAACAATGCGTCGATACCACGCAGCGGATAAGCCGTCGCACAGTGCATAAACAGGCAGAATATGCGTATCAAGACGAGTTGTGGCCACGGGCTGAGGTGCGCGTTTATCTTGGGCATGGGCGTCAGCTGTATGAGTATCTGCAGCGTGGCCGTCTGTAGGACGAGCATCTGCTGCGTGAATAAGCTCAATAAACGGCGAATTCATGCACTTAAAACCATACGAATATTCTACTTTACCCAAAAGCGCAACAACGTCGCCAACATGGTAGGCTTTTGCAAGCCAGGGCTGCCTAAAAAACGAAATGCGCATGATACCTATGGTATCGGTTACATACATCTCAACAATTGAGAGATGCGGACGCGGACGCTTAAGATTAATTCGATCAATAACACACGATATGGTAACTGTGTCATTTACCGCTGCTTCAAGAATAGAAACATGCCGCGAAAAATCAAGGTATCTACGAGGAACGCGCAATATAAGATCGCGCAGGGTGTGGATACCAATATTAGAAAACAGTTTCGCGCGCGCAGGCGTTACATAGGACAACATACCAAGCGGCGCGTCAAGCGCACAAGACGCTGCAAGACGCGGTGATGCCTCGGATATATGCAGTTGAGTATCCACAGACGCCTTATTCGAGCGAGAAAATCACAGGATAAAGCGGTTGCTCTCCGCGTTGCGGATCTACGTCAAGCGAGGGGAACTTATCTTCTATCTTTTCTACCAGATCGTCATAGCTTGCTTGATCCATATCTTTACCAGCCAAGATAGTTAAGGTATCGCTTTCTTCTTCGGCCATCATACGAGCAATAACTTCAAGCGTTACGCTGCATACGTCGTGTCCAACCACATCGATGGAACCACAGGAAATACCCATCACATCGCCTACATGGATAGGCGTACCATCAGAGGCTGACGAATCGCGAACGGCACGGGTTATCTCACCGTCTCTAATGAGAGAAAGTTGATCGGTCATTTGTGACACAAGTTCATCAAAATCTTTGCTCAAATCAACGCAGAACATGCAAGAAAATGCTTGCAGAACGCTTTTAGTGGGAACAACTTTTGCAACGCAGGTAGTAACTGCCTGAACCGCTGCTTCGGCAGCCATGCGAATATTAGAGTTGTTAGGCAATACAACTACCTGACGAGCATGAGTGGCTTCGATAGCTTTAAGAATATCGGCTGTAGAGGGATTCATGGTTTGGCCGCCAGAGATAATTTGGTCAACACCTAATGATGTAAGAATTTCTGCTTGGCCGCTACCAGCTGCAACCGCAACAAAGCCTACGTCCTTTAACGGTGCGTTAGAAGCAGGCGACGAGGCCGATGTAGATGCCGCAGATCCAGCGACAAAATCATCACCGTGGACAAGAACTTTGTCATCGCGGATGGCGTCTGTTCGTTCGTGAGCCTCTAAATCCATATTGTGTACAAACACGTTATATATTTGGCCGCGATGCAGCATGTGGCGCAAAACGTAATCGGGACGATTAGTGTGAACATGAATCTTATAATCGGGATAACTTCCTACCAAAAGTTCGCAGTCACCTTGAGACGCAAGAAATTTAAGATGAGTTTCGGGGTTAAAGTCTTCTAAATCGGCATGGAACAAAAACTCGGTACAATAACGATACTGAGAGCCTTCCCAATCTTCGTTAACCGCAATATCAACCGCATTTGATACGTGGGCTTTAGCGTCTTTGGTATCTTGGGCATCGTGGGCATCGACCGTAGTCTTAAAATTGGTAAGCTGCTGATCTTTACCGTTATAAGCATTTACAAAGGCTTCGATAAAAGTTGCAAAACCAAAAGCGCCCGAATCTACTACCCCGTTCTCTTTAAGCACGGGCAATAAATCGGGTGTGCGTGCAACGGATTCATATGCTTCAACCACAATTGCATCAAGGAGCTCTTGCTTGGTTGCGTGTTTTTGCTCAAGCTTATCGGCGCAAAGCGACACGTCTTTTAAAACGGTAAGAATGGTTCCTTCAACAGGCTTTCTTACAGCCTTAAATGCAACTTTTACGCCGTTTCGTAAGGCTTTTGCAATGTCTTCTACGCTTAGAGCTTCGTCGGATGCGCCAACAAGACCTTCACTAATACCGCGCAAAATTTGGCTGGTAATAACGCCAGAATTGCCGCGCGCGCCCATAAGTGATCCGTGCGTAATTGCATGTGCTATATCTTCCATCGACGCATCTTGAGGCAGGTCTTCCACCTCTTTTACCACGGTTTGAAGCGTAAGCGACATGTTTGTTCCCGTGTCTCCGTCGGGAACGGGGAATACGTTAAGCTTGTTAATTTCATCAGCTTTGTTTGCAACCGCTTGAGCTGCAACGGGAAAGCAGGTACGAATCACATGAGAAATCATATCAGTGGAATTCCTTTAATTCATAGACGGTTATCCAATACTTGAGCAGGTGCGAGCGCGGTACACGTGCACGTATTGCGCGCAGTTGGTGCGCTGGTACGGCGCTTGTGCGCTTTGCGATGCTTGCGGCACTTTGCACGATTTTCGCGCTGTTTGCAGCAATACGCTCCAAGCAAAAAGTGCAAGGTCACCGCGAGCGGCGCGGTGCGCAACTCGTAGCGCGTAAGCACAGGCACGCGACGAGCCCGTGCGTAAGGCGTGCAGCAAACGCGTTATTGCTGCAAGCGCACACCTGCAACACGCGATCAGGCGCGTATGCCTTCAATAAATACACGAACTTCTACATCGCTAAGCTCGGCAATCTTTTTTAAGATAAATTGAGTGGCACTGATTAAATTTTTAGAAACCGAAACCAGGTTGACTCCTTGCTCAACAATGACGTGCAGCGATACAACTGGATGGTTGTCTTTAGTTTCTACGTCTACACCTTTACGTAAGCGATACATGGGTAAGAGATGCATTATGCCGTCTTGCTGATCGAGAGCAGCCATTCCCACTACACCGTAGCATTCAAGAGCTGCATGACCTACCAAATCGGCAATGCAATCGTTTGAAACTTTAAGCGTTCCACAAACGACTTGTGACATACGAAAGTCTCCTCTCGTCTTAAGCATGTTTACATATAGCAATTGTAACGCATTCATTCAATAATCATACGGAACTATTTTTAAATAGTGGGGTTATAGGCATTTACCTAAGAAATACCATATATTCTGCGTGGTTGGACGCAAGCGTTGTTGGGCGCAGCGTGGTTTGGTGTAATTGGATCTGGCTTTTAAGAGTTTGGTGGGGCGCTGGCGCGGACGTTGGCGTGATGGCCGCGTTTGGCTTGGCGCCGCACAAGTGTGAAAGCTATAGCGTTAATACAAAAGATATAAACTAAGAAATCCAATTTTTCGATTCGTTACACTCTAAGAATAAAGCGCTCATAAGCCATAGCCCAACTTTACATATTCGCTTTTATATCATATTATAAAAGCGTAAACGAGAGGAGGACTCTATGGATACGCTTAAAAAATATATACAAGAAAATTTAGTAATCACCAACAAAGAAGCAGAAGAACTTGGATATAGTAGGCATAATTTATCAGAACTAACAAAAAACGGAAAACTAGAAAGATTAAGGCCTGGTCTATACCAATTAAAAGGGAAAGTAACAGACGATTTTGTATTAATATCATCAAATAGCAATCGAATTATATTTTCGCATCAAACAGCCTTATACCTTCACGACTTATCCGACAGAGCTCCAAGTGTATTTCATATATCTGTACCCCAAGGCTATAATGCAAGCCATATCAAAAAAAGATATGAAGACCTACAAGTTCACTATGTAAAAAAAGACTTATACGAACTTGGAACTACAGAAATAAAATCACCCCAAGGCAACCTTGTCCCAGTGTACGATGTTGAAAGAACAATTTGCGATATCATAATTGACAGAGAAAAAATAGATAAGCAGATTTTTACAGAAGCCATAAAAAGATACTTTAAATCAAAAAATAAAAATCTAAGACGACTCATAACATACAGCAGACAATTTAAAATAGAAGACGAAATTAGGAAATACCTGGAGGTATTAGTGTGATTAATATCGAGAGCATAAAGGGCAAGATAAGAAGTTTTGCAGAGAAGAAAAATCTAAAGTCGCAAGAAGTTCTGCAGATATACTTCTTTGAAAGATTTTTAGAAAGACTGTCCAAATCAAAATACAAAAATAACTTTGTAATAAAGGGCGGATTCCTAATATCATCATTAATCGGCGTTGAAAATAGAACAACCATGGATATGGACACAACCATTAAAGGCATAGCTTTAAAAGAAGAAAAAATAAAAGAAACCATAGAAGAAATTATAAATATCGATGTAGATGATGGAATAAAATTTGAAATAAAAGACATCAGTCATATTAGGAAAGAAGACGAGTACGAGAACTTTAGAATTTCACTCATAGCAAACGTTGGGAAAACCAAAAACCCTATGAAACTTGATTTAACAACAGGAGATGCAATAACACCAAGGGAAATAGAATACACCTATCCCTGTATCTTTAGCCAAGAAGATATAAAAATAATGGCATATCCATTAGAAACAATTTTAGCTGAAAAGTATGAAACCATAATCAGAAGAAATATAACAACAACAAGGATGAGAGACTTCTACGACCTATATACCCTCTACAAACTAAAAAAAGATAAGATTGACTATGAGACTTTAAAAGAAGCGATAAAAAGAACCTCAAAGAAAAGAGAAAGTCAGGAGCTAATGAATGCCTATGAGGAAATAATCGAAGATATAAGAGAAGATTCATACCTAAGAACCTTATGGGAAATATACCTCACTGAAAATAAGTACATTGGAAATTTGGCCTTTGATAATGTTGTTAGTGTGGTGACAACTTTATCAAATAGGCTTAATGAGCTGTAATTTAACAAACACCGTTAGGCAATGTGAACGTTATTAGCATTTAGTCAATTAAATCCATCGTACCCTTTTGACTTTGAACTTTACCTAATTCATTTATATTTTCGCTAGATAATTCGAGCGATAACTATTCAAATTTTCCATCAGTATCAAATATATGAACTAGTTCTTCATCGGTCATAGCTTTAGATACTTTGTCACGCACAGAACTCATGGACATATCAAGCCTCTTAAAACGCACTTTACCTGCTGCATCTTTACTTTTTCGAATTAGTTCTATTCTGCCAACTCCTGGATTTTGTCTAGCGTATTCAGCGAAACCTTTGGCTTTACCAAGATTGTCATTAAAAGCGGGGTTATGAGGTTCTAGTACATCAATGATGAATTCACCAGTCATAACACAGACATGGCAAATAGAATTAGAAATGTTCAGCTGAAAATAAGCTTAACAGAAGAAGAAAAAGCACTCTTTGAAAAGAAAATGAAGATGGTAAAGTCTAAGACCATGAACCATTTTCTACGAAAAATAGTATCTAAATCAGATATTTATGTTGTCGATTTACAGCCCTTTAGGGAAATACAGAGATTACTTTTTAGGTATGCAAGTAGTGTCAACCAAATTGCTAAACGAGTTAATTCGACTGGTGTTATTTATACCGATGACCTCAAAGATATGCAGTCCCAAATTGAACATCTATCAAAAGAAATATGGCAAATACACTCCCTACTACTTAATAAAACTACCGACAAAGGAGATGAAGTATAAATGGCAATTACAAAAATTCATCCTTTAAAATCTACTCTTAATCTTGCTATTGCCTATATAACCAATGAAGAAAAGACAAATGAAAAAATATTGGTAAGTACAAATTAGTGCTTTGCTTCTACTGCTCATACTGCTTTTATAAAGACTAGAAAAGATAATAAAGTTAATGGAACTGTACTTGCAAGACACCTCATTCAGTCATTTATGCCTGGTGAAGCTACGCCAGAAATGGCACATCAAATTGGAATGGAACTTTGTAAGAGAATACTTAAAGATCAATACGAGTTCGTACTTACTACCCATATAGATAAAGGGCATATCCATAACCATATCATCTTCAATAATGTAAATATGGTTACAAGCAAGTGCTACCAATCCAACAAGAGAAGCTATCATCAAATTAGGTATCAGAGCGATAAATTATGCAAAGAAAATAATCTAGCTGTTATCGATGAGTTCTATGAAACATATAGAAAGAAATATAAGACTAATGGTAAGTCATGGTATGAAAATGACCAATTTAAGAAAGATGCTTCTTGGAAAAGCAGGCTTCAATTTGATATAGATAGAGCTATTAAACAATCCAACGATTGGGATAATTTTATAAAGAGAATGGCTACTCTTAACTATGAAATCAAGTATGGAAAGCACATTGCATTTAAACACAAGGATAAAGAAAGATTTATAAGGGTTAAGACTATTGGAGAAGGTTATACTGAGAATAGACTAAAAGAACGCATAGTAGAAAATGCTAATCAAAGAACGTATACAGTGAGAAAGCGTGTTGGAAATATCTTTGATATTGAGAATAATGAAAAGATAAAATCAAGCAAAGGCTATGAGTATTGGGCTACAAAACATAATTTGAAAACTGCAGCTGACACTGTACTTTTGATGCGCGAAAAAGGATTTAAGTCTATATCTCAACTAGATGAATACATTAAAGAGAGTGCATTAACAAGACAAAATTTACAAGATCAAATCAAAGTTATTGATAACAAAATTTCAACTCTATCAAATACTATGGAACAAGTTCATACCGTAAAAATGTATCGTCAAATCTATCCGGAATATAAGAAAGATCCATCTGATAAGGCTTTTTTTGAAGAACATAAGTCAGAAATAACACTCTATGAAAATGCCATTTCAAACCTAAGAAAAATATTACTCAAAACTTACAAACTCCAAGGATATTTTGAAAGAACTTAATTCATTGCATGAAAAAAAGAATACCATAATGCAAGAGTATTCTTCTTCAAAATTCAATATGAAAGAACTGTATCAAATCAGAAAAAATTATGAAAAATATATGGGTAAGGAGATGGAAAGGTAACTTTCTCATCTTGTCATTCTTTTAACTATAAACCTAGATATAACACTTATTTTGGAAATAACTTTTTCGTAATCTTCCTGTATTTTGCATTGTAATTCATCAACAGAATTTATATTTTCACCAATAATTTCAGAAATAATATTTATATCCTTATCATAAATCCCCATATCTTTTAATATTTTTTTACCTGGAGAATGCATAAAATACTTATTCTCTATTACTCTTAGTATTTCCTCCTCAATAGGCTTTTTTATATTCTCTGATGCATTATCTAACTCCATAAAATATAAAATAGCTTCCGTTTTCTTATAGAAATCATATTCTATATAACTATTTTTCAATTTTAAAACTTCACTTATTATAGAATCTAAATCTAACTTAACGAATGCTTTACGAACCTGTTCAATAGTCGCCCTAACACTTTTTGACTGCTTATATGTCAAAATATTAATGATATACGTTTTAAGCTTATAATTATATTTTTTTGAATCATTTTCAATGATTTTATATAGCTCCCTCACAACATTTAGTTTTGTTGGTTTATCACTTGCGAGCATATCATCAATTGCCTTGTATAATAAGTTTTTACTCTGTTTGAACCTACTGTACATGGCATTTATTGTTGAAAATCTAAATTGTGTTGCAAAATGCTTTATATAATCCTCATACGATATTCCCATCTCTTGCAACAAGCTCAAGAACTCAGGATGTTCATTATATCTATCGGAATTAATATCCATGTCAATACTATTGTCGGTTAATTCAAATTCAATAGACTTTAAAGCTTCTTCCTTACAATACTCTCTGTCGTTAGTACCGCGTATATAATATGCAGTACCTAAATAATATTGGCAAAGTCTTCCTGTTCTCCCTACAAGATTAAAAAAATCAAATGCATCAAATTCAGTTTTATTTCTTGCAGGCTTTGTTATAATAATATTTTCACACGCAGTATTAACACCTTCCAACAACGTGGATGTGCATAGCATTATATTATATCCACTGTCTATATCATCAAATAGTTCTAATTGTAGCATCCTTATTCCTAAAGGTAACTGACCGTGATGTACTAAAATACCTTTATTTAGTGCCTTTAAGACCGACCATTCCTCATGTATTTCATTTGAAGCCCACTCTATAAATTCATCTAAAATCCTACTTTTACCAAGTTTATTATTAAACTCAAATGTTCCAGATAAAAATTTATTGAGCGAATACACTGTGGGGAAATAAACCAGTCGCTTGGTATTCTCCAGTTCATTTACAACTTTTACAGTTTCTAAATATCTATCATTTTCATCAGCAATTCTTCGCTCTATAACCTTATTTACAACAGGTGAAAAGTTACTTGAATAAAATAGTGGTTTATTTTCTATTTTATCAATATTTCTGATTTCTTTTAAGAAAGGAGCTAGTAATAGATACTTTCTTGATTTTTCCATTAGAAATTTATATGCCAAATTCAGTATCAATACTCTATCATTATTAAAATCAGTTTTAAGCTTATAGACCTCATCAATAACCAAAAAATCTATTTCTGAAAAAATCGAAATTACGTCTTCATTAACCACTCTATCATGAGTTAAAATATATAAGTTTTTGTGTTCAAAATCATATTCTTTTTCAATATCAATGCTCGTATAAATCTTATACTCCAAAAACGAGTTTCTATATTTTTTGAGTATTTTTTGTTTATACTCATCAACTAGTGCTAATGTAGGTACAATTAAAACGACATTTTTAGGCTGCTCTCTTGCTATATATTCAAATACGACAAACGTCTTTCCAAAACTTGTTGGCGCACTAAAGATGAGACCATTATTATCTTTAATTAGATTTAAAACTCGCATTTGCTCTGGGTGTAATGATAAATTGTCATCAATATGACTACAAGCAAATCCATTATAAATAGCTGACTTAAATGAATATCCTCTTGAATACATTGTTAATCCCAGATTAAATAAAGAATCTGCATGAAATTTTTCATATTCCGTTTTATTATCTACATTATTTAACGCAAGTATGTAATTTTCCCTATACACCTGTGCATTATTTACATTCGTATTCACGAGCTTTATTCACCGCCATTCTGATTGCAAAATCAGCAAATTTTTCCTTATCAATTACTGGTAAAGAAATTAACAGATATTTTGTCTTTAACCCTAACATTTTATTGGAATTAACGCCATCTAAGCTACCTAAAAACTTTTCTATTTTTACTTTATTACCATCACCGTGAGCAATAAAAATAGGTATTATAACGCTATTTATATTTGATTCCTTAATAAAATCTTCGAAGGTTCTACAGACTTCAATTGTATCTTTATACCTGTCTCTTATACACATCTCCGAGCCCACGAGACCCTGTCTGTCA
>CAMXVQ010000015.1 GCA_947252455.1 uncultured Atopobium sp. | reverse complement strand
ACCCTGCAATTTCAGCAGAACAGTAACGTGTTACAAAAAGATTTTGCTCAAGCTGATTGAGCTCTTCTGCGTCGGCTTTAGGATTGGTAAGCGCAGCACCTAAATCTACGCCTGCGTCCTTTGTTTTAGGATTGGTCTGTGCGCCGCTCAAATCTACGACCGCTTCTTCAGTTTTAGGGTTTGCACTCAATTGTTGTGTTTCATTTGCATTGTCCATGGTAGTTCCTTTGCTTGTACACTCATGCATTACGTAATTTATGAGGTAGCTCCTAGGTATATTTTCATTATATCGTAGTGTTTACCTAAATAGGAGTTATTGCATACAGATGCACGAAAAAATTGTCTTGCCTTTGTACAAAACACAAGCTGTTTACCTGGACGTTCCAACGCGAACGGTATAAGTTTTCCCTTGAAATGCACTAGTAAATATGTTTCGTAAAATATGTTACCATTGAGGCCTAAGGCTTGTAGTTGTTAGCAAATCAGTTCAAATTCGCACATAAAGGGGCAAATAAAAAGATGTTTTGCCAACGTACTATAAGCACTGATAATCCGCGCTTTGATAGGAAGTGATTGTATGGCGGAGCAAAGCTTTGACATAGTTGCTGCTACAGGTTGCCCTAGCGGTATTGCTCATACCTTTATGGCTAAAAAGGCACTTGAAGATGCAGCAGCTGCAAAAGGCCTCACCATAAAGGTCGAAACTCATGGACAGATAGGAGTCGAAAACGGCTTAACTGCTCAAGAGATTGCATCGGCAAAAGCTGTTGTTATTGCTGCCGATAAAGACGTTCAAGAAGAGCGTTTTGCTAACAAACCATGCGTTTCGGTAGGTGTTTCAAAATGTTTAGATGTTAATGCAGCCCAAGCGTTGATTGATCGTGCGTTATCTGCTCAGCCAAAGGTTGTACATGAAGATGCTGCTTCAGCTCAAGCTGCTGCAGCTGCACCCGCAGACACTTTTGAAGAAAAAGAGTCTATTGGACACATCATTTACAAGCATTTGATGAATGGTGTTAGCCACATGCTTGTTTTTGTAGTAGCCGGTGGTGTTTTAACTGCTGTTTCATTCTTATGGGGAATTACATCATTTAGTTCAGCTGCTCCCGATTATAATAGCTTTGCAGCTATGCTTAAGTACATCGGCGGCATTTCAATGGGCTTAATGGTTCCTGTTTTATCAGCCTATATTGCAGAATCTATTGGTAAGCGTCCTGCATTGGTACCAGGTTTTGTAGCTGGTATGATTGCTATTCAAGGTTTGCCTGTAAGTCCAGAAGGTTTAATTGACGCAGGTGGCCATGGTGTTGGCTTTGGATTCTTGGGTGGTATTATCGGCGGTTTCCTTGCTGGTTATGTTATTTTAGGCCTCGAAAAACTGCTTGCAGGACTTCCTCATAATCTCAACGGTCTTAAAGCTATTTTCTTATATCCTTTGCTTTCCACTTTCATTGTTGGATTAGTTATGCTTGGAATTTCTGGACCTATGTCTGCTATCAATATTGCAATGATGAACATGCTTAAAAGCCTGTCAACATCTGGTCCTATTGTTTTGGGCTTGGCTATTGGTTGTATGTGCGCTTTTGATATGGGTGGCCCTGTTAATAAAGCTGCGTATGTTACGGGTACGTTCTTCTTAGGCGAGGCTCTTGCTGCAGGTATTGGTACTGACACCTATGCATTTGGAACAAACTTTATGGCTGCGGTTTCGGCTGCTTGCATTGTTCCTCCATTAATTACCACCTTTGCCGTTGTGGTAGGCAAGAAATATTTCTCACAGTCAGACCACGATGCTGGACTTGTTAACTTTATCTTGGGTTGTACGCACATTACCGAAGGCGCAATTCCTTTTATGACCAAAAACATTTGGCCAGTTATGCCCATTATGATGCTTGGTTCTTCTATTGGTGCTATTGGTTCTTTGTTGTTTGCGGTACACGACCCAGCTCCTCACGGTGGATTCTTGGTATTGCCTGTAGTTGATGGCGGTCTTTGGTGGGTACTTTCTATTGTTGTTGGAGCAGTTGTAGGCGGTATACTTTATGTAATCTTTAAAGCCTACGAGTACAAAAACAACGGTAACAAGGTTCTTTCATAATTGTATTGTCTTGCACATAAAGCTTTTGTGGTGTCTTGTAATTCGTCCCATTAAGGCTAAAGAGCTTATAAGTATTTGCTATAATTTGTAGGAAATATAAAAAGTTGCTACATTTCGTGTGTCATACAAAAAGGTATACAAGTCTTGTATATAGTCTTATATGTATACACACTGCTTATAAGATAAGGGGCTTAAATATGAGCGATTTTGTACAATCTTCACATGTCTTTCTGCAAAATTCTTCGACAACCGTTGATGAAGTTTTGGCATTTCTCGCAAAGAAGTCTTGTGAGCTTGGCGTTGCTGATGATGAACAAAGTGTTCTTGATGCATTTAAAGCGCGCGAGGCAGAGGGTACCACAGGCATGATGGATGGTTTTGCAATTCCTCATGCAAAATGTGATGCTATCAAGAAAGCAACCGTGCTTGTTGTTAAATTTAGTGGCAATGTAGCATGGGAAAGTATGGATAAAAAGCCTGTTCGTGCGGCTATTGCACTGTTTGTACCTTCCAAAGAGGCTGGTACTACTCACTTACAGCTTCTTTCTAAGGTTGCCGTTTTGCTCATGGACGAAAAGTTTCGCGCTTCTGTTTTGGAGAGCGAGGATCAAGCTTCAATTGCTGCGCTCATCAACAAAGGACTTGAGGCATAAAAGAGCTTTACTGCATTGGTCTATCGTAAGTTATTGCGCATGTACTATGGTGTACATGCGCTTTTTTTGTAGCTATCTTTTTAGTTTGTGCACTTTTATCGAGCATTTGAGCAAACTATCAACTACAGCGAAGGCATGTGTATACTAAAAGAAAAGCTCTTTACGCGTTGAGCTTGTATTTTGGTAAAAGGGCTTTTTCACCAAGGATACTATAAGTTGCTATAAAAGGTCAGGTTGCTTATGAATTCGAGTGAACGTGTTGCATCGCAAGATCAGTCAAAGTGTTCAGCAGTTGCAAATCTTGAGCTTCTTTGTTTAAACCCAGAATTTCACCAAAAAATTTGGGGCGGACGTCACCTTGAAACCGAGTTCAATTACGCAATACCTGATGGTCGTATAGGGGAGTGCTGGGCAATTTCTGCACACCCTCATGGGGATTGTAAGCTTTTGGCAGGTCCTCTTGCAGGAAACACGCTTTCGCAGGTATGGGATTCGCATCCTGAGCTGTTTGGCAATATCGATTCTGATAGATTTCCTCTGCTCATTAAAATTCTTGATGCTGAAGACGATTTATCTATTCAGGTTCACCCAGACGATGCTTATGCACGCGTCCATGAGCATAATTCTCTTGGCAAAAGTGAATGTTGGTACGTGTTACACGCCAAGCCTGATGCAACCATTATTGTTGGTCAGAAAGCTCATTCACGCGAGGAATTTGCTCAGTTGGTAAAACGGGGTGCATGGAAAGATGTGCTCAACGAAGTGCCTATTCATGAAGGCGACTTTTTCCAAATCGATCCAGGATGTGTTCATGCAATAAAAGCTGGAACCATGGTATTGGAAACTCAGCAATCAAGCGATATTACCTATCGTGTCTATGATTACGATCGTCGCCAAAAAGATGGCAGCCTTCGTGAACTTCATATGGAAAAAAGTTTAGACGTTATCAACTATCATGCACCGTTATTGTCTTCAGGTGTCGTGCGTGCTTCCGAGCATGATGGAGTAACCAAGCTGTGTGTTTGTCCTCGCTATACCATTTTGCGTATACGTGTAAACGGGTCGCGCGAGCTTGTGCAATCGGCACCATTTTTATGTGTAAGTGTTGTTGAAGGTGAAGGTAGCATTGCAGGTCTTTCGGTTAAGCGCGGATCTCACGTTATCGTGACGGCATTGTGCTCAACTCTTCAACTGGAAGGGAATATGACCCTTATTGCGTCGCATATCTAAAAAAACTTTATATTGGTGTTCCTAATTTAAATAATACATGTTAGTATGGTAGTGTTATTAGCTTCCTTAGCTCAGTTGGATAGAGCATCGGTCTTCTAAACCGCAGGTCAGGCGTTCGAATCGCCTAGGGAGCACCAGAATTTAAGCGTGGACTTATGCATTTGTTTGTTATATGCATAAGTCCATATTTTTTAGGAGTTTCTCGTTACATTATGTATATTATGAGTCATAATAAAGTACGAATGTGTAATGGAAGGAGTTTGCGTTGATTTATACAGTTACCCTCAATCCTGCGATTGACTATGTTATGCACCCTGTTAGTTTGGACATGGGATTTACTAATAGATCTTCAAGCGAAGAGGTTTATTGCGGTGGTAATGGTATCAACATATCAACGCTTTTAAACGAACTCAAAGTTGTTAACGTTGCCTTTGGTATTGCCGCCGGATTTACGGGCGACTATCTCATCAAGACACTGCAGGACAATGGCGTCTCTGCTAATTTTGTTCGTCTTAAAGAAGGTTTTACGCGTATTAATGTAAAGCTTAACGGCATTGTTATGACCATGTGTAATGGTATGGGTCCTGTTATTACCCCCGATAAAGTAGACGAGCTTCTTGAGCGTCTTGAATGCATTGCACAAGGTGATACGCTTATTCTTACGGGCTCCATTCCAAAATCACTCCCCGAAGACATGTACGACATTATTATGAAACGTCTCGAAAATAGAGGTGTACGCTTTGTAGTAGATGCGCCAGGCGCATTGCTTTTAAAGTCACTTCCCGCACATCCTTTCCTTATTAAACCCAATAATCACGAAGTTGGCCGTATTTTTGACGCCTCGCCCGAAACACCTGAAGATTGTATTCCTTATGCGCAAAAGCTCCACGATCAAGGCGCGCAAAATGTTATCGTTTCTTGTGGTGGTCATGGATCGTTGCTTATTGATGAACATAACGAAATTCATATTTGCCCAACGGTAAAAATTAAGCTTGAGAACGCAACAGGTGCCGGAGATTCAATGGTTGCTGGTTTTGTTGCAAAGACTCAAGCAGGAGCTTCTTACGACGAAGCATTGCGCTTTGCGTCTGCATGTGGTACTGCTACTGCAGCAAGCAAGGGTATTGCAAATCGTGCAACGATCGATCGCATTAGTGCAGAACTTGACGCGCTTATCGCGAATAACTAATAAGGTAATTTATTTTTAATAAATTGGTATTGTTCTATGTCATTCATATGTGCCGGCCACAAGGAGGATTTGCATGTTTGAAGGAATTAACGCATCTGATGGTTATGGTATTGGAGTTGCACAAGTTGCAGTTGCTCCCGATTTATCGTTTACCCCTACCGCACCAACAGATCTAGCGGCAGAGAAAGAGCGTTACGCACAGGCGTTACAAAAATTTATTGATCAAACAAACGCGCAAATCGAGCGTATGACGCGTACGGTTGGTAAAGAATCTGCAGCTATTATGGGTGCTCATATTGAGTTTGCCGAAGATGACGGAATTAAAGAAACTATCAATTCTTCTATTGATTCGGGTATGTGTGCAGAGCAAGCTGTAAGCGAAGCATATGATATGTATTTCAATATGTTCTCAAATATGGAAGATGAGTTGTTCCGTGAGCGCGCAGCCGATGTTGCCGATGTTAAAACTGGTATTTTGGCAGATTTGCTTGGTAAAGAGGTCGTTGATTTATCCAGCTTGCCTGAACACTCTATTGTAGTTGTGCATGAGCTTACGCCATCTATGACTGCAGATATCGATAAGAAAAACGTAGCAGGTATCATTACCGAAACAGGCGGCCGTACTTCTCACTCTGCGATTATTGCGCGTGCTTTGGAAATTCCTGCAGTTCTTTCGGTCAAAGATGTTACAAAAACCGTTAAAACAGGTGATATGGTAATCGTTGATGGATCTCGTGGTCGCGTTATTGATGATCCAAGCGATGCTGAACTCACAAAATATCGTACCAAAGCAGCAGTGTTTGCAAGCGAAAAAGCTGCGTTGGAATCGTATCGCGGTAAAGAGACGGTTACAGGTGATGGTGATAAGGTTCTCCTGGTTGCCAATATTGGTAATCCCGATGACGCCAACGCTGCTGTTGAACATGATGCCGAAGGCGTTGGCCTTTTCCGTTCCGAATTTCTTTTCATGGACGCTCCCGAGCTCCCAAGCGAAGATCAACAGTTTGCTGCATATCAAAAAGTAGCACTTCGTATGAAGAATCAGCCTGTTATCATTCGTACGCTTGATGTGGGTGGAGATAAAAATATTCCTTATTTGCATTTGCAAAAAGAAGATAATCCATTTATGGGCTTCCGCGCCGTTCGTTATTGCTTAAACAATGCTGATCAGTACAAGGTTCAGCTTACGGCTTTGCTGCGTGCGTCTGCTTTTGGTGATATTAAAATTATGTTGCCGCTTGTTACCTGCCTTGATGAGGTTCGTCAAGCTCGCGCGCTTGTTGCAGAGTGTATGGAAGATCTCGATCAACGCGGTATTGCCTATAACAAAGATATCGAAATTGGTACCATGATCGAGACTCCTGCCGCATCTCTTATTGCCGACAATTTGGCAGATGAGTGTGACTTCTTCTCTATTGGTACTAATGACTTAATTGGTTACACTATGTGCGCTGACCGTGGAAATGATCGTGTTGCATATCTGTATGACGTATATCAGCCTGCAGTGTTGCGTTCGCTTAAGCGCATTATTTCTGCTGGTAATGAAAAGGGTGTTATGGTTGGTATGTGTGGTGAAGCTGCTGCAGATCCACTGCTTATCCCTGTACTTATTTCGTTCGGCTTAAATGAGTTCTCGGTTAATCCTCCTTCAATTCTTCGTACACGTCGTATTATTTCTGCGTGGACAAAAGCAGAGGCCGATGCACTTACCGAGAAAGTTATGTGTCTTAAGACTGCTGCCGAAGTTAAGGCTGCACTTCAAGCTGCTGCTCGCTAAGCTCTTTGTGATGCGCGCAGCCGTGCGTGTAAGGTTCTGCTCACATGTAGTGGTGTTGCTATAGGATTAAATAAGCCCTAAGAACATTGGTTCTTAGGGCTTCATTGTGCGCATGAGTTCCTATCTACGTGCTTATATGTGGCTGCTTTTAGGCGTGTGTCTCATCCCAGTGAGCAACATAAGCGTCAATTTCTTGTAGGTATAAAGTTTTTCGTTCGTCGGAAATCCAGCTCATTCTAAAGCTATTTTTAGCAAGCTCAATAATATCTTCGCGCGAAAACATCCCACTTTGTGCAAGAACTTCGTAGTTATCGCAGATGTAGCCACCAAAATAGGCGGGATCATCTGAGTTAATGCATATTTGTACACCGCGATTCAGCAAATCCTTAACTTCGTTTTGCTTAGTGTCGTTGCCACAGAAGGTATTAGAAATAGGGCATGATGTAAGGCCAACGCCACGCTTTGCAGCCAACTCAACCAAATCAGGATCTTCAACGATGTTGGTTCCATGATCAATACGTTCTACATCAATTATCTCAAGGAGCTGCTTAATATGCTCTATAGAATCTTTTTGGTCTATGTCGGCATGAGCGGTAACGTGAAGCCCTAGTTCTCGCGCGTGTGCAAATTGGTTAAAGAATTTGAGTGGGGGATTATTGTGTTCGTCCGAATCAAGGCCAACACCTATGAGATGATCGGCAAACTCTGAAACAGCCTCAAATGTAAGACGAGCACTTTCGGCACTAAAATCGCGCAGGAAGCACATGATAAGTTCTGCATCTACGCCTAACGCACGTGCGTCGCTACATGCACGAAGTAATCCGTATAATACATCTTCAATATCAACTCCACGTGAGGCATGTGCTTGTGGATCAAAAAACATTTCAACATGGCGCACGCTGTTTTCCTGAGCCTTGAGCAGGTATTCCCATGCAAGATCATAAAAATCCTGTTCGGTTACCAGTGTTTTCATGCCTTCATAGTACACGTCTAAAAATGAAGGAAGATCAGAAAAATTATAGGTATTTCTAATTGACTCAACATCGTCAAACCCAATATCAATGTGGTTACGCTGTGCAAGCTTAAGTTTAAGCTCAGGTTCAAGCGTTCCTTCTACATGCAGATGAAGCTCTGCCTTGGGAAGGCCTTGGATGAATTGACGCGAAATTTCGTGTGACATAGTTACCTCCAAGTATATGGGCAATCACTTTGGTTACCATGTACTATATTTTAATGGATGTGTTGAATAATCAGCATGGAATCATCAAGATTTTTATAAGGGTGTTTTAGGGAGTTTAAGGCGCATAATTCTTATAAATAAACATATGAACGCTGCCGATGACATTGCTAGAACCCTATTCACAATGCTGTCTGCAACCCTGTCAGCAGCGTTTTTTAGTAAATCTACCAACGGCATTGAGCGGGCACAATAACATCAAGCTCATGTGGGCAAATGATAACTTTGTAGCTTTGACCTTGGAATACTTCGCCATCTGTTTGACAAGGTACCAGCGGATCACTAAAACTTACTTCAAATGAGGTAACTTCGGCAGTAGTAATAATGCTCGAATGCGTGTGTAAACCTGTGCGTGCAAGTCCAAAAAGCGCTAGTAAATGGGGAATCGAAGGACGCTTGGTATTAAAGCACATGCTCAACAAACCGTCGTTAGGTTTGGCGTCAGGACAAATCATAAAGCCGCCACCATAAGTTGGACCAATATTTGCTACCAGCACGATGCAAGGCAAGTCATAGCTTTGATTGGTACTTAAACTGAGATGTGCTTGATAACCTTTGTGTCCGCGCGCCATAATTTTGAGGCCTGACGTGGCAAATAATGCAGAACCTTCTTGTTTTGCATGGTCAGCACGACGAATTGTAGTATCAACAGATACGGCAGCATCTAAACCAAAGGAGAGCGTTTCCATAAAATAGGTGGATTCTCCTAGTTCATTAGTAATTTTTCCTAAATCAAAGTTGCGGTGATGTCCAGAAAAAATTTCGGCTAGTGAGGTATCGGGTGCGTTATAGGTAGCGTTTAAGGTTCGGGCAAAATCGTTGCCCGAGCCCATAGGAATAACCGCGAGTGTAGGGCGTTTATCGCGTGGAATATTCATGAGACCGTTTATAGTTTCGTGAATAACACCATCTCCGCCGAGTGCGATCACCGTGTCGTAGTCTTGAGCGTCTTCTGCCATGAGTGTGGCGTCTTTTGGACCTTTGGTAAGCAACATTTCAAAAGAAGTTGAGATGGAAGAGTACGAATTAAAAAATCTCTGTGCGCGCATTGCCGCCGCATGACCCCTTCCGCTGTGTGAAGCGGGGTTTGCAATAACGAGTGTTCGTCCCAGATTAAGATTAGGCATAACTCTCCCTTGTTGTTTGCTTTGTCTTTTATTTTAGCCGACTTTGATATGTATGAATCATGAGTTTTCTATTTTTGTGAACAATTGTGAACAATTTTTACGCGCAAAAGAATCCAAGAGGTGCGCTTAAGCGTTACCTGCATCAAAAGGATTGAAAAAATTACAAATTAAGCAGCGCCAACTACACAAGAAATGTGTTTTACAAACGTTTGCGCGTTCGTAAAATTGCAAGAATAAAAGTTGCAAAAATGATTACAAAAAACTCAAAATATGGAGCGGCGGACGGGACTCGAACCCGCAACAATCAGCTTGGAAGGCTGATGCTCTACCAATTGAACTACCGCCGCAAAAAAGCTGGTCGGGGTGACTGGATTCGAACCAGCGACCCTCTGCTCCCAAAGCAGATGCGCTACCAAGCTGCGCTACACCCCGTGACCGCTTGACTAGTATAAAATAGTTTGCCTTTTGAGGCAAGTATCTTTTTCGTGAGAAAATCATCCTTCAAAATTGGTACATCTTTCCACAACGCCTCATTACGTCTTATAATGAAAAGGTCTGAATTATTCTTTATGTAATAGGGTATATCAGCTTTAGTTTTACAACGTTAGTTTTATAAAATTATAGACTAACAATCAATTGATGGGAGATATATGAGCTGTTCAACCATGAATTATTCTCAAAAGGTTCTTACCGATCTCAAAAACCGCTACAGCACACAACCCGAGTTTATCCAAGCTGCAACCGAAATTCTTACGGGATTACAACCCGTCCTTGATAAACACCCCGAATATCAGGAGCAATCGCTGCTTGAACGCCTTGTAGAGCCCGAACGCATTATTATGTTTCGTGTTCCGTGGGTAGATGACAGCGGTAAGGTACAAGTTAACCGCGGGTATCGCGTTCAGTTTAACTCGGCAATAGGACCATACAAAGGTGGTCTGCGTTTTCATCCTTCGGTTAATTTGAGCATTCTTAAGTTTTTAGGTTTTGAGCAAACCTTTAAAAATAGTCTTACCACACTTCCTATGGGTGGTGGCAAAGGTGGCGCAGACTTTGACCCCAAAGGTAAGTCCGATGCCGAGGTCATGCGTTTTTGTCAATCCTTTATGTGCGAGCTCGTTAAACATGTAGGTCCAGATACCGATGTGCCAGCTGGTGATATTGGTGTTGGCGGCCGCGAAATTGGTTATTTGTTTGGTCAATATAAACGTCTTACTAACACGTGGTCAGGTGTGCTTACAGGAAAAGGTTTATCGTTTGGTGGATCGCTGGCGCGTACCGAAGCAACAGGTTATGGTGCCATTTATTTCCTTAACGAAATGCTTAACCACAAAAATACGCAACTTTCAGGTAAAACGGTAGCAATTTCGGGTGCTGGCAATGTTGCAACCTATGCCGTTGAGAAAGCAACGCAGCTTGGCGCGCATGTTATTACGGTTTCGGATTCTTCGGGCTATGTTATGGATCCGCAAGGTATTGATGTTGACTTGCTGAAAGACATAAAGCAGGTTCGTCGTGCGCGTATAAGTGAGTATGTTAAGGCTCGTCCACATGCAAGCTATCATGCAGGCATGCGTCCTTGGGGAGAAACTTGTGATATTGCACTTCCTTGTGCAACACAAAACGAGCTGGGCTTAGACGATGCAAAACAGCTGGTAGTACATGGTACAAAGTTTGTCGTTGAAGGCGCAAATATGCCAACAACTCTGGAAGCAACAACGTATCTTATGCAAAACGGCGTATATTTTGCGCCAGGTAAGGCTGCGAATGCAGGTGGAGTTTCGGTTTCGGGCTTGGAGATGAGCCAAAACCACGAACACCTTTCTTGGACGTTTGAAGAAGTTGACGCAAAATTACACGATATTATGCATGATATATTTGTAGCTGCAACTACGGCAGCTGCCGAAGTTGGCCAAGAAGACAATCTTGTGCAAGGTGCAAATATTGCTGGATTTAATAAAGTTGCCGCAGCTATGATGGCCCAAGGTATTTGCTAAGTTACATTCGCTTCGCATAAATTGGGCTCCTATGCGCTTGCGCGATTCAATCAGGTGATAGTTACTATTTGTATGAAAGATATTCAAAGGTATGACGTTAGACGAGCGCATAAAACAAGGGAGATTGGGTGCACAGCCCCTCTGCGTTGCTGCAAAGGATTTTGTCTGTGGTGCCGTGCGTGTCGCGCCAGAACTAAAGTCATGGTATCGTCCGTGGCGTTTTACGCATGAACAATTTCGCGCGTTGGGTTCTTGTCGCGCATGGCACCCTGGTTTGTTTCGACAGATGGCACGTACAGGTGCAGGCATTACCTTACAGTTTGAAACCGACTCGTCAGAAATCTTTGTTGAGCTGCGCTTGGATGAGGAACCATCAGGTACACGAGCAATGCTCGATATTGCTAAGCGTATGCAACAAGCTCACGAATGTGATGAGATCATCTCAACGCAAAGCTCGCATGCTGTATATGATGGCGTATCTGTTGATATTGATGGACGCCATATTCCACCTGTGAATGTTGCTGACAATAGCTACATCAATCTATTACTTGAAGATCCGCAGGATATGCCACTTGTTGGGAGCGTGCAGCTTCCAGGCTTTGGTGGCGTACACAAAGTTTGTATCCACTTACCTGCGCTTCGTGGTTGTATTATTCGTTCGATATATGCAAACGGAACGTTCGTGCGCCCGCTTGAACACAAGACGCAACTTTTAGTATTAGGCGATTCCATTTCGCAAGGTTTTATTACCGGCGATCCAGCATGTGTGTGGGTACATACATTTGCGCAAACTCATAACTTAGAAGTTGTTAATCAGTCTATTGGCGGTCAGGTGTTTCAGCCGGGCTTACTCTACGGTTTATCGCAGTTTATAAATCCGCAGGTTATTATTGTTGAGTTGGGCGCCAACTATCGCTATGAGCCGTGCTTAGCGCGTTTGGTTCATAAAGATATTCACGCGTATTTTGTTGAGCTCACTCATGTATTTCCGCAGGTGCCAATCTTTGTGCTTTCGCCTGTGTGGCATACGCCCGATATGTATCCTCCGCATAAGTTGAGCTGCTTTAATCAAGTTTCGTCCTGGATACAGGCACAGTGTAGGTGCTATGACAATCTGGTGTTTGTTGATGGTTTGCGCCTGCTTTCTCATAAAAATACGATGATGGCCGATTATTATGGTCACCCTGGTGTGCATGGTTCTCGCGAGCTTTGCAAGCGTTTTTCTTTGGTGTATTCGTCTTACAAGTTGAGCTCTACACCTTCATTGCAAGCGTCCGCGCGTTCGCGTGCCCTTACTCTCTTAGATGAAGTTTGTGCTGGTACGACCAATAAAAAAGATCGCACGTACGCAGCACAAGGGGTTCTAGGTCTGCGCGAAGCTCTCAGGCGTGGTTTAGGTGTCGTAAAATATGTTGACGACGACTCCATTTTATTGGGTCTATCTAATGGCTGTGATATGTTGTGGTCAAATAATGCCCAGCGTGCGCGCATGCTTATGCAGGTAATTGGCTCTACACGAGCCGTCTGCTTAACAAATTACCATCTCTTAGAGGCACTCTCATCGCTTGATTCATATGAGAGTTCAAACGTTTATTATATTGGCGTGTATACCTCTTCAAAAAAGCGACGTATTGGTGCTCATCGCGTAATAAAGTCTTTAGACGAAAGCTATCTTGACACCATTAAGAAAACGTATAGGTATGCCGATTCGTATACTGATGAGCAGTATATTCAACTTTTGCGCCGAGGCTGTATTGTGGGTGGATTTGATCATGATATGCTGGTTGGCTATATTGGCGAGCATGAATATGGTGCAATTGGTATGCTAGAAGTGTTTGAGCCTTTTAGACGTAAAGGCTGGGGAAAAGCGTTAGAATCGTACAAAATCAACCAATTTTTAGATCGCGGCGATACAGCTTGGCTTGAGATCAAACAGGGAAATACAGAAAGTATTGCGCTGCAAAGAAGCCTTGGCGTAGAAGTTTGCGATGATGCTTTGGAAGTTTGGATAGAATTAAAAGATCAAGACGATAACAAGGAGTTCTATCGTGATACAAACAAACCCGTATGCGCCTCATCTAACAGGTGAGCTTACGCGCGCTTGCGCGGATCAAATTAAGGATATGCACAAAAACCATCGTGTGAGTGCGTATGCAACACCTGATACGGCGGTTATTCGTCGCGACCTTGATGAAGATCACGAAAGCATATTGCGGCCAGCTTTTGTTCGTGATGTTGAAAAAATAATTCATACTCCTGCATATAATCGTCTTGCAGGTAAAACGCAGGTTTTTTCGTTTCGTTCTAACGACGATTTAACGCGTCGCAATCTTCACGTGCAACTGGTAGCCCGTGTTGCGCGCGACATTGGACGCGCGCTTGGACTTAACCTCGATTTAATTGAAGCAATTGGATTGGGTCACGATATTGGCCACACCCCGTTTGGTCATATTGGAGAGCGTTATGTAAGCTCAATTTATCATGCATATACCGGCGGTTATTTCTTTCACAATGTACAAAGCGTTCGCTCGCTTGACACGCTTTACAAGCGCAATCTTTCTTTGCAGGTCTTAGACGGTATTATTTGTCATAACGGAGAATTTGAGCAGCAGGTTATTAAAACCAGTAATCTTTCAACTTTTGATGAGTATGACCACATGGTAGCGCGTGCATGGCACGAAGGCGAGGCATATATTAACACGCTTCGTCCGATGACGCTTGAAGGTTGTGTCGTGCGCCTGTGCGACATTATTGCTTATGTAGGAAAAGATCGCCAAGATGCTATTTTAGCTGGTCTTTGTGACGAGCATAGTTTTTCCGATGGTCTTGGCGGAACATATAACTCATGGGCGCTCAGTGCTTTTGTTGCCGATTGTGTTGAACATAGTTTAGGAAAAGATCACATTGAGCTTTCTGATGAGGCGTTTTGTGAGCTTGCTCGGGCAAAAAAAGAAAACTATGACAAGATTTACATGACAGCCGAGGTTGACGGCAAATTTGGCCAACACATACAGCAGCTGTTTCAACAGGTATTTGACCACGAATTGGATGCTGTGGAGCGCAATGATACGCACTCAATTATTTATCGCCACCATATTGAGCCTGTTTCGCAGCACCTTTCCCATTATGGATATGAGTATGCATGGCGAAAGAATCCTATACAAACGGTTACCGATTTTATTGCGTCGATGACGGATTCGTATTTTATAGATTTGTGCAGGCATTTGTTGCCAGATTCGCAGGATATATTTCCCTCATATCCTCGTTTTCACCGTTTTGAATACTAACAGTTATCTTTACGGTTAGGGCTTAGGCTATGCAGACGCTTTTTGATTTAATGAACGATTCAAATAATTCATCGCACAACAAAACTCCCGCGAAGCCAGCGGGTGCGAGTGCGTCTGCGCGCAAGCCACAGGTTACGTCTTGTAACAGTAATGCTCCGCTTGCTGTGCGTATGCGTCCGCGTACGCTTGATGAGTTTGTGGGTCAAAAAGCGTGTATCGGTAAAGACTCATGGTTACGTCTGGCAATTGAGCGCGATATTTTATCATCCATCATTTTATATGGACCTCCTGGAACTGGTAAAACCACGCTTGCTCAAATTATTGCTCATACAAGTTCGGCGCATTTTGTAGACTTGTCGGCGCTTCTTGCACGCGTAAAGGACGTTCGCGAAGAGCTTGCACAAGCGCGCAGCCGCCTTCTCACCACAAATGTAAAAACAATTATGTTCATCGATGAGATACATCGTTTTTCTCGTTCGCAACAGGATAGTTTGCTTAAGGGCGTAGAAAATCGCGACGTTATTTTAATTGGCGCAACAACCGAAAATCCTTATTTTGAAGTGAATTCGGCACTTATCAGCAGAAGCAAAATTATCGAGCTTACGCGCCTAAGCGATGATGACATTGCCTGCATTATCGCGCGTGCCCTAACGGATCCGCGCGGTTTGAATAATTGCTTTACGCTTGATGAGAGCGCACTACAGGCTTTGATTTATATGGCGGCAGGCGATGCACGCGCAGCGCTTACCTCGCTTGAACTTGCCTCTCAAGTAGCGCGCCCCAATGCATCAGATATTCATGCGCAAGACGGGTTAAAACCTATTCTTATTACGCTAGAGCACGTTAAGCTGGCTAATCCAGCGCGCGGCTTACCTTATGATAAGCAGCAAGATATGCACTACGATATTATTTCGGCATTTATTAAGTCGATGCGCGGATCAGATCCCGATGCAGTGCTGTATTGGCTTGCACGCATGATTGACGCGAACGAAGATCCTATTTTTATTGCGCGCCGTATTTTAATTTGCGCGTCAGAAGATATTGGCAATGCCGATGCAGGAGCAATTTGTGTAGCTGCTGCCGCTATGGACGCAGCTCGTACTATAGGTTACCCCGAATGTCGCATAAACCTTGCGCAGGCAGCACTTTATTGCGCACTGGCGCCTAAATCTCATGCTGCTGAAGCAGGTATTGATGCGGCTCTTGCCGAGGTAAAAAAAGGCCCCTATCGAGAAGTGCCCTCATACTTGCGTGATCGTCACCGTGTAGGTTCGCAAACCTACGGCGAGTATCTCTATCCTCATAATTATCCTGATGGTTGGGTGAAGCAAACATATTTACCTGAAGGTTTGCACGAAGGAGCTTTTTACACGCCGTCCGCGCGCGGGTGGGAAGCATGGAGAGATAACGAGCTTAAGCGTATTAAAAAGAATGCGCGCGGCTCACGTGACAAATAATTGGTACAATAAACATAGTAAACATGCCAAATTTGATGTGGCTGTACCTTTGATTGAACGGATGCACTATGGATACAAATATACTAATTATAGTGGCGATATGCGTATGTGTGCTTGTTTTGATACTTGCGTTTATCGAGGCAATTTTAACCCTTCGCCGTATTAGAAGTGATATAGGGCGCCTTGTTGATACTACGTGCGAAACGTGCGAGCAGGTACAGCCTGTTGTTCAAAAGCTTGACGCTGCACTTGACGATTTGCATCCAACGATTGTCCAGCTTGAGCCACTTGCACTTAAATCAAGCCAAACGCTCGATACTATTAATCGCCAGCTTGAAGCAACAGAGGATATTCTCAGTGATGTTTCAAAAATCTCTGCGCAGGCTGCAGGTGTTTCAACCACGCTTGATCAAGCTGCAAAAACTGCGATATCAGGCATTGCAAAAGCAACGTCTTCGGTTGCAAGCAATTTTTTGCAGGGCTATACATCTGCAAAAAGCGCAATCGAAAAAGGTCTTACTTCGGCATCTGACGACGAAACGCCAGATCATCCGCTGTTGACTCACCAAGAGTCGGCATCTTCGTCGCATGCAACAACGTCGTATATTTCTTACGCTGCGGTTTCAAAAGCCGATGAACAAGCCTCACACGACAACGGCGCATCATCTACTACCAACACGGTGTCTGATTCTACGAGCACGTCAGCTGCACAAACGCAGGCTACCTTAGGTGATTCTGAAGCAGTTGCACTTGATGATATAGATGAACTTGCCAATTCACAAGCATCGCAGTCTTAAAGTTGCTCAACGAGCAGCGTTCAATTAAGTAAGGTTTTGAAACTATACGTCTACAACGAATATAAGTTGTTGTATGAAAAAAGAAAGTAAGGGGAACTTTTCATGCCCACAACACAAGTTAACGTAACCGTACCCGCCTTGCCAGAGTTTGCGCGCAGCGTACGCATGATGGCAGCTAATTTAGCAGTTGTTTGTCATATGAGCGTAGACGATGTAGAAGATGTTCGTATGGCAGCCGAAGAAGGTTTTGTATATACGTGCGCCACACGTCCGCAAACCTGTGACATTACATTTACGCTTGAAACCCATTGCATGTCGATGGATTTTTGTCTTGGAACTTGTGATTTTAAGGAAGATACGTCACAGCAAGACTTCGAACTGGTGAATTTAATGCTTAACGCAGTGTGCGATGCGTGCTACGAAACCGATGAACATACGCTACATTTGGAAAAGTCATTTGGTGGTGTCCATGTCGAATAATGAGCAATCACCGCGAGCTTCCTCACGTCTGCGCACGCAACTTCCTTTAAAAAAATCTAAGCGCAGCATACGAGACAAGCAAAAAACAAAAGAACTTTTTAAGCGATACAAAGAAACAGGCGACGAACAAGCGCGCGAACAGCTTGTTTTAGCACATCTGAATCTGGCGCGTTTTTTGGCTTCAAAGTTTAAGAATCGCGGAGAATCATTGGACGATTTAGTCCAAGTTGCTACGATTGGTCTTATTAAAGCTATAGATAGATTTGATATAAGTCGCGGTTTGGAATTTACCACCTTTGCAACACCAACTATCATGGGGGAGATCAAGCGTCATTTTCGTGATAAGGGGTGGTCAGTGCGTGTGCCGCGTCGTCTGCAAGAGCTTTCGGCAAAAGTTACCCAGGTAAGCGATAAACTTACCGAAAAACTCCAGCGTAGCCCTTCAGTCGATGAGATCGCACAAGCCTTGGGTGTAAGTGTTGATGAAGTTCTTGAAGCTATGGAATCGGCTCATGCATACACTTCGGTTTCTTTGGACGTCCCTCAAGGTGACGATGATGATGGCACGCAGTCGAGTACCGTTATTGATAAATATGCTTTGGTTGATGAAGACCTTGAATCATCTGATGATCGTATTGTTTTGGAGCAGGCAATTAAAGACTTTTCAGAACGTGAACAACAGATTATACGTATGCGCTTTTTGGAAGGCTTTACGCAGGTTGAGATTGCGCAAAAGTTGCAGATTTCTCAAGTTCAAGTATCGCGTCTCTTGCGTAAAACGCTGCAAAAGTTTCAAGAAAAGCTTGATCCAAATCATGCGATGGAGCATACAAATTCGCAGAGCAGTTAAGTGTTTGGCGTGCGCTTACGCTTTTGATGCAAGATCTCATATAACATATGAATATTTTATTTTGTATAAGAAGTTTGCTAAAACGGTAGATGTTTTAAAAAGAGCCTGCCTTAAATGCAATATCAACGTATCATACATAGAGTGTATATTTATCGCAAGTAATAAAAACTCGTACCTCGGTACGTTTATGGCAAACGTTACTAGTAACCAAGGAGAATTATGGCAACCGGCGAATATAAAACAATGACAACAGCAGAAATCCGCGAAGACTTTTTGTCATTTTTTGAGTCAAAAGGTTGTAAGCGTTATGAATCGTCTTCTCTTATCCCCGAAGATCCTTCGCTTTTATTGGCAAACGCCGGTATGAATCAGTTTAAGGAATACTACCAAGGCACTAAGACCATGCGTGAAATTGGTGCTACATCGTGCCAAAAATGTCTTCGTACCAACGATATCGAAAATATTGGAGACGCGCGCCATCTTTCATTTTTTGAAATGCTTGGTAACTTTTCGTTTGGTGGATATACCAAAGCGCAGGCAATAGCTTGGGCATGGGAGTTTATTACCTCGCCTGCTCATTTAGGATTGCCGCAAGATCGTTTATATGTAACCGTATTTACCGATGACGATGAAGCAAGCGAGCTGTGGCAACAACAAGGCGTTGCACTTGATCACATTTCGCGCTTGGGCGAAGAGGACAACTTCTGGGCAGCAGGCCCTACAGGACCATGTGGCCCGTGTTCAGAGATTTATTTTGATCAAGGTCCAAGCTTTGAAGGCGAAAAGCCTGGTGACGATGGTGATCGTTACCTTGAATTTTGGAATTTGGTCTTTACACAGTTTGATCGCCAAGAAGACGGTTCTATGCCCGAGCTTCCACACCGCAATATTGATACGGGTATGGGTCTTGAGCGTATGGCAGCCATTATGCAGCACGAAGGCTCAAATTACGAGGGAGATGTATTGCGCAGCCTTATAGGCGTTGGCGAAGAGCTCTCTCATAAAACGTATCACAGCTCTGAACGCGTTGATACATCGCTGCGTATTTTAGCCGATCATGCTCGTGCGGTAACCTTTATGATTGGTGACGGTATTTTGCCTGGTAACGAAGGCAGGGGCTACGTGCTTCGTCGTTTGCTACGCCGCGCAATTTATCATGGACGCCTTATGGGAATTCAAGGCTCGTTCCTTACTAAGTATTCCGCCGAAGTTATGCGTCTTATGGCGCAAGTATATCCTCAACTTCTGCAAAATAAAGCCCTCATCGAAGGTATTATTTCTGCCGAAGAGCAGCGCTTTACTGCAACACTTGATGCTGGTGAGCAAGCGCTTAAAGATGAACTCGCGCATTTGGACGCAGGAAGTGTATTACCGGGTGAAGTTGCATTTAAGCTTCATGATACCTACGGTTTTCCTATCGACTTAACGCGTGAAATTGCACTTGGTCTCGGCCACGATGTTGATATGGATACGTTTGAAAAGCTGATGGAAGATCAACGCAGCCGCGCGCGTGCTCAGGCAACGCGTGATGCATGGGGAACATCTAACAGTGTGTGGGCAAAGCTTTCTGATTCACACGAAATGACTACCTTTGTTGGATATGACCATAATACACTTGACGGAGCTCATGTAGTTGCACTCGTAGTTGATGGTGCATCTGTAGATAAGGTTCAGGCAAACACACGCGTAGAAGTTGTGTTGAACGCCACGCCGTTTTATGGTGAACGTGGAGGCCAGGTAGGAGATACTGGGTATCTTTCTAATGAGAGTGTTAAGCTTCGTGTTGAAAATACGCTTCACCGCGAAGGCGAGCTTCTCTCGCATGAGTGCGTGCTTGAACAAGGTACGCTTGCAGTGGGAGACACGCTTAATTGCGCTATTGACGTGCATCGTCGCGAATGTATTCGCCGCAATCATACCGCAACTCACCTTTTGGATGCAGCACTTATTAAAGTATTGGGTGACCACGTAAGCCAAGCGGGCTCATTGGTTGCTCCTGATCGTCTTCGTTTTGACTTCACGCATTTTGAAGCACTCACGCCTGCACAAATTGCTCAGGTAGAGCAGCTGGTAAATGACGAGATATTTGCGGCTGAGCCTATGGTAACTCGCATTATGTCGCGCGAGGAGGCAAAAAATTCGGGTGCCATTCAGCTGTTTGAAGATATGTATGGCGATGATGTTCGTGTGGTTTCTACGGGTACGTCTGATCATCCATATTCTCGCGAGCTTTGTGGTGGTACTCATGCACGTAATACGGCTGATATTGGCTGCTTTAAGATCATCTCCGAAACTTCAGTAGGCTCTAATGTTCGTCGTCTTGAGGCACTTACCTCTCTTGGTTATATTGACTACATGAAAACGCGTGAAGATGAGCTTTCGCAAATTGCTTGCCTGCTTAAATGTCGTCCACAAGATGTTGTAAGTCGTGTGGAAGCACTTAAAGACGAAAAGAATGCTTTAGAGAAAAAAGTTAAGGAAGCACTTACGGGTTCGTCTTCGCAAAAGGTTTCTTCGGCGCTTGAAAACGCGCTTGACTTAGGTGATTATAAGGTTGTTCTTGCTCACCTTGAAGGGGTCAGTGGAAAAGACTTACGAAGTGTGTGGGATGGTATTCATCAGCGCTTAGGCGAAAAAAGCGCGTGTGTCCTTCTTTCTGCAACTGCAGATAAAGTACAGCTTTTAGCAGCAGCAACACAAGCGGCTGTAGACGCTGGATTTAACGCTGGAGCCCTTATCAAAAACATTGCGCCTTGTGTAGATGGACGCGGTGGCGGTCGTCCTGTAATGGCTCAAGCTGGAGGAAACCGCGTTGAAGGTATTAACGACGCGCTTGCTTTGGCAAAGCAACTACTTACAACCAAGTAATTTCTATGAGAGTTTTAGCGCTTGATATCGGAGAGGTTCGTGTAGGCATTGCAGTAAGCGATACCTCGGAAACGCTTGCTATGCCGGTGAAGGTTTTGCCCTTTCAAGAGGTGTATACGCACGCGCGCACGTTTCGTCGTGTGTTGGAAGACTATGAACCCGATCTTTTGGTCTGTGGTCTTCCTCGAACGCTTGCAGGAGATGTAGGTGCGCAGGCTCAAAAACTTATGGAACAGGCACAAACAATTGCGCGTGCGTGTAATTTGGACGTAACGTTTGTTGATGAACGTCTGTCTTCTGCACAGGCAAAGCGTATTTTGCGCGAACAAGGTTATAGCGAAAAACAAATGAGGGGGCATATTGATATGATTGCCGCCTCTCTTTTTTTACAAGCATGGCTGGACGAGAGGCGGGGACGCTCATGCCACTAGATTCTTTTGGATCTTCTTCAAAACATTTTGCAAAACATGTACATCCTTCTTCTGCAGAAGACAATACAACTCCGAGCGCTCAAAAGCATAATTCACAAGGTGGGGCGCACAAAACAGCGAGCGTATCTGCAACTGGATTTACTCCACATGTAAAGCGTGTGCGCAATCATACCAAGCTCAAAGCCACGCATTCATCTCGTGGATTATCTGCAAAAAGGTCTGAAAATAGACGTGTTAAGCCCTACGTAATGGTAGCTCTTGCTGTGGTTGCGCTTCTTATTGTAATTGCTACGGTTATGGCTTACCTTAATTCTCGCTCACAAGATAATGCGCAGACCGCAAGCATAACCGCAGGTGAACACATAAAGGTTACTATTCCTTCAGGCGCCAATGCTGCTCGCATTGCGCAACTTTTGGTGCAAGAGCGCGTAATTTCAGACGGTAAAGCGTTTTTGTCGGCAATTCAAAAACAAGACGTTGCTTCAAAAATCAAAAGTGGAACATACGAACTGGTAGCAGGAAGTGATTATCAGCAGCTTATAGATCGGCTTATTCAAGGTCCAAATTCTTCGGAAAATGCCTTGGTTGTTCCCGAAGGATTTACGGTAGACAAACTGGCCGATTTAGTAAGTCAGCAGTTTGGTATTTCGCGTGACGATTTTCTCGCGCAAGCAAAAGCCTCTAACTACGTGGACGAATTTCCATTTTTAAAGGATGCGCAAAATGATTCGCTCGAAGGATTTTTGTGGCCTAAAACCTATGATTTCTCCTCGACTACGCCTACAAGTGATGCCATTATTAAACTGATGCTTACCCAATATAAAACCGAAACCGCAAATCTTGACTTTGAGGGCGCTCAGCAAAATATTAAACAGCAGTACGGTATTACTATGAGCCGCTATGATTTTATTAAGCTTGCGTCAATTATCGAAAAAGAAGCGCTGATAGATGAGGATAGGCCGCTTATTGCCTCGGTTATGTTTAATCGTCTCAAAGCTGATATGCCGCTGCAATCGGATGCAACTATGGGATATGTAACAAAAGGCAAGGTAACGCCTCAAGATTTAAAGTCGGATAGTCCATATAACACGCAGAACAAAAAGGGATTTCCGCCCACTCCAATATGTTCTCCTGGAATTGCATCTCTTTCTGCGGCGATGCTGCCTGCAACAACGGATAATTATTATTTTTGGATTACCAAAGACGAACATAAGTTCTCAAAGACCTATGATGAACATTTGCAGGCAATAAAAGAGGCAAAGGAGAAGTAAGTGAGCCTGTTTACTCCCGATGATTATTATAAACGCGTTGATTGTATTCCCTTTGAGTATCTGCTTGAGCATGATGTTCGCTGTATATTAATAGATCGAGATAACACGTGCGTTCCTCGAACCACAAAACGGGTTCCCCCCGAAATTTTAGCGTGGTTTAATCATGTACAGCACGAGCTACATATTCCTATCTATGTTGTTTCTAATAATGTACATGTTCGTCAGGTGCAAAAATCGGCGCGTGAACTTGGGTGTGAGTCACTCTCACATGCGATGAAACCCTCGCCGCGTGTGCTTACAGCGCTTTTGCGTAAGCTTGATATAAAGCCACAGCATGCGCTTATGATTGGCGATCAGATTTTTACTGATATCGTTGCTGGTAAATTAGCTCAAACTCAAACTATTTTAGTTAGACCTCAGTCCAAACGAGATTTATGGTATACCTATTTTTTACGCGTACTTGAATTTTTTATCGTAAGAAATAAGAACTTCAAAGGATAAAGTTATGGCAACACAAACAACATCAGAAACAACGCCCCAAGCAGTAAAGCAAGCAGCACCCCAAGCAGAACCTCAAACATCACCAGAAACAGTAACGCAAACAGCAACGCAAACAGCAACGCAAACGCAAGGGGAAACTTCAACACCCAACGACACCAGCGAGCAACCCCAGCCGCTTATTCGTCAATGGATCGCTCTTAAAGATGGTTCTTGTGACGTACGCTATGGTCAGCATGCAATAGAGCAACTTGGTGCAATTTTACGTACTGCAGTTGGTGTGCCATATAAACTTGCGCTTGTTCGTGATTCTTGCGCCTCTGATGAAGTGTTTGAAGAGATACAACGCAACCTTACCTCGCAAGGCTTTAGAGTTACGTGTGTGCACCTTCAAGACGCAGATGAGTCTTCTTTGTCGTTGGTTGAAACGCTTTGCACGTCGTTTTTAGATATGGGCTTAACTTCTGATGATTATATCTGCGTTGTGGGAGATGTAACACTTATTGCGCTTGTGGGAGCAGCTGCGCGCGTGTGGTGCCAGGGAACGCCTGTATGTGCGGTACCGCTTTCGTTCCACGCCCTTATCGACGCTG
>CAMXVQ010000014.1 GCA_947252455.1 uncultured Atopobium sp. | reverse complement strand
GCGCGTATGTTATAGCAGTTATCAAAGACCCACATAGTCCTGTTGGTATACGCGATCTTATGAGTGTAGAAGCGTCGGGCATATTTTTCTACAACTTAACGCCTAACGGTGCAGGAGGTCCTCCTTCACAAATTTTTAGGCTGACGCGCGCAGGACTTTCAATTGCGCAAGCAGGGGCCCTTGAATATACCCGTTTTATTATTTACGAAGCAGGCGAAGGCATATTTGCAGCCCTTATGATGATTTTTAGAGGCCACTATTTCTTTGAAACCTACGGCGACGTATTCTACGTAGGAGCAGCACTTTTCCTCTTTAAAATTCTGCAGGTATTTGGCCTACTTGCCGTTTGTCTTTGGCCACAAAGTATCGCAAGTATTGCTAAGTTTGTACTTCGTATGATGTCTCACATCGGCTACTTTAGAAAAACCTGTCAAGCATGGTCAGCAACGCTGGAAACGCAGATTATAGAATTTTCTCACGGTTTTAAATCAGCTGCTAAAAACCTTCCAGAGATGTTTCTTGCTCTTGTTATAACACTCTTTCAGCTGGGCTGCTTATATGCCCTGCCGTGGTTTGTTCTTAAAGCATTTGGTTTACCTGCAGATCTTCTCACTTGCCTTGCCTGTGGAAGCATGCTCGAATTGCTCACCTCCGCTGTTCCGCTACCAGGTGGCACGCTTGGTGCCGAAGGCGGTTTTGCATTCCTATTCATGCCAATGTTTGGGATAAATACCGCTGCAGGTTATGTAGTATGGCGTATGGTTGAGTATTTCTTACCCGTTCTTGCAGCTGTTCCATTACTGGGCTTGCGCTCCGCACACCAAGCAACTATACATGCACGATGGACTCACCTAGAAAAACGAGTTAAACGTCTCGCACAAAGAGGCATTAAAGAATATACATCGCCTCACAGCGATGGGGTAAGAATTGCTATACATAGCAAAACAAAATCCCAATCAAAAAAGAAATCAAGATTATAGCAACAATAAGCCTATAAAGTATTACGTCGATAAGCTCCATAAACATGACGTTTATGCCTCTAGGAAGCATAAACAAAGTTATATACTTTAAATTATTACCTTATACATGGATTAAAAGAAAATGGTGGGCGTTAGAAGATTTGAACTTCTGACCTCTTCCGTGTCAGGGAAGCGCTCTCCCCCTGAGCTAAACGCCCACATCAAACAAAGCACATCTTAGGGTATACATATGTACGTAACACAACCCCTAACAACAGTGCGTAAGCTACTATAAATGAAAACACGCGCACATGCAAGTAAAGACGCGCCTTATGTGTCTATATTCAAAAGAAACATACAAACCAAGGTGAGTACGCATAAAGGTTCGTGCGGACACAAACCCTTTGACCCTACTTCTACCTTAGTAAACCATACCCATTGCCTCACGAACTTCTGCAAGCGTCTGCTCTGCTTTAGCGCATGCGCGCGCATTACCCTGATGTAAAACATCTTTTATATAAGACATATCCTGCTCAAGCTCACGACGCTTTGCGCGAATTGGCTCAAAATAAGAATTAACAGCATCAATAACTAATGATTTAAGCGTGCCTGAGCCTGCATTACCAATCTCTTCAGCAATTTCTTGTGGATCACGATTAAGGCAAATACCTGCCGTGGTAAGTAATGCCGAAACACCTGGGCGAGCTTCAGGATCAAAGGTAATCATACGCTCGGAGTCGGTCTTTGATTTCTTAATAAGTTTTGCAGTTTGCTGCTCATCCATACACAAAGAAATGGCATTACCATAGGATTTACTCATCTTGCGTCCATCTAAGCCCGGAAGCAGCGGCATAGACGTAAGTAAACCGTTTACCTCGGGGAAAACATTACCATAGCGTGCATTAAAACGATGCGCAATTTTATTGGTAGCTTCAATGTGTGGAAGCTGATCGCGCCCAACCGGAACAATATTTCCTTTGCAAAAGAGAATATCGCAAGCCTGATGAACGGGATAGGTAAGCAACAAGCCCGTAAGTGCATGACCAGAGGCTTCTTGTTCGGCTTTAACGGTAGGGTTACGCTCCATTTCGGCTTCGGTAAGAAGCGACAAAAACGGAAGCATTAACTGATTTTCAGCAGGAATTGCCGAGTGCGTAAAAATCATGGTTTTATCTGGATCGATACCACAGGCAAGATAATCAATAACCATGTTATACACATTATCAGCAATGTGCTCGGTAGTGTCGCGATCGGTAATAACTTGGTAATCGGCAATTACAATATTGGTGTTAATACCCATATTTTGCAGACGAACACGCTCTTTAAGCGTTCCAAAGTAATGACCAAGATGGAGCCTTCCTGTTGGTCTATCGCCGGTAAGCATAGTATATGATTGCGGATGAACAGCAAGATCTTGCTGTATTGCATTACTTGTTTCTAATGCTTTCTCATAACTTTTTTCGTTGGGCATCTTAACACCTCACAACTTTACCTGACCATAGCTTATGCTTACAGAACACGCGCGTGGTATCTTCAAACAGATACAAAATAACCCGCCTCAATCAGACGGGTTTATGTTAGATCATTATATAAAATCTCGTTTGTAGATTACAAAACTATGCAGTACGAACGTGTACAAAATGTTTTGCACCTTTTACAAACTCAACTTTACCGTCTGCTAACGCAAACAATGTATCGTCTTTACCGCGACCGACATTCTCACCAGGAGTAATGTGAGTACCACGTTGACGAACAATAATCTGACCAGCTTTAATGTCTTGGCCACCAAAAACCTTGGTACCAAGGCGCTGTGCGTTGGAATCACGACCATTACGGGATGAACCCAAACCTTTTTTATGTGCCATAACTAACCTACCTTATACGTTCAATCAACTTAATCTTGCAACCCATAAGCCTTAAGCTTCGGTACTGTCTGCCTTTTTAGCAGCGGCAGAACGAGTAGTTGGTAAGCTTGACACAACAAGCTTAGTAAGGTTTTGACGATGTCCCTTTGTGCGGTGATAACGTTTACGTTTCTTGAGTTTAAACACAATGACCTTTTTGTCTTTGTATTGCTCAAGTACCTCACAGGTAACTTTTTTCTTTGATAACGTAGCGGCATCACAAATGGTTTTTTTACCATCATTGAGCATAAGAACGTCAAGCTTAACCTTGTCGCCAGGTTGCGCGTCGAGCTTCTCAACACTAATAATGTCGCCCTTGGCAACCTTATACTGCTTGCCACCAGTGGTAACGATTGCGTACATGTGCTAACCCTTCATTACAGTATCTGTGCAACAGCTCCCAATCTTACTCTAAAACCAGCGGTAAAGTCAATAAAGGGAAAGAAGACTTTTTATACAACCGCATGGCAAGATAAGAACGTGCAGTTGAATGCACATTTTTTACCAAACGTATGGTTGTCTTCATAATAACCACAAAATAAAAAACAATACTCTCCCAAATAGAGCATAAAAATACGAGCAGGCCAATCTAAGAGCTTTTGATCTCGATATAGTGTTCTTTATCTTGATGATGTCTATCAGAAGACCACACATTATTATCTTCTGTTTTGTGCATATGTGAACTAAAAATTATCGGATACACAGAAGATGCGCAACTTATAGGCGCGGGCGCACTATCAACTTGCAAATTTTGTAGATGATTGTCTAGAGCATATCTACCATGGACTTCGTCGTTGTGTTGTGAGGATATGGATTTACCTGTATGAATTGTTTCTTGTGCTCCCGTGCTGTGCAATGCTGTACGGTGATTATGTTGTAGTACGTCAACAACACGTTTAACAAAATCTGAACTATGTAAAAGCACGTATCCATGCCCCATAAGGGTAACTGCGCCATAGGCAATACAAGGTTTGATGACAGGCGAAAGCAAAGGAAGGCGCCTCGTAAGAGTGCGTGCAAGACTTCGACTTATAAAGCCTAAGCAGATAAGTGCTGCAGCGTTGTAGACCTTATGATTGGAAGCGGGATCAGCATGGACTCCTGTGGCTGCGACATTGTAATCTGAAGGTACAGACCGCAAAGATTCACCTGTACTAGAATTTGAACAATCCCCCACTACAGCCTGTGAATGTATGTAAGAAGCATCATGAACCTGTGTGGGGTTTGAATACAAGCCTGAAAGCTCATGCAAGAGCTTAAACTCTTCGGCAATCATACGCGGCATATCACCTAAGCGCAAAATCTTTGGCAAAAAAGGATACAACAACGAATGAGTAGATGCAATATCGGTGATTTTACGCCGATGACGATGCACAATTTCGTGTGCTAAAGCCTGCTTAAACCATGGATATGCACGAACTAGTTGAGCTTGGTATAAAGCGTGATAACGCGCAAAATACTGTGAAAGCGTAGCTCTGCACGCATTGGACGTTTGTACAAGATATGAAACAACTTGCGTTTCGCAAGGAGCCCCGCCTTGTAAAATATTTGATATGGCAGAAGGCGGACAGATTTCAGCAATACTTACGAAAGGAACTAAAGTAGCATCGGCTTCTTGGATAAGATCTAAAAGCTGATGGTTGCTGTGATCATTGGGAAGATCGCAAGAGGATTTTTCCTCGTCGCCTATAAGAAATAATGCATTGCAATCATTTGGTAAATGATCACCATCCAAAAGCTGCACGATCTCTACATCACGGGTTTGAGGTGCAAGATAGGATTGCACAAGGTTAAACAAAGGTGCAGGCTGCAGAGTATATAATGCAAAGACAAGCGGTTTTGTACCTGTATGATGAGATACATCCTCAGAAGAAAAATTTATGTTATTCATATCATAGCCATCCTCTTAGAACACGCAATACTTTTCTCTGTCTTACATATCCAACGCTTGAGGCCTTGCACACGTTTATGCAGCCTTAGGTCGATGATGCCAAACCGATTGAACAAGACCAACGCTTAACAACTGTGCCACCATAGAAGAAGAACCAAAGCTTACAAATGGGAGCGGAATACCTGTAATGGGCATAATACCAATACACATGCCAACATTTTGTAATAATTGAAACGCCCACATTGTAGCGCAACCAACGAGTACAAGTTTACCAAAGGGAAGATCAATTTTTTGTGCAAGCAGCAATGTTGAAAAAATCATGAGACCAAAAAGCGCCAACAAAATACAAGAACCTACAAAGCCAAATTCTTCGGCAAGCAGAGCAAAAACAAAGTCGGTATGTGCCTCAGGCAAAAATCCACTTCCTGCCTGAGAAGCACCGCCAATACCTTTACCCCAAATGCCTCCTGATCCAACAGCAATTTTAGCCTGCTGAAGGTTGTAACCAAAACCACCTGGGTCAACCGTTGGATCAACAAAAACAATCAACCTGTTCATTTGATACTGTTTGAGAATATGGGGCAAACCTTCGGTCATCGAGCAAAAAATAACAACCGCTGCTAATAAAACGATAAGAGCAATTGTACTCAATACCCAGGCTTTTTTTGCGCCGGAGCAAATAATAATTGACGCGCCAACCACCATAACAATAAGACCAGTACCAAGGTCGGGTTGAAGCAAAATCAAAATAAACGGAATGCACAAAATGGCACAAAGCTTAATATAATCTTTCAACGATTCTATTTTGCCGTTATATGCACTCGAAAGCGATGCCATAAGCAAAATAACAACAATCTTGGCAGGCTCGGATGGTTGAAAACGCAAACCCAAAAGCGGCAACTTTACCCAGCCCGTTAAACCTTTTGCTTGAACACCAAGGCCTGGAATGAGTGGCATCAAAATAAGAATAATGACCAACACCAAAAGTGACGAATTCATGCGAGAAAGTGCTCGATAGTCGTATTTCCACAAAGCAGCTGCTAGAACAAGGCCAAATACGATTCCACCAACATGTCGTACAAAAGACGCCTTTGGAATGGTAAGTGATGCTGTATAAATAATGAGTGCACCGAATGCAACAATAAGCAAGGCTGGAATAAGCTGCATAAGATACAGCGGCCCATCAAAGTGTCCATAGGTAGACTTAAATCCTGCAAGACGTGCAAAGAAAACTGATAAAGATGACCTTACTTTTGATGATGAGGTAAAAGCACGGTGCGTGTCTTTGTGTGCAGGAGTTAACCGGGATTTGCGATGGCTCCGTGCAAACGTGTAATGTTGTTTTGCGTTAGGTTCTTTATTCATAATAATCCCTTATCGTGCACCCATTTTATCAACCGACGTTGAGGTATCAGGCTCATGATAGATAGCACCTAATATATCACGCACCACGTACATAGCGCCTTGGTTACCATAACCACTGTTTTCAAGAACACTTGCAACAACATAACGTGGCTTATCATAAGGAGCATAAGCAATAAACCATCCTGTTGGCGTCTCATGAGACGTTTCGGCAGTACCAGTTTTACCAGCAACTTTTTCTTTCATATTGGTAAAATGTGATGCTTGTGACTGCGATTCTTCATAAATCACGCCATACAAACCTCTTTGTACCAAATCCATGTATTCATCATGTTCATCAATGGAAATGCTGGTAGAACACTTGTAATCGATAATCGATCCAGAGTTAGACGTTGATTTAATTGATTTCATAAGATGAGGTTGAGGAATTGTTCCGCGATTAGCAATGCCAGCATAGATGCACATCATTTGAAGTGGCGTAACAAGTAAATCACCCTGTCCTATTGCAAGGTTTGTATTATCACCACCCTGCCAAGCTTTTGCGTCGTCAGGATAGGAAGCAAAATATTCACGTTTCCATTTTTCATCTGGAATACGACCTTGAAGCTCACCAGGTAAATCTATATGAAATTTTGAGCCAAGACCCCATTTTTTAAACGTTTGCTGCATGCCATCTCTATTAGATGAATAGAAAAATCCCTTACCAACTTCGTAAAATACAACGTCGCACGAATGAGTGATACCCGTTTGAAGCGTCATAGGACCATGTCCGGTATGCAACCAACAGTACTGTCCAAACGCAGAGCCAAAGCCCGTCCAATATCCCGTACACATATAACTAGACTGCGGTGTAGCAATTCCATCATTAAGTGCAGCAAGTGACGAAAGCGGCTTAATAGTAGAAGCAGGCGGATATTGACCTGCAATACCTCTATTCAATAAAGGATTATGGCTAGATTTGGATGAGAGCATATCCCAATCATCGCTGGAGATACCGCCAACAAACATATTAGGCGAAAAAGAAGGAGCCGAAGCCATGGCCAGTATTTCTCCGTTGGTAACATCCATAACCATAGCGCAACCAGCACAACAATCACCCTTACCGCTGTCTTGTAAGCGTTTAATGGTTGCATCAAGCGAATCTTCTGCCGCCTTTTGTATATCGGCGTCAATGGTGAGTACCACATCCGAACCACTTTGAGCATCTACACTGCTGCTTTGAGTAACAATATTGCCGTCAGCATCAACGAATACTACCTGTTCACCCTTAATGCCTTGCAATACGTTTTCATACGACGCTTCAATCCCCGATTGGCCTACCACATCTCCGGGCTCATAAACAATTTTCCCTTCGTCTTGAGAGTCTTGAGATGATTTGAGCTGATCAGCCGTAATAACACCGGTATAACCTAACACTTGACCAGCAAGCGACCCTAAAGGGTACGAGCGTTGACTACGCGCTTCAATTGAAACACCACTAAAAAGCGAAGGGTGCGCATTGATATAAGAAACAACACGACGAGAAACATCAACCGCAATAACACGACCACGCTGCAAACCTTGCAAAGAATCTTCGATCTTAAGACGAAGCACAGCCTTTGGAATACCGATAAGGGTTGAAAGAAGCTGCATCTCTATTTCATCTTCGAGGACGCTTTGTTCAGCAATAACCACCAAACTTGGACGATTACCAACCAAAACGGCGCCATTTCTATCGAGAATGCGACCACGCGCGGCATGCGTTGAAATTGAACGCGTACGGTTTTTTTCGGCTTGCTCGGTATAAGAAGACGAGGAAATAACCTGCATATTCCACAAACGCATAAACAAGGCTGCAATAACTGAACCCGCAAAAACGCCAGTTCCAATAATACGAGGCTTAAAATGCGACGACGGTGAGTTTTCGACACCACCAGACGCGCGCGGTGTACTACCGCCGCCAATATCAAGGGTAAAACGACTTGAAGACTTTACTTTAAGCAAAAATAACGCAACAAGCGTGCAAATTAAAATTGTTAAGAGAATAATAAGAATTACTATAAAATTCATCGCAGTGTCCTAAAGATGTAGCGAAGGACTGTGAGATGAGCGCAGCTGAGACATGCGCGAACGACCAGACGTTGTACCGCTTAGTTTGCGGAAAATCAACACCAGAGGCACAAAGGCACACGAGGTTAAAATAAAGACTGGTAAAACACGATAAATAAGAGCTGTCACAAATGATGTTACCTCGCCACAGGCAAGCATAACTATAAAATGAATAAGGCATAGCACAAGCGTAAGCGCACTAAATACCATAGACGAAGTAGCTACATCTTCAAAAACATTAAGATGAATTTTAGTGATAGTTACATATGAAACAATGCTGAGCAAGCATGACATAATTCCAACAGGCTCGCTACTGAGTAAATCAAAAAGTAAGCCTGCCACAAAAGCGTATATAATCGAGGAATTATCACGTTTTGAAAGCGAACAGATAACCACAAAAATAAGTGCAAAATTAATTTGTCCAGCACCTAAAACAATATCGGGTGCCAATGCAACTTGAAGTATGAAACATATACACGCAAAAGTAAGTATCCGATTTTTCTTCTGTGATACAGCAGGCGCAAGCATGTTATTCCTCTTTCTTGGTTGAGTCAGTGCTCGAATCTGATGTGGATGAACTCGATTTTGCTGAAGAAGAAGCCTTAGAAGAAGCCTTAGAAGAAGATGCGCTATCATCAGATTTAACAGAAGTCAGGTCCTGATTGGCAACGCTATCTTGGGCATCGGCTTCAGAGATATCCTTATCAGTAGCTTTTTGTTCTTCGGTAAGAGAAGTAACAACAAGAACCTCTTCAAGATTTTCGGTAGGCGAAAGTTTTGCTATGTGAATGCTATAATACAGCGATCCTGGTACCTTATCTACCGTTGTAATTTTACCAAGCGGAACGCCCTTAGGGAAAATACCGCCCAAACCACTGGTAAGAACAATATCGCCCACCTCGGCTTTTAGATTAGAATTGATAAGAGTTAAGCGAATAGTTCCATCCACAGAACCCTGCACAACACCTTGAGCTCTACTAGACTGTATCATTGCCGGAATACTTGATTTTTCGTCACTAAGCAAACGAACAACCGATGAAGTTGCATTACATTCAATAATTTGACCAATAGCTCCGTTTGAATCCATAACCGGCATGCCAACAGAAAGACCTGACGTACTGCCCTTATCAATGGTTACGCAATCTTCCCATGAACTGTGTGAACCCGAAATAATGCGAGCGGCACATGATTGCAAATTATAGGTGCTTTTAAGCGCAAGAAGATCTTGAAGCCTATCGGTGGTTTTCTTTGCTTCTTCGAGCTCACTTACACGCGCGGATAGCGTAGCATTTTCTTGTTTTAGCTCAGAAAGAGTTTCAGACGAAGCACCTGCATTACTAAACGCGGTTGCGGCTACTCTAAAAGGAAAGGTAACCAAACTCCCTGCATAATGAATAGGAATACAAAGCGTTCCTACCACACTGCGTGCAATTGAAAACGGACCTGTAGCCTGTTCACGAACGCTAAATGCAAATAAAGTAAGAGAACTTACTACGCAAAAAATGAGAATGCGCAAGCTCAATGATTGAGATTGTTTTTTGAGTCCAACTGTTGAACGCCTTTTATGCATAGGCATTACTTAACACTCCAATTAACTTGAGCTCTGTACAAAACCACCCGAAAGTGCATTTGCTTCCAAAACTTTAGCGCAACCATTAACAACATTTTCCAAAGAAGTAGGACTTACATTTACCGGAACGCCTGTTTCATCGCGTAAGCGCTGATCCAATCCGCGCAACAAACCACCGCCACCGGTAAGCAAAACACCATAATACATAAGGTCGCTTGCCAAATCTGGAGGCGTTAAGTCAAGTGCATCCTTAACGGTTTTGGTAACCTCATCCAAAGGCTTATCAAGCGCGCGACGAATCTCTTCGCTTTCTATACGAACTGTTTTAGGAAGGCCGCTCATAACATCGCGCCCGTTTACTTCAACATCAAGTTCTTCGGCAAGAGGAGCCGCCGAACCCACTTTAATTTTAATATCTTCTGCTGTTCGCTCACCAATAGAGAGATTATAGGCATCACGAACATGTTCAAGAATTGTTTGGTCAAACTCATCGCCTGCGGTTCGAATGGATTGCGAAACAACAATACCGCCCATAGCAATAACCGCTACTTCGGTAGTACCGCCACCAATATCTACCACCATAGAACCTGTAGGATCTTCAATTGGTAAATCAGCTCCAATAGCTGCGGCCATAGGCTCTTCGATAAGGTAAGCCTGACGTGCACCAGCAGAAATAGTTGCTTCAAACACTGCACGTTTTTCGACAGACGTAACACCAGATGGCACGCATACAACAACACTTGGACGAGGACTCCAAGGATATCTTCTAGTACCGCGCGCTTTTTCTATAAAGTAACGTAACATTACTTCTGTGACGTCAAAGTCTGCAATAACGCCGTCTTTAAGAGGCCGCTCGGCAGCAATTGAGCCTGGCGTTCTACCAATCATACGTTTAGCATCTGCGCCAACGGCTAAAACGCGGTCTTCGCTTTTATCAATAGCTACTACCGACGGCTCGTTAAGCACAATGCCTTGACCACGTACTGCTACAAGGGTATTCGCAGTACCAAGATCGATAGCTAAATCGCCTTCGTATTGACCAAACAATGAATCGAGCAAAGACATGTTATATCCTAACAAACATACACTGATACCAATTTAATCTTTTAGTGGGACGTCTTTTGCGTCTGAGCAGGTGAAGACTTAGCAGCGTATACAACCTCAACGCCATACACTTTCCACTGAAGGCCTTCACGAACGAACGAAATCTTATAATCTTGCTTACCACCTTTTGAAAGTGAAGCAGTTGCGTATACCAAAGATTCATTCATGCTACGATCGATTCCAGTAACACTTACCGAAGACGAACCATCAGGAAGCAAGTTAGATAAATCATCTCGTTGCTTAGGAGTAAGTGAGGACGCAATAAGCTCGGAGTTAAGCGAACCTTGGCTTTTAGATGCAAAAAGCTGTTCGGTAACCATTTCCTGAGTAGGCCAACCATAACCTTTATAAAAGGCAAATCCAGCAACGCCAGCAAGAATAAGAACCAAAACCAGCAAGGTTAAAAATACCTTAAGGAACGTATGTTTGTGTTTCCTCTTTGCTTTTTGCTCTTTTTTATCTTGCTCAACAAGTTCAGCCTCGGAAAGCGAGAAAAAGCCCGTATCTTCTGGAGATGGCATAAACGTACCCGATTTACCAGTAGGATCAAGTGGATCAATACCTGATGCTGCATAACCAGCCTGAGCCAGCATAGCATCTGTTTGCGAAGGTTTGGAACCTGATATTGCAGCAACTGCTTTTTGAGCGCCCTCAAAAGCAGCTTGAGCATCGTCAGACAGCTTAAACGAGCCATCAGATGTAGCTTTGGTAAATGCATCAACTGCTTCATTCATGCGATTTGCTGCAACATAAGCAAGACCAAGTTCTGAATACACCGCATTTTGATCGTTTGCAGGTGATGAAAAATCCAAAGCGGTTCGGTATGCTTCAATTGCATCAACATAGCGCGTTAAAAGCATAAAACAATGACCAAGTTGTTTAAGAGCAACGGCAGGTTGCGGATTGTTTTCATCAATTGCCGCGCTTCGAAACGAAATGCCAGCATCACGCGGATTATTTAATTGCATATATGCACTACCAAGTGCAAGGTAAATCTTATAAGGTGTTTTATATGAATCATCTTTTAATGCCATACGCAACACACTTACAGCTTCTGATGGCTTCTTGAGAGCTAATAGTGCCCTACCTCTATTGCATGCAAGTGAACCAACGTGACCATAGGATGCATCAGATAAAGCAAGTTCATAGCTTTGGGCAGCAAGCTCAAATAAGCCTTGCTTCATATAAGAATTACCAAGTAAGTGATCTACAACACCGCAAGGTTTACCATCGGCTTTAGCGAGATGCAAAAAATTAATGGCTGCAGAAAAGTTACCCTGTTTATAAGCTTGTTTAGCTTGTTCGAATGCCTGATAATTCACGATATCTCCTCACCTCACCTCTCACATTAAACTCTTTCATGCTTTATTACGATATGTTCTATCACATCGCCTTGACGAAGAGCAGAAATTACATCTTTACCTTCTAATGTTGTTCCAAAGACAGTATATCCTGAATCAAGCATATGTTGTGCGCCTAAACAAAAATAAAATTGTGAACCAGCAGAATTTGGATCTTGAGCGCGTGCCATGGCAAGTGCGCAATCCACATGGGAGTTATGAGGATTGGTTGTAAACTCTTCTTTAATGCAATAACCAGGACCGCCCGTACCAGGCATACCATCTTTACCCATTGCTCCTTGAGCAACTTCTTCGGAAGTCATATTTCTTGTAAAAGGACAACCTCCCTGAATAACAAAGCCAGGAACAAAACGATGAAACTTAAGATTGTCGTAAAAGCCCTTTTCTGCAAGTTCGCAGAAATTTGCAACATGAATAGGAACACCTTCGCCGTCGAGTTTTACACGAATCTCTCCCTTATTCGTGGTAAAAACTGCGACCTCGTCTCCTTGAAGCTGATAACTTGGTGTATAGGTAGCCATATAATCCTCATTCTTTCCTTGAAAAGCTTATGTCAACTTTTAATCATGTAAACAAAACTACATACTTGCATCTTATTATATCCTTAAATTTTAACAAGTTGATGCGCTATTCACATTTTCGGCAGATCAATTATTGCGCAGCTTCACGATAAACGGGTTTATATTCTTGATAGTGTTGGTCGAACAGCGTTTTAAATGAACCAGAAGCAGCCTGATCGCCCATAGGAAACACGGCGTTTATACGCGCAGCGCAGGATTTTTTTCCATAGTACTTATAAGCTGTATCCCATCCATGCTTAAGTTTGTCCATATGATTGCGCAGCCAGTTTGAAAGCGAGACCAGATGCGATCTGTCTTGTTGATACGTGCCGCTTTCTACATTTGTTGCATTAATTTGTTTTACGGTATTACTAATTTTCAGCGAAATATCATTCGCAGCAGCTATACCTTTTTGCAGGTCGTCTTTCGAAGCTGTTGCATAACTATCACGAAACAGCTTTTCGTTATCTTCTACCGCAGTAGAAAGTTTACCTAACGATTCGTAAGCATCCTTTAACTTATCGTAGGTGGCATCATCGGCAGATTGGGTAACGTCTTCTTGAGCAACACTACTTCTATCTTGGCTTTGGAGCTCATCTTTTGTTCCTGGAAAACCAGCATGCGTTGTATCGGCTGCAACTTTAGCTTTGGTATCGTAAATATTGGGATTCCAAGGGTGCGTAATATAGAGCACAACTCCACTGACAAAAATTACCGCAAAACACAGGGAAACCATAAGAATACGCAAGCGTGGCAAGCGGTCACGCACATCATCTGAGCCGTTACCAGTTGGCATGCAAGGTATTGCACTACCAATACGAGGAATAGTTGTGGTAAGATCGGCCTCGGATAATTCTTGCTCAATATCAGTACCGCGGTCTGCAACGTGCGTACGAGGTGAACGCGCATCTACCTTTGAGGTAAACACATCACTCACAACAGGACAATTGCAATACGGACACGCGCGCAAGCCAGAAGGAACTCTACTGCCACAACGGGCACAATACGACATTGATTGTTTTGGAAGTGTACGCGTGCAATCCACATCGGCACGACACGAAGGACACCGAAGTGCAGATGAGGCAATATGTGCTCCACAATTAGGACAAATCACAGCATACCTTTCTTTCCTTAATCAATCTTTGTATTTTCATACTACCCTACTTAGCTAACGCGTAAAACAAGAAGAAAACAAAACAAATCCTACGGTGATTTCATTCTTAGATGATACGCCTGCAAAGGCAAAACTTTGTAGACATAGGCGCTTATTTTGAACCACGCTTAAGCGCGTCAAATGTTCTGGTCGAAGTTGTGCGCTTTACAAGGCTAAAAAATCCATCAAGTGCTTTATGCTCAACCGTTGCTTTATACAATACATGAAAAAGCACAAGCCCACCTGCCGACAAAGCAGCGCATAAACCAAGTTCGGACATGCCCAAAACACCAATTCGCAAGAAGTCATGCAAGCACGTGCAACCTACAAAGACAAGTGCTATACACAATACAAGAACAGAAATACGAAGCTTATTAAGCGGCAACGAGATTTTATAAATAAGCGCAATGCCAACCAATGCCATCTCTATCATACACAGCGTAGACATGGTTTCTTGAGGTATCTCAAACACGCGACATAAAATCATGGTCACCATAAGTTCACCAACAATTGCAGCTGAGGCAGGCAAACTTCTCTCAAAAACATTGACCACAAACGAACCACGCACGCGTTCGTGGTTTACCTCAAGTGCCAGTAAAAACGAAGGAACACCAATAGCTGCCACGTTAATCAATGACATTTGAATGGGGATAAACGGATACGGTGGAATAAGCAAACAAACCAGTGCTAACAAAGCAGAATACACGGTTTTAGTTAAAAAGAGTGCAGCAGAACGTTGCAAATTGTTGATAGAACGCCTACCTTCAGACACAACATCAGGCAAATGCGAAAAATCATTATCAGCTAATACAAGCTCAGAAACATTACGTGCCGCAGCTGAGCCCGAAGACATTGCCACTGAACAATCTGCTTCTTTAAGAGCCAGTACATCGTTTACGCCGTCACCAGTCATAGTTACGCAATGTCCAAGCGTTTGCAGGGCGCGTACAAGTTTGCGCTTTGCCGCAGGCGTTACGCGGCCAAAGATGTGATACTTAGCAGCAGCAGCCAAAAAATCCTCATCGCGCGAAAGACTCGTGCAATCAACATAATCTTGAGCACCAGCTACCCCAACTTCTCCCGCAATATGAGAAACGGTTTTTGGGTCATCACCAGAGATAACGCGCACATCCACACCTTCGCGTGCAAAATAAGCAATGGTTGCAGCTGCACTTGGACGAATTTCTTCGCGAATTGTTACAAAACCAAATACAACAATATCTGCACCAGTTCCTATGAGTGCTCCTTGTTTATCAAAACCTGGAGCACGACCAACAACCAACACGCGATGCGTGGGCGCAAACGTATTAAGCACATGCTGATATTTGGGATATTCATCGCGTAGAACAAATTGAGCAGCCCCCATAACAAGAGCTTCACCTGCAGCAGTTACGCAACCCGAAAATTTAGTACGCGAGGAAAACGCAATAACGCGCGAAATTTCAGCAGGTTTAACGTTTTGCTGAGAAATTGCATGCATGAGCGCGCGTGCTGTTTCGTTAGAAGAATCTTTACCAGCATATACGATAGTTGCCAAGGCCTGTGTGAGCTCGGCGCAAGCAGAGCTAGAATCATTTCCACTAGCGTCACACATATGTGCTAACTCCATAGAACCTGTGGTAATCGTACCAGTTTTATCCAAACAAACAACATCTGTTCGCGCAAGTGTTTCTACACAATAGCTTTGCTGGACTAAAACCTGTTTGCGCGCCAACTTGGTAGTTGCAATGGCAAAAATGGTTGAGGTGAGCAAAACCAAACCTTGCGGAATCATACCTACCGTAGCTGCAACTGACTGCAAAATTGCGTCGTCGTAGGACCTACCACTAAAAAAGTAAATGCGCACAAACAAACAAATTCCTAAAGGAATCAGAATACAGGTTGAAAAACGAATAATCATACGCACGGTATCAAGTATTTCGGAGCGAACGGGTTTAAGATATTTTGCCTCGGAATTTATACGTGCAGCATAGGAGGAAAGACCAACTTTGGTAAGGCGTAAAACAATGCTTCCTGAGTCAACAAATGAGCCAGAAAGAATGGTGCTACCTGGCTTTTTCTCAATGGGGTTGCTCTCTCCTGTAAGCAGGCTTTCGTCCATAGATGCATAGCCCTCGACAACCACCCCATCGGCAGGAACTTGATCGCCACGCGACAAAAGCACTAGATCATCGCGAACGATATCTTGAATACCAACTTCTAACACGTGCCCTTCGCGGCGGACGCGCACGAGCTTGGTAGTAAGAATAGAAAGTTTATCAACTAAAAGTTTGGCGCGAATCTCTTGAAACACGCCTATCCCTAAGTTGAGCGCAACGATAACCATAAAAAGAATGTTTCTAAATTCATAGGTAGTAAGCACCAAAAACGCAAGAAATAAATTGACTACATTGAAAAGTGTCAAAGCGTGCTTTGCAAAAATCTGAGGAATTGAAAGTGTTTTGACATCGGCATTAACGTTGCTTAAACCTTGAGATACTCTTTGTGCAACCTCGGCTGCACTAAGCCCTGGATTGGGTGTTTCATCGGCTATCGTAGATGAAGATTTAACACTCATGCACGCTCCTTATACACCTATACAAAAACAACTTGAATACACAAACAACTTGATAACGTTTCATAACTTTGCACATTAGTTTGCACTAATATCGTGACATTTAAGAAAAATAAATAAATTACTAACAAAGTACGTATAATCAGGTACCATAGTGTCATGCAAATACGTCTATGTACGACAACGCGGCTCCATAGCTCAGTGGATTAGAGCGTTCGCCTCCGGAGCGAAAGGTCGCGGGTTCGAACCCCGCTGGAGTCACCATTTTTTGAGGTGATATAGGTGGCGCGTTTAAATCCACAACAAACAAGTTCTTCTACCTTTGCTACTCACACCTCAACACGTGCGGAAGAATCCCCGCAAGACAAGCCGTCTACCTGTGAGCATACAACATCATTTATTCCTGGTGCCGTAGGAATTGTAGGACTTGGTCTGATTGGTGGATCGTTTGCAAAAGCACTCTGCCAAGGCGCGCAAAAACTCTATCTCTTTAATAGAAACCAAGAGGTTATGAAGCAGGCATGTGCAGATTGTCATGCGCTTGCGCTTGATAATGAAAACATATCTAAGTGCGAACTTATCATTTTGGCAGCTTATCCTCATGCAAATGAAACATGGCTTGAGCAGCACGCACCTCAAATTTCGCCAGATGCTCTTGTCATTGACACAGGCGGTGTAAAAAGAACTACCTGCAAGCGCTGTTTTGCACTCGCACACGATTATCCATGGGAATTTATTGGTTGCCATCCCATGGCAGGAACACAATATTCAGGCTTTGCGCACGCGCGCGCAAACATGTTCCACCATGCTCCCATGGTGGTAGTTTTCCCCGATTCGTACAGCTCTAGACAACAAGAACAGTTGTGTTCTCGTCTACAAAAGCTCCTCGCATCGTGTAAGTTTGGTAGTTATCGCTGTACAAATGCTCAATTTCATGACCAGCAAATTGCATACACTTCTCAACTTGCTCACGTTGTTTCTAATGCTTATGTTAAAAGTCCTGCCGCACAAGCGCACAAGGGATTTTCTGCTGGTTCATATAAAGACCTCACCCGTGTGGCAAGGCTTAATGCCGATATGTGGACCGAGCTCTTTTTGGCAAATAAAGATAATCTTTCACACGAGATAAGCCTTATGATCTCTCATCTACAACAATACAAAGATGCCTTAGACAGCGCAGATGAACACATGCTTCATCGTTTGCTCGCGGAAGGCGATGCTTTAAAGAAGAAGGCAGAACAATCATGAATAACCTTACCACTGTACAGGTATCAACACCTTCACACTCATATAAGGTGTATGTTGGCTCAGCTTTTTACGATTCCATAGGAAACTATCTTGTACCTCTTATGAAAGCTACCAAGATTTGTATCGTGAGTGATGATCATGTATATCCTCTGTATGGGTCTTGTATTACGCAGTCGTTTACAAACGCAGGTTATCGCGTATCTCATATAGTCATTCCTCATGGTGAAGCACATAAAAATATCCAGACACTCTCGTTTCTCTTAGAAGAACTTGCCGCAGCTGAGCTTACACGCGACGATGCAATTCTTGCGTTGGGTGGAGGCGTTGTAGGCGATATTGCTGGATTGGCGTCTGCTGTTTATCTCCGAGGAATTAAGCTTATCCATGTGCCAACCTCGCTGCTATCAATGGTTGATTCTTCGATAGGAGGAAAAACCGCTATTGATCTTAAAGCTGGGAAAAATCTTGCAGGTACCTTTACACAACCTGTGGGCGTTTTTGTTGATACATCGGCTCTTGTTACCCTTGATCGCAAGCTTTTTTGTGATTCATGGGGTGAAATTCTTAAATATGCAGTTATTGCCGACAAAAACCTGTGGCATCTCTTAACTACTCATAATCAGGTGGAACTCTACGGCAAAGAACATACTCAAGGAGTACCTCAAGACCTACACCAACTTGGTGAAATTATTAAGCGCTGTATCGAAATAAAAAGTTCTGTTGTAAGCAAAGACGAAACCGAAGGCGGTCTAAGACAAATTCTTAATTTTGGACACACCATAGGTCATGCTATTGAGGCAGCAATGAACTTTGAACAAGGGCACGGATCATGCGTTGCAGCAGGTATGTGCTGTATCGCACGCGCCGCCTATCACGAAAATCTGTGTAGCGCGCAAACAATGAACGAAATCATCGATCTTGTAAGCAGCTATCAACTCCCTACTACTACCAATATAGAAACAGATGTTCTCTATCACTATGCAACGCACGATAAAAAACGTCATGGTAATTCGATAAATGTTGTTATCCCCCAAGAAATTGGACAGGTATATATTCAGCGTATGTCGCTCGACGAATTTAAGGCATTTCTTTCGTACGCGCGTGCGTAGCTACGCGTGCTCGCTTAACTTATGCGCTTAAGCTTACAAAGCGGCGCAAAGTGTCCGGGTCTTAGATACTCTTATCAACAACAATTACGCGGTCAAAAATGGCTACAAATCGAGTATGATGTAATGAATGAAAATTGATAAAAGTTTGAGGTTTACATGAATGTAGTTATTCAACCGCATGGTTTACAAGGTACCGTAAGTGCAATAGCGTCTAAGTCGATGGCACACAGACTTCTTATTTTAGCTGCCTCAACGTCTGCGATTGTAGATATAAATTGCTCAAGTACCTCGGATGATATACAAGCAACCATTGAGTGCTTAGAAGCGCTTGGTGCATGTATTACTCGTACCACCTTAGGATATCGTGTGCGCGGCATGTTTTTTGCAAGTCAAAGCTCTCTCGCAGATACCAAGGACGCATTCACAGATAACTCAAGCGCAACAGGTGATACCCCGGTCATCCTCAATTGTGGTGAATCTGGTTCAACACTTAGGTTTATGCTTCCCGTAGTTGCTGCGCTTGGAAAGCATGCATATTTTGTTGGTCAAGGAAGACTAGCTACGCGCCCCCTTGAGCCTTTGTATTCTGAACTTTGTGCTCACGGGTGCTTCTTATCCGAGCAAGGAGCGTTTCCCTTAGAAATAAAAGGAAAGCTCTCAGGCGGTGTGTTTCATATACCAGGTAACGTTTCGTCACAATATATAAGCGGACTCTTACTGGCAGCAGGAATTGCACACCTTCATCTAGAAATTATCGTTTCAAAGCCGTTCGAGTCAAAATCATATGTAAAGATGACAATCGATGCGCTTCAACAGTTTGGAATCAACGTAGCACAAACGCAAGAATATGATGACCAAGGTCAGGAGTTTATACGTTTTAGCGTAGATGAACAAACACTGTCCTTGCCACGCCAGTCTTTAACCGTTGAAGGCGATTGGTCGGGCGCGGGCTTTTGGTTATGTGCAGCAGCTTTGGGTAATCCTTTGCGCATGAGTGGACTTTCGCTTACATCTTCACAAGGTGATAAAGCAATTCTGGCGTGTTTGGCGGCTTTTGGTGCGCGTACACAAAAAACTGCATCGTATATCGAAGTTGGATCAAAGGCGCTTAGACCCGCAACACTTCCGCTGGACGATATAGTTGATTTAGCACCACCTTTAGCAGCGCTTGCATGTTTTGCAAACGGCACTACCAAACTTACGCATGCATCACGCTTGCGCCTTAAAGAGTCCGATAGAATTTTAAGCATAACAACAACCCTGCAAAACATGGGTGCAGATATAAGCTCTGACGCTGATACCATCTACATTCATGGCCACGGTATGCTTACAGGAGGCGAAGTTGAGTGTTTTCGCGATCATAGAATTGCAATGATGGCAACTATAGCAGCTGCGTATGCTCAGCACCCCACCACGATACGTGGCGCCGAATGCGTGCGAAAATCATATCCAACCTTTTTTGAGGATTTTGTACATTTAGGCGGATATCTAGAAACAAAGGATGACTAATGCCTTCTCAATTTGGAACAACACTGACTGTTTCGGTATTTGGACAATCACACAGCGAAGCTATCGGATGCGTTATTAACGGCTTTCCTGCTGGTATGAAGCTTGATAGAGAACTTCTTGCCAAGTTTTCCGCACGCAGAAAACCAGGAGCCGCACCTTGGTCAACGCCTCGTCAAGAATCTGATGAGATACATTTTGTAAGCGGACTAAATAAATCAGATCAAACATGCGGCGCCCCAATATGTGCTTTTATAGCTAATACTAATACGCACGCAAGCGCTTATAAACCACTTGAGCATATCTATCGCCCAGGACACGCCGATTTTTCGGCTGATCAAAAATGGAAGGGTGTACAAGATATCTACGGTGGCGGACATTTTTCGGGAAGACTTACTGCTCCTTTATGTATTGCTGGCGCGCTAGCAAAGCAATACTTAAGCTCAAAAGGCATACACGTATATGCTCATATATCATCAGTTGGTGATGTATACGATACGAGCTTTTGTGCCTTTGATACCACAGAAAACGGGCAACAGAAGCTTGCAAACCAGCTACGCCATTTAGAGGAACTTCACACGCAAAGCTACCAAACGCACAAGCAAAACCTCAGCACACTCAATGCAAACGCTGCTCAACATATGCAAGAGCTTATTGAAGCCGTGCATAGCGATAAAGACTCCATTGGTGGAAGTATTGAATGCGTTGTATGTGGGCTACCCAAAGGTGTGGGATCGCCTATGTTCGACGGTCTTGAGAACATGTATGCACGGGCATTATTTGGCATACCTGCAGTTAAAGGCGTTGAATTTGGAAAAGGATTTGAGGCCTGTACCATGCGCGGCTCTATGCATAACGATGCATATTTTTGGGATGAAACGCATAAGCACGTGGTAACACATACTAATTTTGCTGGAGGTATGTTAGGTGGTATAAGCACGGGAAATCCTATATTGGTACACGTAGGCATTAAGCCAACACCTAGTATTGCGCGTCTGCAACATTCGGTAGATACGCAAAGTGGCAAAGACGTAGATTTAGAAATCCACGGGCGGCACGATCCCTGTATTGTACCGCGCGCGTGCGTGGTGGTAGAAGCAGTGTGCGCGCTGGTAACACTTGACGCTCTTATAAGCTATCCTGCAGGTACGTGCACACCCAACAACAACGCATAGAAGGATCACATGAAGGCAAACGACGATACACTCACCGCACAAAGAGATCAGATTGACGCAATAGATACTAAGCTTGTGCAGCTCATAACGCAACGTTTAGACTGCGTACAAGCTATTGCCGCATACAAAAAAGAACACGGCTTAGCGGTGCTTGATAACAATCGCGAGCGCTGTGTACTGGAGCGCATTGCCACCATGAGTCCGCAAGAGCTTATCGAGCCCATGCAAACGCTGTTTCAAATAATTATGCACATTGCAAAAATACGTGAGTACTCGCATATGAACTCTGAAACATCAGAGCTTGCGCATATAACCAAGGCAATTCAAAAAAACACCAACCAATTGTTTCCGTCGTTTGCCCATGTAAGTTGCCAAGGAATTGAAGGAGCTTATCAGCAACTTGCAGCAGATAAGCTGTTTAAGCATGCAACACTTAACTACTATCCACATTTTGAAGATGTGTTTCAATCAATAGAAGACGGTGTATGTACCTATGGAGTAATACCTATAGAAAACAGCTATGCAGGATCAGTTAACCAGGTGTTTGAACTTATGCACCGCTATCAATTTTCAATTGTAAGAACATGCAGGCTTAAAATTGAGCACAATCTTTTGGCAAAAGCTGGAAGTACACTTGAAAATATTACGCACATCTATAGCCACGAACAAGCACTTGCTCAGTCTTCTCATTTTATTGATACGCTCAAGCATGTTGAAATTCACACGGTAAAAAATACCGCTGTTGCTGCGCAAATGGTGGCATCGTCACCAGATTCAAATTGTGCAGCGCTTGCAAGTAAAAACTGTGCGGAGATTTATGGTTTAGACGTGCTTAAAGAAGATGTTCAAGATAGCAGCAACAACTACACGCGTTTTGCGTGTATTGCACGAAATCTCGAAATCTTTCCAGGAGCAGATCGCACATCGCTTATGCTGATAGCATCGCATAAACCGGGAAGTTTGTACAAAATTCTTGCAACGTTTTATACCTTGGGTATCAATATTATAAAACTGGAAAGTAGACCAATCCCCAACCACGACTTTGAATTTATGTTCTATTTTGATATTTCGTGCTCACCTTTAGCTCCAGAGTTTGCTCGTCTTATGGAAACACTTACGCAAGAATGTGTTGAGGTTCGCTACTTGGGTAGCTATACGGAGGTTATATAACATGGCTCAAAATACAACAAAAATTTATGGTCTGTTGGGGCGAACACTTAAACATAGCTGGTCGGATGTAATTCATAAAGAGCTTGGCTCGTATCCATATACCTATTTTGAAAAAGAACCACATGAAGTTGAAGACTTTATAACTCATGGAAACTGGGATGGTATAAACGTTACCATTCCATATAAACGTGCTGCGTATGAGTATGCAGATAAAGCCGACGAGCTTGCATGTCGTTTAGGCGTTGCTAACACGCTCGTAAAAAGAGATGGATGCGTTTATGCCTATAACACCGATGTGTATGGTTTTTCGTGGTTGCTTGAACATTTTTGTACAACACAGCTCAAAAGCAGCGTAGAAGACGTCATTGCTCAACGTGACGTCTTGGTATTAGGAGCAGGAGGCGCATCTCAAGCCGTTTGCTGCGCCTTACGTGCCTATAATGCTTGTATTCATGTAGTAGATCGCGAGGGCGAACTTACCTATCAAACCATGTATGAACGCGTGCCCAACGCAGCGCTTATTGTGGGCGCAACACCTGTTGGTATGTATCCAAACTGTCCTGCTTCGTTGATAGACACGGGTGGACTTGCAAAATTCTCTCAGCTCAAAGGCGTTATCGATGTGGTCTATAATCCCAGCATTACAGGAATTTGCCTTAATGCAGAGCGCCTTCACATCCCCTACCAAACAGGACTTTCAATGCTGGTAGCACAAGCCGCAAAGTCTTCGGAATACTTCCAAAATACACACATAGACACAAAGCTCATTACGCGTATAAGTACCAAGCTTATGCATCAACAAAAAAATATTGCCTTTATTGGTATGCCAGGCGTTGGGAAAACTTCGTGTGCGCGTTGTATAAGTGCCTCTACAGGACGTGCGTTTGTAGACTTAGACGAAGAGTTTGAGCGTCACTACCATACGCGTCCTGCCGATTTTCTCAAATCCTTTGGCGAGCAAGCGTTTAGAGAGAAAGAATCTAAGCTTCTTGAAACCTATGGCAAACAAAGCGGTTTGATTATTTCGTGTGGTGGCGGAATTGTATGCAGAGATAGTAATTACCAATACCTTCACCAAAATTCTGTGATTGTGTATCTCACGCGCCCCTTGACCTCGCTTTCAGTAAAAGATCGCCCACTATCACAAGCAAAGGGATTACAGCAACTTTATGAAGAACGTAAAGAAGCGTATGAACGTTGGGCCGATGTTGTGCATAATTGTTTAGGCTCTGCACAAAAAGATGCACAAGCACTGATCAGTCGACTGGATATTGCGTAAAAGCAATATGGGGTTTTCTACATCAAGCTTCGCACATCCTCTGTGAAGACGTGTGCGCGTAGCATGAACTTTTGCGCTCCTAAAAGACTTAACCTACGTTAAGCCTTTTATTTTGCGCGCTGACGTATAAACATCTTGCTAAGTCAAGCAAACATGAGAAGATTAAACATGAAGTAAGCACCAAGCTTTTCGTGTTCAAACAAACGGGGTATATCGTGACCAATGAAGAAATAGCTGCCTCTATTATTGCGTGTTTAGGTGGCACTGGAAACATTCAAAGCAATGCATTGTGTATGACTCGTCTTCGTATACAAATCATCAAGCCTTCATTGGTTGATGAAGCAGGTCTTAACGATATATCAGGCGTTTTAGGAAGCCTCAAACTTGGCGATCACGGCATAGAAATTGTATGTCGGCCAACGCTTGTACAAGCAATTTTTGAGTCTTTCTCGCGCTTGACAGGGCTTTCTAATAATTTTGAGATCCGTACACGCGCTCGTGTTGGTGCAACCCTTGATAATTCTGAAGCTCTCAAAGTTCAGATAAGCAATCCTAAAGCGTCTGTTCAAAGAACACAGGCACAGCAACTTAAACCTATGCTTCATCAAACCACCTTTGACCCACACCATGTAAACCGTATGACAAGTGAAGCCGAAGAACTTACTAAACTGTTGCTTGAAAACGATAAAAAAATTTCGCTTAATAAAATTGCACATAGAAAAGCTTTGCATACCCGCAATGCTAGCGATGCAAACGGAAAACAACACAAGAAAACGCATACAGCGTCTGGCGAAGATGCGAATAAGCATGAGTCTTGGGATCGTAATGCTTGTGCCACAGAAGCACTACTTCCCTATCATATTTTAATTTTAAACGGCCCCAACATTAATATGCTTGGTATACGAGAGCCTGCGCTCTATGGACGTAGCTCGTATGAGCAGCTTATTCAGTTGTGCAAACACACGGCAAAAGAGCTTGGCTTTGCGTCGTGTAAATGCTATCAATCCAATCACGAAGGCGATCTTGTAGATATGATTCAACAGGCGTATGGAAATTATCAAGGTATTGTATTTAACCCTGGTGCCTATACGCACACGTCTATCGCACTTCTTGACGCGCTTAAAGCCGTAAATATTCCAACAGTTGAGGTGC
>CAMXVQ010000013.1 GCA_947252455.1 uncultured Atopobium sp. | reverse complement strand
ATGTCTGTCATGATTCCTCCTTTAATAAAGTTACTTCAAATCCAGGTGTATGAACCTTTGTAGCAGCTGCACCGGCAATCAATCCGTTCATCCACACCGAATTTGGTATGCTTTACATTATATTTCATACCCGCAAAGCTTATTCGTCAAACAAATATAGCTATACGGCTGAATTTTTTCGCTTAATGCGCCTTTCCTTTTAGGTAAGACTTCATCAAATTTTTTTAATAAGCGTACATCAAATTTTAACCGAAAAAAGGCCAATGCAAGCTTGACGAGCAAATACATATGATATACTTTCAACTAATTATCTATTATAAAGATAGATTACATACACATGGTGCTCTTGTCGCAAATGAGGTGAGGATGCATGAAACATCGTGCCTTAATAATTACGGTAAGCATTGTGCTTTGCGCAGTGATAGTTGGTGTCTTGTATATATTTAGACAGCCACCAACCATAAGTTCCCAAGACTTTACAACCAAAGATCAAGCACTTGCAATACGCTTGAGTAAAACGCGTACAGACCTGTTAGACTTTAATCCCAATGTTGGCTATCTGGTGCTTGCAGACGCGTCGGGAAATACGCGCGCTTTTAATACGGGGAGCATGCCCTCGGCTCAGCCTCTATGGACCGATCTTGGTATCTTTTACGCTGGTGCAAAATCTGAATTTTTTACCAATGATAAGGGTACAAAAACACTTTCACGCGATTTTGAGCCAAGCGGAGAATATGCACGGTATGCGCACGATAACGGCTGTGGATTTATTGCCTTTTATGGAGGTGGAGGCAAGCCTGGCGAACACATGCAGCCTCTTGTTGTGGGAAACTCAGAAAAGGCCGAAACTATTAACCTAGAAGGCGGCTACATGAATATGGGCGCTTGTGAAGATACACTTTACGCGCTTGCTCAAACAAGATACGCTTCTCATCTTCTTGAACAAGCTCAAACCGTGTATCAAGAGCGCACAGGTGCATCAAACGATGAGCTGGCAGCTATTGACAATTTTGATGTGCTTGTCCAGGTTTATCCTGCAGATCAAAACAATCCGCAAAGCCCGCGCGTGCTTGAAGCCGTTACACATGATGAAAGCATTTCACATGCCAATAAAGAGTTTCAGCGTTACAACAACAGCATATATCTTTTAAGCTATCTGCACGATCATCCCGATGCCAGCCGAGACAACAATAAAGATCCAAAGGCTGGACATGCGGTTTTAGAAGAGTGGAATCTTACCAAACACACAAGAAGAACTCTAGATATTATAGACCCCAACGAAAACTTCATTGATATCGACGAAGATGACATGGGCGGACAAAAAGGCGTGTTGGAAGGTAGTGAATATCGTTTTGTAACCAGAACAGGCAAAGTATATTCCGTTGATGTAACAACGGGAGCAGGAAAACACCTTTACACATTTGAATCGCTTGCTCATGGTGGAAACATCCCAAGATTTGATGTTACCTCTCGCGCTGTGTATCGCCTGGATAACGGCGAGGACGATTCGGCTACGCTTGATTTCTCTCGGTACGTGTTTAACACTGGTGCTTACGAGCATTTGTTTGACGTTAAAAGCTTAGCAGCATATCGCGGCGAAAACATTCATATCGTAGGAATTGCGGTTAATCCTAACTGGGAAAAAACGCTGCCGTAATACTTTTAATCACGAGCCATGTTACACCTTAAGCAACTTAAACGTATGGTTCCCTGATGTTATACAAGCGCACCGTCTGGTATGAGCGGTGCGCTTTTGTATAATCCTATTTAGTGACCAAAGCATTCATTTTGTTGACCTTATGCTTTATCGAAAGATACTGAGTAATCCAGCAAATCACAAATATTGCTATAAATATACCCACGTACAGAACGGCTCCCACAACAGAATGTGGCATCCAATATGCAAAATAAGCAATGGGAAACATCGCCAGACAAGCAATTACAAAATAAACGCCTGTTTGTTTGGCAAGGCTCCACGAATCAATATCCCAAACAACCGAACCCATTGAAAACATCGAGCCCATTATGCCACACAAAAGCGTTTGAAGAAGAACAGCGTTTAATTCGGTCCCAGCTGTGTTTATGAGTTCTTGACTGACGGGATAGTAGCAATTGTCCCCAATACCAATTGATATAAACAGCGTTATCACATAACCAATTGCTATGCCTAGAGGAAACCCAAGAAGTCCAAGTTGAATGAGTGTCTTTTTCATTATTTACCACCTTTCATGCCTAAGAATTGTTTAATTTTAGCAACATATCTTCTGGAAACGTATGTTCCAGTTCCATTTGACAACTTTACGTAAATTGTTCCAGTAAAGCTCAGGTCAAAACCCTTCACTTTGCTTAAATTGATGATCTCAGAATTTGATATCCGTACAAAATCCTTGTTTATAAGCCACTGTTCTATCTCGTAGAGCCTCAAACGAAGCGTGTAATCGCCTTGGTTGGTTTGGGCAAAAACTTTGCCGGAGCGAGCAAAAATGCGATAGATATCAGATGGATCAAGTACCACCGCATCTCCGTCTTTAAACCCAGCAATCACATGAGCGCGCTCATCGGAAAGCATTTCCATGATGAGTTTTATCTCGTCCGTAACTTGATTTGTCATGATAACAATTTTTGGATCCTCATATGTTTTATCAAGTTTAAGTTCGATTTTCATGAGTTCACCTCCTGTACGCTGAGAATTCTATAAGATAGAAGCGTACAATTTCTACAATTCTGTAATAAGTGGTTGTACGAACGCTATAAGTGGTTACTTTACTGCATAATATACAAAAATCTTTCCAAACATGCAAAACGAGGTAAAGCAATGCGCATAAGCAGCTGCGAATAAAGGTGCACACAGATAAACCTAAAATCTTAGCTTAAGCACCTATCCACGCGTTAGGAAAAGAACGCAAAAAGCCTGTCAAAAGTGCCTGTTATATTCCTATATAACAGGCACTTTCGTATCCTCTACGCTCATTACAGCCAAATACCGCCACGCGAGTCCTAGATATTTACCGCATTTGAGCCTGCAGTTGATGAATCAGAAGCATCCTTATTTTTAGAAGCAGAAACATCATTACTTTGTGATTGGGGTGTCTGAATACCCTTGATTTGTGTATCTGCTGAGAAAATAGCATTTGAGCCAACCCAGCGTGAGCGAATGAGCTGATAAACGCCATTGCTTTGAATATTTGAAGAGGCTTTCTCTAGTGCGTCCTGTAATGCCTGATTTTTTGACGCAACTGCAATACCCGTCTGAACAGGCTTATCAAGTGTTCCAACACATGCAATATTTTTTGCATGTTTTATCATATAAGCACCTGCATAGGCCTCACAGAGTACGTAATCAGCTTTGCCCGATTGAACTGCATCAAAAGCCGCATTAAGGTTGGAACAATCCACCGTAGTCATAGCTAAGCCAGAACGTTTGTAGGCAAGCTCGGAAAGCGAACCCTTTTGCAATGCAACGCGCTTGCCAGACAAATCAGAAACTTTAAGTTGTGTTCCAGCTGGTTTGCCATAAAGCGCAGCTGCAGATTCTGCATAGCCACCTACAATCTTGGCGACAGCTGTTTCATCAGACTTTGCGTTAAGCACAATATCACAGGTTTTTCCCAAGCTTCTTCCCACATCTGATATCTCAACAAATGTTACTTTAAGCCCAAGCGCATCACCTAAAGCATATGCTAAATCAATATCCAACCCACAAAGTTCAGAATTATCAGCCTGCATTACAAAGGGGGCAACAGTTGAACTCATCTTTATACCAACGGTAAGCGTTTGTGGTGTAACAAGGTTTTCGTCTGTTACTTTTGGGCTAAGTTTAGCCTGAGAATCAGATTGTGCTTGTTGCACTGAAGGTTTTTGAAGCGAAGAAAGATTAGGAATCGAAGAAAACGAGCATCCACTAAGGGCTAACGCTGTTACAAGGACAACTGGTGAATATAGTAGATATGATACACAACGCCTATTCATACAACGCTCCTTTAACACATACCGTATGACAAAATATCATCTCGAAAAACGTGTACTTTGAGTTACAAACAGCCATAACTTACCTAGTTGACCTGGTATTTGACCCCACACTCGCATACTGGAGTCTTCGCTGGTATACCGCGGTATCCATACTGTAAACTCTCTCGCCTGCAAGGCCGTATGCCTTGAAATCAACAGACGGTATGACTAACCCCTAGGACGAGCCATGCTCACACACATGCGTACACCTGTATTTACGTGGATCCTTTTGACCTCGTCTGCCTTGGACTAAGAAGCACCATACCGAGCACAAACTCTTCTGTGCTTCCGCAACCACAAACCTAGATAAGTTACCTAAAGTATACCAGCTTAAGCACATACGTCCACCATAGAATATGTTGAATAAATACACGTGTAATATTTGTACGTAAGGTCATAAATACAAGATACCAGTACATACAGTGCACGCATGCACACACACGCATGCAAATACACAATCCATGTACACAAGCTTATACAAACGCACGATTAGAAGCCTCGCCTCAGCAAAATCCTAACTAATACCAGGTAAAAATCCTAATCCCGCTAAGCATACGCATGCAGTTTACCACACGCGCGCAAACGCAAGAGCTGATACATCTACAGCGTTTGCTTGTTTTAACGCTCTTGCAGCCTCACGCATACTCGCACCAGTGGTAATAACATCGTCTAATACCAACACCCGTTTATCGCTCATATCTTGCAGTACAGAGATAGTTCCCGTAAGGTTATCAGCACGTTGTTGCTTTGAAAGACGTCTTTGATCCAATGCGTATGGCCTTAGTAAAACATCGCAATAGGAAATTCCTAGAGCATAGGCAAAGAGTTGCGTAACAAGCTCCATATGGTCAAAGCCTCGATAACGATATGCTTTGCGCGTCGCAGGAATAAAACACACGGCGTTATGAGGTAAGCGTGGTGGCGCACGACATATATTCTGCGATGTTTGCTGTGAAAAGATCAGTTTGGATTTTACAACGCTTGCGCTCGTGTTGGTTGGATAAAACGCGCTGCACATAAAACGATAAAAACACGCCAAAAGGGCCGATAAGCACGCAGATAAACGCGTATCTCGTTGGTCTTTAAATTGCAAAATAAGCTTTCTTGTATATGATGAAAACTCATACACCGCATGACATGACGCAAAACCCCATGGATCACTACATTCGCTACAGGTAAGCCAACCACCAGGAGCCGAGCAATTTGAACACGACCACACAGGGTCTATCCACGACAAGCGATGAAAGCATGATTTACATATAAAACTGTTGCATCGTTTATTACAAGCAACGCAAAGTATAGGACACATCAGCTTTTCAAACGAAAATCCCAGTGCGCGCTTAGCAAAAGAACCTCGTTGGCGTGCATACAAATCGCTTGCACATATGTTGTGCACACACTGCTGATAAGCTTCAAACGTACAAAACGAAACATAGGGGTTGTATACAAAGGCTTTAGCTGCACGCGCCTGACGCAGCGCCTCTTCATAAATTTTTCCACAGGTATCCATTGCTATTCCTTTTTGGAACAGCACGTATGAGCAATTTCATGATAGCACGTTATAAATCAAAATGCAAACATTTGTTTGGTATGGCCATCCACCCTATGAAACGCACGCTTTGAATCCATAAAAGCTGTGAATTACGAGCACATTGAAAATACGTAAGCAACAATACGCATTAACATCGCTAAACTGTATACATATGAAGTCACGCTACATAAGCTCAACACCTATACTTTCAAACGAATGGGAATATATGTATAAACTTGTTGCTGTAGATTTAGATGAAACACTGCTCAACGACGCTCGCCATGTACCATCGCGCGTACGCCGCGCTATTGAGCTGGCACGCGCAAAAGGCGTTTACATCGTACCATCGTCTGGTAGAAGCTTTGCTATTATGCAATACATTCTCGATGAAATTGGCGCCAAAGACATGAAAGACGAATATGCAATTTCATGTAACGGTGCGTGTATTACCGAAAATGCGCACAACACTATTATTGACCTACAGCCGCCAACACCGTGGGATTTTTGCAACAAAATATGGAAACACGGTATTCAACTAGGAAATGTTGGCGTTCACGTATATACACTCGCCTCGATTTATACCACAAAATGGCGCGACGACGACAGAAATATCTTTACGTTAACTGGAATACCTGCTATTGAAACACGTGAGGCAGATCTGGAATTTTTACGCAACACGCATATCGTTAAGATCTTATACATGAATAATGATTTTGCGTATCTGCAACAACTGGCTCATGGCATGCGCGACCTTACGCGTGACGTAGGCGTTACATTTTCTTCAAACTGCTACATTGAATTTACGCCAAAAGGCATTTCTAAAGGCGCTGCGCTTAAACGTTTGGCTCATCACTTAGGTATTGACATGAGCGAAACCATTGCCGTTGGTGACAGCGCTAACGATACCGAAATGATCAAAGCCGCAGGTTTAGGCGTATGCATGGCAAACGCTGATGATTCCATGAAAGCACAAGCTGATTATGTTACCCAGGACAATAACAATGAAGGCGGCGTAGCAGAGGTCATAGAGAAGTTTATTCTCAATGCATAACATCTGTTGTATGCATAGCGTCTGTATAAACGATGCGCATATGTTCATACGCCCTTTTTAGCTGTATATCCTATTTATCAGCTAAATATACATGCGTATGATGCGCCTCAAGGTATTCACACACTGATTGTGGTATGCTTTTGCCCGTCACAACCGACGTAATGCGCGAATCAAGCCGAATAGGTACTGGCCCGTGGTGCGAAAATTTTCCAGGCTCGGTAACTACAATAACCTCCCCTGCCGCTTCTGCCATCGCACGAACAGCTTCGGCCTTCATTTGATCACAATTAGTAAATCCGCTTTTTTCTGACCAACCATCTGTACCAATAAAGAGGTACTCTACCGAAAATTGCTGCGCCCCAAGGCGCATCAAAGGGCCTACGGTCAGTTGGCAATCAGGCTGAACAGAACCTCCCAACAGCGTAACATGAACTTCGGGAAGATCTCGTACATACCACGCGATAAAAGCACTGTTTGTGATAATACTCACATTCTTTTTGGTTTCACCAATAATACGCGCAAGCAAAGCACAACAACTGCCGTTTTCTATCATAATTGTAGATCCGTCATACACAAAATCAGCAGCGCGCTCGGCAATACTGCGCTTTTCTTCGTAATGGTATGCCAAGCGTCCAGCAACATCATTGGGGTTTGCAAGGAGCGCATATCCATGTTCGCGAACAACAAGACCCTTATCTTGCAGGGCGTCTAAATCTTTACGTGCGGTCACGTTAGAAACATTGAGCCGTTGCGCAAGCGTCGTCACATCAATGCGCTTTTTTTCAGTTAAAATTTCTAAAATTTTACTGTCTCGTTTGGACATGTAACCCCCTTAACAAGACGTGTGTTATAACAAGGAAAAATTAACTATCATATACATAACATATTGGAGCTGATTTTCAGAAATTATTTACGAACTATTCTCTAAACGTAATAATTTATTGTCCAAAAGCCCAAAAACGAAAGTATTTTAGATTTCTTTCATAAAAAGTTCATATGCGTTGTTCCATAGTGCACCATAAACTTCTGATTGCGAAATAGAGCTTACCGCATGCGGCTCGTTGGGTGGAATACATGTTACTTCTTTTGAATCAAAAGACACTGCACACTTTGTTGCCACAAGTGAAGCTGCTGTAAATACAACATGTGCAATTTCGCACGCATGACCACGCATAGGTACGGGCGCCATATAGGGAGCGTCGGTTTCGGTAACCATTTGGTTTAACGGACATACCTGCATAGCCTGGCGAACATACGGCGCAGACGCAAATGTTGACACGCCACCAAACGCTATGGTGCACCCCATTTCCACAAATGGCTTCATGACCTGCGGCGTAGATGTAAAGCAATGTAACACACAACCTCGGGGCGGAACGCCTATGCTACTAAGCAACTGCACCGCTTGTACATGTGCTGCTGCCGTGTTGTCATCTTGTGCATCGCGAATATGCAATTCAACAGGTAAGTTTCTTTCATGCGCGAGACGCAGCTGAAATTCAAGTGCACGAATTTGATCGTTAGGGTCAACCTTATTATATGGGCCAAAATCTAAGCCGATCTCGCCAATTCCCACACAATAAGAAAGATCAAGCAACTGCATAAGCCGCTCGCGCGCAGACGCGTCAAATTGAGCCGCTCCATAAGGGTGGACGCCTGCAATAATCCTAAACGAATCCAGCAGGTGATTGTGCGCCGGCTGCTCATAACCGCGTATATGCACATGTGAAAAATACGGGAGCACAAGTCCTTTTTGCTTGGCATATTCAAGAAGCGCATGGGCTTCGTCTAAGGTACGAGCACGCCACGCATCTACCGTAGACGCACTATAAATACCAAAAGGTATATCCTCAACAGGGTCTATCGGATCAACGAGCATACCAACGCCTGCTAATGCTGCGCGAGCAAGAGCTGCCGAACTGGTAAGTTCATGCAAGCAATGCAGATGTCCATGTGTGTCGGCGACAGGCACTTCTGACGGTGGTAAAGGAACCGCTTTACCACGCTTGCTATGAAAAAGCATAAGATCGTCTGGTAAAAAATCGCAGAGGTCAGCAGCGTTTTTATATGTGCTCATCACGCTTCTTTTCGTCAAAATTGCATGTTAGCGTACGAGTTTGTGCAGATACAGACCCAAGCACACGAGCTAGCTCAACAAATTGAGCAGGTGTAAGTTTTTCGCCACGTTCATGCACATCAATTTGTATAGTATCGCAAGCCTTAAGAACATCTTGTTTATCAAAACCACAGGCACATAAGCAATTAAGAAGCGTCTTGCGTCGTTGAGAAAAAGCTGCGTCGATAACGCGCGCAACATATGCCCTCTCGTGAGCTTTGCACAGTTGCTTGTCCGCAGCTCTTCGTTGTATATGTATAACTTCAGACATAACATGAGGAGAGGGAAAAAAGTTTGAGGGCGCAACCTTAAAACCACCAACACACTCCGCATACAGTGCAAGCTTTGCTGAATACGCACCGTAGAGCTTGTGAGCCGGCTGCGCTGCCATTCTTTGCGCAACTTCTGATTGCACCATAACAATAAGCTCATTGAGCTCGGGCAACATTTCGAGGTAGCGCAAAACTGCAGTAGCAGCAATTTGATACGGCAAATTTGCTATCAGCTTTACCGAGCGCGCGTATCCATCACAATCTGCAGAAAAAAGTTTTGCGCGAATCTCGTCAGCAGAAACTTTGAGCGCGTCAGCAGATATAAGCTCAAATTTATCGGCGTATTCACCAAGCGTTTCAGCCAACACATCTGGCAATACGCGATCGGCTTCAATTGCACAAAGCCTTTTGACACGAGGTAAAAGCGCACATGAAAGCGTGCCGATACCTGGCCCTATTTCGATAACATAGTCATCCGCTTGGACACGTGCAAGCTCTAAAATGTGCCCAATAACACTATCTTCTATCAAAAAGTTTTGACCAAGGCGATGTTTTGTATAAAGGCCAAACGAAGACAAAACATCCAAGGTAGCGTGTTTTGATGCCAGTTTAGAAAACACCATACTCCTCTACGTAGTGTTGATTGCTGTATACACTCACCCAAGCGCGTATGCTGTGGCGGCTGTTGCGCAGACATCGACAAAAGCCAAATATTAACACAAGGTAATATCAACGCTTAACGCCATCAATCAAGCAATATCATGTGCATCAGTGCCATTGAGCACCTGTTATGCGCTCATCGCTTTATCTTATGCAAGGCGAGGGAAAAGGGCAGCACCCTTTATAACAGGCTGATCGCCTGCAAGACCTCCCCATGCACATATAACATCAAGTGAAAGTCCCTCAATCATCGTGCCACCTACAAGCTCGGCTTCGGGATCAAGGCCTTCGCGCATAAGTACTTCATGCGAAGTTTCGGGCATAAATGGTGCCAAAAGATGTGCTGCAATACGAATTGATTCAAGCAGGTTAAGCAGGATAAAACGCAATTCTTCTGAGCGTGCGGGATCTTTTGCAACATTCCAAGGCGCCATGTCCTCGATATAGTGATTAGCTGCGTGAACAAGCTCCATAACGACGTCTTTTGCAGCAGCAAAATTCATGGACTCCATATTTTTTTGGTACGGCTCAAACATACGTTGGGCAATGTCGCGAAGCGGACTCGTCTGTTGCTTCCACGCATCATCAACAACAGGCGTTTTTCCATCAAAATATTTATCGCACATAGTAATGGTACGAGAAACAAGATTACCCCAGCTATTTGCCAAATCGGCATTATAGACTTGCTCCATACGTTCAAACGAAATTGCCGAGTCTTCACCATGAGTTACATCGGTCATAAAGTAATAGCGGTAGCCTTCTACGCCAAGTTTATCAATAACTTCTGCAGGAGCAATGGCATTGCCACGAGATTTAGACATTTTTTCAGCATTTCCCGTTTGAGGATTACGCACGGTTAAAAATCCGTGTGCAAAAACGCTTTGAGGCAAAGCCTCGCCCAGCGCCATGAGCATTGCAGGCCAAATTACACAGTGAAAACGAATAATGTCTTTACCTACAACGTGACACTGCGCTGGCCAACGAAACGCAAACTCATCTTTTGAAGCAGCGTCATCAAGACCATAACGAACAGATGTCATATAATTCAACAGCGCGTCAAACCAAACATAGGTAACATGCTTAGCGTCAAATGGAACGGGAATACCCCAATCAAAACTCGTTCTGCTTACCGATAAATCTTGCAGACCCGATGCAACAAAGGAGCGAACCTCGTTCATGCGAAACGCAGGTTGTACAAATTCGGGATGTTCGTCGTATAACGCAAGGAGCTTATCTTGAAATGCGGAAAGTTTAAAGAAATACGATTCTTCTTTTACGCGCTGTAGCGGACGTCCGCAATCAGGGCACAGATTTTCGCCTTCGCTTTGTTGTGCTTCGGCTGCTTTGCTTACTTGAGTTTCGGTAAAATATGTTTCCTCGGGCGTGCAATACCAGCCATCATAGCTGCCCTTATACAAATATCCCGTTTCTTTCATGCGATTCCACAACTCCTGAACCGCCTTGTATTGGCGCGGCTCGGTGGTGCGAATAAAATCATCGTAAGAAATTTCAAGCGTTTTCCACAAGTTGGTAAACAAAGGAGCTTGACTGTCACACCATGCTTGCGGCGAAAGATTATGCGCTGCGGCAGCTTCGGCAACTTTTTGACCGTGCTCATCCATACCAGTTAAAAACTTAACGTTATAACCCATCATACGACGATAACGCGCCTGCACGTCGGCAAGGATGGTACAATATGCAGTTCCTAGGTGCGGAGCTGCATTTACATAGTAAATAGGCGTTGTTATAAAGTAAGAGGGGCATTGTGTCTGTGCCATACAAACTCCTTGAGATTTGAAACTGCTCGATGCTTCTATGTGCAACGCACGGGCGCTACAACAACCTAAAAGCATATTTATTATACGTTTGAGCATGTAAATTACGACAAACTTACATGGATATTGCAATTATTTTATTGTAAACACTCGATTTAGAAATATCAAATTCATGTGCCAGCTGTTTTGCTAACGCCGATGGGCTTATATGATGTTGCAATCCTTCGGCAATAGCATCCTCCAACGTACGTGCAACATGCGTGTCCATGCGTTCCAAATTATCCAAACACTCACGCGCACGCTCGGGCATACATTCTACAACCAACACACATTCACCACGGAGCGGCCGCACGTGTTCAGCCGCTTGCACGCGCACTATAAGATCCTCAATGGTATCACGCATACAATCTTCGTGAATTTTGGTAAGCTCACGTACTAGTGCGCAACGTACATGAGCAAACTCCCCTGCTAATTCTTGAAGCGTTTGAAGCACGCGATGAGGTGATTCGTAGATAACAAGCGTTGCAGGAATACGTGCAAGCACATGTAAGCGTTTGCGAAGCGCACTTGTTTTACGAGGTAAAAAGCCTTCAAAATAAAAATTACTCATTGCAAATCCCGACGCCGCAAGAGCGCTTAATACCGCAGAAGGACCAGGAATCACCTCAACACGATAGTTTGCATTAAGTGCCGCGTCAGCTAAAACCTGACCTGGATCTGATACCCCAGGCATCCCTGCGTCTGAAACTAAAGCAATATGTTCGCCAGCTGCAAGACGCATAAGAATTGCAGGGATTTTTTCGGGCAAAACATTCTCATCAGCACGGATAAGCTTGGTGTGAATATCAAAGTGGTTAAGCAGCTTGGATGTAACACGTGTGTCTTCGCAAAGCAGTACATCAGCATGTTTAAGTACCGATACCGCGCGAGGTGACATATCGGACAAATTGCCAATAGGGGTTCCAACGAGCGATACATATCCTGCTTGTGTTTGTTGAGATGGGGCGGATGGCGCGTGCGCACTCAATTCTACAGATGAAGAAGCCCCCTGCGATGCGCCAGCAAGCCTTAAAGAATCGTCTTGAGGCTTTAGGCGCATATCATTCTTCTTTCAAACGAAGAAAATGCATGACGGGCATCCCAGCCCGAAAGACGGCCTTGCGTTTTCCATGTTTGGAAGAACCACGCATCACAGCCGCGGTATAAATCAAGCTGGTCGGACATATAAATGCGCTCTTGCGCAATATGACCTTCTGGTGTCATAGCGCTATCCAGCCCAGGAAGTGCCGAGCACCAGGTACCAACCATAAGTTTGAAACCGTTTTTTTGCGCTGCGTGTAAATAATTCTTTGAGGTCGCCAGTAATGTTTGTGTTGTAAGCGCGCCGCGCATTTCAAAATATTCATCAAAATGATCGAGATGTATGTCAAGCATGGTATGTTTATAATTTCCAGATGCCATAAACGAGCGCCACATATGAGGTTCGTGCGCATCGGGCATAATAACCAGCACATCATCACCAGCAAGCGAACGAATAATGTCATAGCCTTCACGATAATAATTACGCAACAAATGAGCTGGTATACCACTTTGACGCTTAAACGCAAAAGTTTTTTGTATACGAGGGTGCGCTCCAAGTTCAAAGCCAGCAAGCGCAGCGCGATACGCATAGCGTTTTGCAAGCGCGCTTAAGGTTTTAAGCGCGTCGTCTTTATAGGTATTAAACGAAGAAAATTCTGGCACGTATTCAGAAAGTTCACCCTCATTACCAGGGCTTATATCAAGCACCAAAACAATTTTTAAGCCAATCTCGTCCGCCCAATCAAAAGCCTGATCTACATAATCGGCACAGCCTATAAATTGAGAGGTAAAAGGACCTGCGTCGCCAAACACATAAAAAGGAACGCACAGACGCACGGCATTAAAGCCACGGGCAGCAATATTTTTGAAATCAATTTCGCCTATAAATGTTGACCGATGGTATTGAATGAGGTCAGTGTAGGTTTGTTTGCTCATCGATTTAACCATAGCGCATTCATCAAGGACTTGCGCTTGTGCAAAATACTCAGGCGTAATCCATGGCTCGAGCTTTAACCAACCTGACAGATTTACCCCATGTAATGCAATATCAGACATCGGCGTCCTTTTGCGATCGTACAGCCTAACGTGTTTGACTGCTTATGGTAAGTGTACCAAAAAATCCCCCGAAGGTTAGACAAACAAGAAAAATGATAAGTATCTTTTTACCTAATTTATACATTTCGCATACATACAAAATGTGCACATTATCCCATACGAGTATACGCAGACATGTATCTATACATTTAGCTAAGTCGCTTGTTTAAGGTTCGTATATGGCACAGTTATGAGGTGTTTCGTCAACCTCAACACGCACAACGGGAAGACCAAGCGCACAAAATCGTTGATAAAAGTACCGTGCAAAATTTTCTGAAGTTGTCCTAAAAGGTACAAACGTAAGCGTAAAAGTTTCCTGTTCAAGCGCGCGAACCGTTTCGGGGCGTAAAGAGTTCTCTTCAACAATAAAGGTGTGGTCAAATTTTTTAACTTCCGCGCGAACAATTTGCTTAAACTCGCCAAAATCTATAAGCATATCTTTATCTTCGCCTTGAGATGAAAGATTCTCTTTATAGAGATACACAATAACTTGCCAACGATGTCCGTGCAGATTTTCGCATTTTCCCTTATAATTTGTTAAAAAATGAGCAGCATTAAAATAACTTTGAGTTTTTAAACTAAATCCCATATAAGCTTCCCCCTCTATCCTTCGCGCATTATCTACCAGCAATAAGCGTGCGATGTACGGTCAAAAAGAATGCTTCAAGTACCAGCTGTGCAGACACATGAGCCGTCAATTGTTGTTTTGCGCGCGCGACACAGGAAAGCGCAGCCAACATAGCATCAGTTGAGGCACGCGCTGCAAGACAATCACATATATTCACGGCATCCTGATTCATAATTTCTGCCTGTGCGTCTTCGCTGAAAAACATAGCATCTCGTAGCAAAGAGGCGCTTATATCTATAATTTCTTCAACCGCTATCTGCTGCGCGCGACTGATTTGTCGTTTATACGCCGCTTGCATCTTTTTACGTGCTCCTGCCGACAAGAAGTCCTGCGAACGGTCAAAATCGGCTTGTTGCTCGTCAGTTTTTTGATCAAGGGGAATTTGAATAAGTACACACAACTCATCGGCCAGCTCAATAAGATCCCAACTATCTGCATCAGGCATGATCGCAAACATATGCATAATCTTGCTTCGTATATTCATTTTTGAAGACGAACGCAAAAAATCTATAGCCGCCTTTGGACTTTGTTTAATATACAAAGCCCATCGTGCTTGTTCGGGTGTTGACCCTGCCGCCTGTTGAACCAATTTTGCTGCTTGAGCTTGATTTATGAACGTAAACGGAATATGTTGACAACGAGATGATATCGTTTGCAACACTTGCGCTGCGGATGTACTTACCAAAACAAAGTATACCGAAGCTGGAGGCTCTTCAAGCGTTTTAAGCAAAGCATTGGCACAAGACGCGCCTAAGGATTGCGCTTCGTGAATCACGATAAGCTTACGTTTTGCCTGAATAGGCGCACGATGCACAACGTCAAGAAGATCGTGGATCTGCTCAACAACATAGCCTTGTGCACCTTGAGGATAAAATTGATGCACATCAGGATGACTTTTATGCATAATGCGTCTGCAGCAAGCACATTCATCGCCGCCATGTGGGCAAAGAAGCATTTTTGCCAATTCATCAAGAGCTTCAGAGATTCCCAATCCATAATTGCCAATAAAGAGATAGGCATGAGAAAGTTGTTTTTGGGCATATGCTTGCTTAAAAAAAGAACATACATGGGTTTGAAGTGCCAAAACACCAAGAAGATTTTCCGAAGTTATATCAAAAGCGCTCACGTATGTTCACCTCATATTCAAAATTAAAACGTATATGCCATACGTTACCTGTACTTATCATACAAACCATCAATGGGCATATCTTTTGAACGTGCATTTTACACAAAGCTCGTAGAAAGAGTGACAAAACTAAAGGGACAGCTGAGGAAAGGTTTTGCGTATATCAGCATAAAGCCTTGAGAACACTTCTTGCGGTGTCCCTTCTCCCGAAATAAGCGTAACCCGTTGTGACTGAAGACGAGCAAGCTTTTTATACGCTTTTTGAACGTCTTGTTGGAAGGCAAGCCCTTCCTGCTCAAGCCTGTCAACACTCGTTTTAGTAGCACGCGCATATGCACAAGCAACATCTACGTCAAGCACATATGTTTTATGCGGAACAATGCCACACGAACCAAGGTCATTTGCCCGAAGCACCATATCTTCTGCCAACTTGCGGCCGCCATATTGATATGCATAAGTTGAATCAAAATATCTATCACATAAAACTATACAACCTTGCGCTAAAGCAGGCTTAATAACCTCATGAACAAGCTGCGCGCGTGCAGCTTCATACAAAAGCAGTTCGCATTCAGAAGACATAGACGTATGCGCAGGGTCTAACACAAGAGCTCGTATTGCCTCAGAAATAGACGTGCCACCAGGTTCGCGCAAACATAATACCTTACAAGAAGCCTGCTCAAAACACGATTTTAGAAGCTGAATTTGCGTAGACTTACCACAACCATCCACACCTTCAAGTGTTATAAATAAACCCGATGCACTCATGATGAACTCTTTTGAGTTGAGCGCGCAGAAGATGCTTTTTTACGAGCAGTGCTTGTTGTGCGCTTAGTAGTTGTCTTTTTACGTGCAGACGTCTTACGTGAAGATGCTTTACGTGAAGACGTTTTCTTTGCTGCAGCATTTTTCTTAAGTGGACAATTCATATTCACGCAAATCTTCCAAGGTCCGCGCTGCGTTTGCACTTCTACAATAGGTGCGCCACATTCGGGGCATGTCTGTTGTGTAGCTGTGAGCGCACCGCGTTGAGGTAAAGGATAGCTTGTCTGACATTCATCATAATTTTCGCAACGAATAAAACGCTTGGCCGTTTTTTCGCTTTTATGCGCAATAAGCTTGCAATCTTTGCCTGCTTGTGCACACGTTTGGCAAACGCCAACAACTATATCGGGCTCTAGGTTGCTTGGACATGCAGGATTAATGCAAATTTCAAACGCACGTTGCCTAAAGGGATGAACTTTTACACGAGGTGCTTTGCACGTTTCGCACCTGCTCTTTTCGCCTTCAAGCGCTTCAATGCGCCCAGTAGGCACGGGATACGTTACATTGCAATCGGGCCATCCAACACAGCCAACAAAATTTGAGCGCGTCTTTGCAGAGCTTTTCATTACAAGGTCTTTACCGCACTCTGGACAAACACCAACCTTAGCATCGGCTGTAACTGCGTCAGATATTGCATCGCCTAAGTCTTGAACATGATCAATCAGCGTACCCATAACAGACGCCAACAAAGCGCGCGAGTGATCAACAACGTGCTCTTGCGTTGAGGCTCCTTCTGCAACGCTCGTCATGTCTTCTTCAAGCTCAGAAGTCATATTTGAGCTGGTAATATGCGGTGCATATTGAGTAAGCGCATCAATCACTGCACAACCAAGCTGACTTGCTTCAACAGGATCGCCTTTTAGATATTTAACGTCATACAAGCGCTGAATAATAGAAGCGCGCGTTGACTTAGTGCCCAAGCCGTGCTTTTCCATTTCCTGAATAAGACGACCTTGGCTGTAACGCGCAGGAGGTTCGGTTTGCTTGGCGTCCATATTCATATCATGAACCGACAAAACATCACCTTGCGAAACTGCAGGTAATTGCTCGTCTTTATGAAGTCCATACGGATATATTGCCCTAAATCCAAGAGTGGTAATAACGGTTCCCGAAGAAACAAAGGGCTCATCGGCAATGTTAAGCTTAAGCTTGGTATTTTGTGCTACCGAAGGCGCAGAAAGCGTGGCCAGAAAGCGCCGCGCAATTAAGTTGTAAAGTTTCCACGCTGCGGCATCTAATTTTGTAGGATCAGCAGCAGCCGTTGGATAAATGGGAGGATGGTCGGTAGTTTGTTGCTTTCCTCGTGTTGGCGTAAGCTTTTCTTGCGACAGCAACTCATTACAATACGGACGATACTGAGGTACATGCGCTAGATTTTTAACACAAGCGCGAAGATTGAGCGACGAGGGGTATACCGTGTTATCTACACGCGGATACGAAATCAGACCCTCCATATACAACGACTCAGCAAGACGCATCGTACGCGCTGGAGTTATGCCCTCGGCTGCAGCTGCTGCTTGTAAAGACGTGGTATTAAAGGGCGCTGGAGGCCGCGTTGTGCGCGATTTTTCTTCGATTTCCTCAACAGTTGCCGAGCGCGCATTACGCACTCGATTAAATGCTGCAGTTGCCTGTTCTTTGTCCTTAAAACGAGCTATAGCATGCGTTGTTTTGAATTTTTCGTCTGCGCTTGCGTCAGGCGTTACAGACAACATGCCCGAAATAACCCAATAGTCTTCGGGGACAAAGGCGTTGCGCTCACGCTCTTTTTCTACCACCAATGCAAGCGTAGGTGTTTGCACACGACCGGCTGAGCGAACGTTACCCAATCCGCTGAATTTTGCCATCGTAAGATAGCGCGTAAGAACGGCACCCCAAATAAGATCAATATATTGACGGCTTTCACCTGCATCCGCTAGGTTTTGATCGAGCTTAACCAAATGCTCAAACGCATGGTCAATTTCGGCCTGCGTAAAAGCAGAATACCGCGCACGAAAAACTGGCACATCCACAGCAACTTGCTGCATCTGATGGAGCGCATCCGATCCAATAAGCTCACCTTCGCGGTCAAAGTCTGTTGCAATAATGATGGTATCAGCTTTTTTAGCCAAATTTTTGAGCGCTCGGATAATACCTTTTTCGGCAGGGAGCTTTTCTATGGGTGACCATATCAAATACGGCAAACTAGGAACTTTCCAGCCCTTAATATCAATACCGTCGCTTAAGTAGGGTTTTCGTTTAGATTCAAACGGAGGGCACGCCAACTCTTTTGGCAACTGAGCAGAAAGAATCTCACCTTCCTCGGTAAGAGCATACCATCCCATTGACTTTTTATAGTGTAATTCGTGAGGAAAATCGGGTGCCATGATGTGGCCACGAAGTCCAATGGTCACACAATCGGTACCGTCATGCTTAAAACGATAAACAGGTGTATCGTAAACTTTATCTACAACCGGCTTGCCCGCCTTTGACAACAAGCGTGCTATCTGTTGTGCAGCGTCATTTTTCTCGGTAACGATAAGTTTCAAAATTCCTCCTCATACTTTTTATTGGTATCAAAGTTTTCCTGCTAGATATGTTAGATATGTTCGCTGTATTCTTCACGCGTCCACGAAAGCGATGCCTTGCCATGACGCGCAATAAGAACATAGCGTGCAATTGTTAAAGCAATTTCGTAGAGAGCAACTAATGCGGCAAACATCAAAATCATAGTAACTGGCGATGCATCAGGTGTAACAACGCTAGAAATAATCAGCAACCCAACGTAAATAAAACGCCATTGTTGCCTGAAAACTTTATAGGGAACCAAGTGGAAAATTGACAGGTAAAAGATTACAAGTGGCAACTGAAATGCAAATCCAAAGCCAATCTCCAAAAGCATAATAATATTAAGATAATCTTCAGCATCGGGCGCAACTGTTGCAAAGTCGGTAATTTGGTCAATCATCCAACCGATAGCTGCCTGTTGTATAACAATGTAGCAAAACGCCATACCAAACAAAAACAAAAACACCATAGCAGCAACCGTAGGAATAACCCATTTTTGTTCATTTGGCTTAAGCGCGGGTAGACAAAATCCAAGCATCTCCCAGATAATGATAGGGGCTGCAATAATAATGCCAAAGAAAATAGCAACCTTAAAACGTATGGTAAAGCCACCAAGCACCGTCAGCACCATCAAATGAGAGCCTTCGGGCAAAGAAGCTCGGATTGGATCCATAAGAAAGTCTATAAGCACGGGCGTTGCTGCATAAACAATAAGAGCAGTTACCACAACAGATACCACGATAATGGTAAGACGTCTACGGAGTTCGCCCAAATGATCAAGTAAGGGCATACGAGCAGGACCTACTGGCATGAGGGTTCCTCCTTCTGTGTAGCTTCATCACGTGCAGGCACAGATGTAGACTCAGGTTGTGCACAAGCACCATGGTTAGCATCTTGCGCAAGCTCAGGTTCATAATGATCGCGCGCCTCTGCAGTTTGCGCAAGCCTTTGTTTTGGTTTAAGTGCATAAAGCGCTTGTGCGCTTAAAGGGTTAGGCGCAGCTGACGCATCTACAGCTGATTGTTCGCCAGATTTTTCTACAACTACATCTTGTGCTGTATCGCAGGAACTGTTTTCTTCACCAGCTTGGTTATCCTCAGATTTTGAGGACTGAACATCGCTGTGAACAGGCTTTTTTTGCTCGGTCTGCGTACCTGAAAGTGCACCAAGCTGTTCATGCTGTGCACGCTCAAGCTTTTTCTGTGCGCGCTTTTCGCGTTCCTGCTTTTCTTTTTCCAAACGTGCACGACGCTCGGCAAACGATTCTTTTCGCACAGCAGGCTCTGAAGAAGCCTCATCCGCGTCATCTGCAATATCGGCATCATCGGAGAGCGCATCGTGCAAGTCTTGCGCTTTCTTTTGAGCCGTATCATCGTTTCCAGTGCCGTTAACAGCATCGTTCATAGGATTTATAACTTCAGTTTGTACAACTTCGTTAAAGTCTTCCTGCGCTTGTCTAAACTGTTTGAGCACACGACCGATAGTTCTTCCCATACCTGGAAGTTTATCGGGTCCAAACAGTAAAAATCCAAATAACGCAATAAGGGCAAGCTCTGTTTCGCTAATTCCAAACACAAAAGCCTCCTTGATTATGATTGAGAAATGCCCAGCTCTTCACATACGCCAAGCATAGAAAGTATACGAAGCACATTACGCTGTGGATGGATAACTTGCGTATTTACACCACATGTTGTTGCTTGATGAGCCATGCCAACCAATACACCAATACCAGTTGAATCAATGTAGCTCATATGCTCTATATCTATGATGAGCTGTTTAATGTCATCGGAAAGCGCTTCTTGCAATTTAGAACGCAACTCATCGGCACACGATACGTCAACTTCGCCAGAAACGTTCACGATACCTTGCGCTTGTTCATGCGTATATGTAATAGAAAGTGACATGTTCACCCCTTATCTGCGTGGCTTTTGCTTATTGGTTAGAGTTTAATTTATCGGCAAGATCTCGGCTGCTGTCAGTTGAAGACGAATCTTGCGACTGCTGCTGAGACTGAGCTTCTTGTTGCTTTAGGCGCATAAGATGCATATCTGCCAACGAAGCAATGCCATACTCATTATGTTCATCTGCATCCTTTGCTTTTTGGAATGCAGATTGTGCTTCATCCTTTTTACCCTGCAACTCGTATATAATACCCAGATTAACCCATGCAGGCGCATAATCTCCTTGATCAAGTATGCTTTGAATTTGCTGCTGAGCAGATGCAGCGTCGCCTTGATAGAAGGCACACATTGCCTTGTTTACGTGCACTGCTTTAGAGTCTTTAAGCGCAAGATAAGCATCAAAATACGATTGCGCTTTAGCAAAAAATTGCGCCACTTTTTGTTTATCCGAATCACTTTGCGCTTTACCAAGTGCTACTTGTCCACGCGCAAAATAGGCGTTTCCCAAGTTAAGTAGGGCTGCTAAATCATGATCATCTTTTTTAAGACGCGCTTCATATTTATCAATCAACGCACTAAATTCGTCTTGAGCAGAAGACGTCGATGAAGACGACGAGGTATCAGAGGTGTTACTGCTTGCATCAGCATCTTTATTTTTATCTTTACTCTTTTGTGCTTGATCTTGAGCTTCTTTTTCTGATTGTTGCTGTGCCTGATGCGAAAAAATAGGCGCTAATGACGGCAGCATCATACCCAACGCCATAAGAATACCAAAGACAACAACACCTACCTCGAACCATTTCTTCTTGCGATCCTTTGCTTGTTGCTCAGGACTTTTAGGTCGACGTTTATCCTGTTCTTCCTGCAGCTTTTGAGCATGCTGTTGACGCCTATGCGAAGCAGCTGATTTCATACCCGCTGCTCGTTTATGCGTTGCTCCGGAGCTCATATGCGTCATAACAAAAACCTTTCGTACAATAAAGGTAACATTCGTTTAAGTATTAGATACATACGTATCAAACGAAAAAGTCTAAGAAATGTACTGCAAAAACACATACGTTACGCAGACATATACATATGACTATAACTCATAGTTTCTTTGTATGTGAGACAAACTTATGCATCCTTAATTAAACTGAAATTAAGACACGCGGCTTTTCTCTTCTTGGATGTGTTGAGCACATACAAATTTTGTCACCACACATAAGATATCCAGTGCACAGCTTAAATCTTTAAGCGCAGGATACGTTGGCGCAAGACGAATGTTGCTATCAAGTGGATCTTTACCATAAGGATACGTTGCACCGCAAGTGGTAAGCGTAACGCCAAGCTCTTTCATACATGACACAATCTTTTGCGCGCACCCGTGCATAACGTCTAGCGAAACAAAATAGCCACCACGCGGATGAGACCACGTAGCAATGCCAAGATTCCCTAGATTGGCAGAAAGTTTTTCTTCTACAAGGGCAAATCTTGGAGCAATAATGTTCGCGTGCTTTTGCATGTGATCATACACATCCTGAGGCGTCTTAAAGTAGAGTGCATGAGCAAGCTGGCTTAATTTCTCGGAGCTTACGCGCTCTTCCAAGAATGCATCATGAATAGTTGCAATATCATCGTCAGACGCACATACATATGCAATAGCCGAGCTAGGAAAAGTGATTTTTGCAAACGAACCAAATTCATACACCAAATTTTGCGCGTGTGCCTCGCGAAGTGCTTCAAAAATGTTAAGAAGCTTAACATCGGGCTGCTTAAAGCAATGAAACGCATACGCATTATCCCAGTAGATACGAAAATCAGGCGCGGCAGGCTTAAGCTGCGCTAGGCTGCGTACAACTTCGTCAGAATAGGTTACACCCGTTGGATTAGAGTACTTAGGATTGCACCATATACCTTTTACAGACGGATCATGTTCAACAAGTTCGCGAATCATGGCAACATCGGGGCCTGCATCATTCATAGGAATAACTTTATTAATAAAGCCAAGCTTTTCGGTAATGTTAAAATGCCTGTCGTAACCTGGAGCAGGACAAAGCCACGTGATTTTCCCCTGCTTATAAAAAGGTTCTTGACCGCTTATACCGTGGGTAAATGCATAGACAATCAAATCATGCATAAGATTTAAGCTCGACGATCCCGACACAATAACATTTTTCTGCGGAACATCTAATAATTTGCTCACTAAATTTCTTGTTGATGGCAAACCATCGGGCGAGCCGTAATTATCAACAATCGCGCCACCGTCTACCAAGGGAGTTTGTGAGTTAATTACATCAAGCAGCGGACGAGAAAGTGCTATTTGCGCACGTGACGGCTTTCCTCGTGACATATCAAGCGAAAGATTCATTGCTTTGTACTTCTTAAGCTGAAGCGAAAGCGCGGAAATCTCGCTCTTGAGCTCGTCTGAAGTCATAGTTTCATATGTACAAGTCATGGTTTTTATCCCTTCAGGTCATTTTTTTAAGTATAACCCCTTTTGCTTGTTACCATGAACTCATGAAAAAGATTACCGTTCCACAACATAGCTGCAATCCTGCAGTTTACAGGCGCGGCAGCGCGCGTGCCGCCGAATATGGCGAGCTACAAAAGCTTGTAGATGCGTTATATGCACACAAGCCTTCTGGTTCTGTGACTAAAATTGATGTTGAAATGCGTGCAGAAATTGATGATTTAAGCGATGACTTATGCGAAGTTATTAAACTGCTCCCTGGAGGCTCGTATAAACGTAGCGTATTATGCGACCACTTAAATTCAATTATTACTGCTCATGGTTGGGGCTATGTCTATGGGTGCGTTGAATAAAACGCAACCCATAGATGACAAATAAAAATCTCAAATAGTTTTATTTATGCTTTCGCGTGTGCATCTGCCTTTATTGCCTGCGCAACAAACACAAACAAAATGCCCACGACACTTGCAACACATGAACCCATCAAGATGGCAAATTTAGCCGCCATAATTTCTTGCGGTACATCAAATGCCAAACCAGAAATCAAAATCGACATCGTAAAGCCAAGAGCTCCCATGATACCAACTGCAATAATCTGAATCCAGTCAACATGCTTAGGCAGCTTAGCAAAACCAATTTTAACCAGTACAAACGTAACCGATATAATACCTATTGGTTTTCCAAGCGTTGCTCCTAAGAATACACCTTGGACAACAGGATCACTTGCAAGCGTAGAAAAATCAGTTCCGGTCAAACAAATCTGAGCATTCGTAAATGCAAATATCGGCAAAATTACAAAGTTAACTAAAACAGAAATATAGCCTTCAACACGCTCAAGTGGAGGCGTTACATGGTGCATAATGCGTTCAATGCGCTGGGCATCATAGCTTACGTCGTGCTGTCCTAAAATATGCACATCTGTATCTAGGTGCTCATCAAGCATGTTTGTTTGATGGCTAAGCCAGCTATGCAGGTGTGAAAGACGGATATCGCTTTTAACTGGTAAGAAAAATGCCAAAATTACACCTGCAAGCGTAGGGTGAACGCCGGAATTATACATACAGATCCATAGAACAAAACCCACTATAAGATATGGCTTTGCGGAAAATATTTTTGCACGAGAAAGAAGCGCCAAACAAAGAATAACTCCTAGGGTAGCCGCGCACCAAACCACGTCTAAACTCTGTCCATAAAACAGGGCAAGTACTACAATTGCTAATAAGTCATCGGCAATAGCAAGTGTTTGAAAAAAGACTTTAGTCTGAGGAGCCACGCGCTTACCCAAAAGCGACATAACGCCAAGAGCAAATGCAATATCGGTAGCAATAGGAATTGCCCATCCATGAACACTTTTTCCCCAGTTAAAAGCCGTATAGATAAGGGCTGGTACGCACACTCCGCCAACAGCTGCAAGCATAGGTAAAAGAGCCTGACGAGGACGTCTAAGCTGTCCTACAACCATTTCGTATTTTAGTTCTATGCCAACAAGTAAAAAGAAAATGGCCATTAAAAAGTCGTTAATGAATGCTTCAAATGTCATGGACACATAAAAATTGGCAATCCAAATTCCCAAGCTTTGAGTAAACGCATGATGCACGCTGGCATATAATGGCGTATTGGCAACAATAACCGCGCACAGAGCAGCTGCAACCATAACGGCCGCAGCAAGGGTACCGTCTGAGCTAAGAGCCTCAAAAGGCGTACGCTTGATAACGCGTGCAATAACAGAAGGCTCTTTAATAGTGGTGGATATACGCTGTTTCATAATGTGCACTTACTCCTAAACTTTTATATTGAGGTAACGTATAAATACCCGACAATGTATGCATATATACTATCAAACAGTTGACGTTACAGCTCTAAATTTGATACATGCCAAGGTTAAAACATAGAATTTATTTGATAGGTTTGTTTTTTGTTTACATAGTATACTTATAGTTATTGAATTACCGTGCAATTTGGTAGAAAACTATCAAATTCATGAGAAAATACCCATAAAGATAATTTAGCCTCAACTGGAGGATGCATGAATAATCAACATATTGCATGTATAGTAGATTCTGGCTCTGACGTTGCCGAGTCATTCGTACGCGCACACGACATCATTGTGGTGCCACAACGTATTACCTATTCAGACGGTTCAACATATGAGAGCTGCGTGAATATTTCTTCATCAGAAATTCTTACACGTTTAGATAAAGAAATTCCTACTACATCTCTACCCTCACCCGACAGAATACACAGAGCTCTTGTGAGCGCACGTGAGGCAGGTTATACCAAAGCAGTAATCTTTACGATTGCAAGCAAACTTTCAGCAACGTATGAAACTATGCGTATGGTTGCCGACCAAATGAGTGACTTTCCCACGCTTGTTGTTGATACGCGCCTTGTAGGTATGGTATCGGGTATGGTAGTAGAGCGTGCGGTAGAACTCATTGAACAAGGTACTCCATTTGAAGCGCTTGAAGAAAAAATTGAAGCGTACATAGAGCATTCACGTGTATTTTTCTGTGCCAAAACACTTGATTACGTCTATAAAGGCGGACGAATCAATGCTGCAATTTATAACATCAGCAAGGTATTAAACATCAAGCCGATTCTTACCTGCGACGAGAGCGGCGCATACGCTATCAAGAAAAAGGCGCGCGGATGGGACAAGGCGCTCGATACCCTTGCTGCGCTGGTAGAAGATTACGCAAACCGCTGGGGTAAGGTTCGTATAGCAATTTGTACAACAGAGAAAAACAGGGAACTTTTCGAGCATTTTAATAAGCGTTTGCAAGCCGACATTAAAGATGTAGCAGGTATCGAACATGCAGATATAACCCCTGAGCTGCTTGTTCATACCGGTCCCGATTTAATTGGCTTGGGCATTCAAAAAGTACTCGATAACTAAAAGCGCACGTAAATCATAGGTATAGAACAACTGATTTTTGCCTATGATGTTGCATATATAGCAACGCTTAAATTTTTACCCTCAAATGATGATATGTACCCAGAATACTGGACACATATTTATGAACTAGGCTGGACACATGGATGCTATTCTGTACTTTACAGGTGGCATCCATTTTGTTTTTGCCTGA
>CAMXVQ010000012.1 GCA_947252455.1 uncultured Atopobium sp. | reverse complement strand
CGTCAGGAGCTACATATCCATCAGCGTAGGCAAGAGAGGCGGCAAGACCCCCCCCCAGAAGCATTGTACCTGCAAGGATTGCAGAACATGCACGCGCTGAAAGCGCAAGGCGTGAATGATATAAAGAGCGATCTATAGTTGATCGATATGAACTATGTTTACGTGCCAATTTGCTCATTGCTGTCTCCTATCGATGATGCCCGGACACAAAGCATTTGTTATCATATATGAATATTGCATTAAATGTACAGTAATCTGATGGTTATTTTACCCTTTCTTAACTTTGTTTAAAAGTATTTTAAACTGTTGAAAAAAAAAAACGTAAAAAATTATAAATGCCAAGGTTATAAGTGGTATTGTCATGTTTCCAGCTAGTTATTGGATTCGTGTATCAGCATAAATTATGCGAATTCGCCATATCAATATGCTGATATGTGAAATATGCATGAAACGTATACAAAACGCATACAAAATGTATAGAGTGCGAGCGCGCGGTCACAAAAACCGCGCGCTTGGTGTACGTTTTAACTTCGCGTACCTATTCCCTACTGCTCATCTTTATGTTTGTTGCGCTTTTTCATGCGTGCAAATGCAACGGCACTTATCATGCCTACGCCCATACCAAGAAGGTTTGCAGCATTTGCGGCAAGTGTAGGATCGGACGTCTTGGGCAAACGCTGATGGCGTGCGCCTACTTTGTGCGTGTCTGCCTTATGCGTAGGCGTTACAGGAATAGGCGGTACGGGTACCGGCGTTGGAGGTACGGGTACAGGATTTGGCGCTGGCGTTGGGTTAGGAGCAGGTGGAACAGGTGTTGGCACAGGCGCTGGAGCTGGCGTGGGCGCTGGTGGTACTGGCACGGGCGCCGGAATCAGCGGAACTGCAGGATATACATGCGGTACAGGCGCCGGAATCAAAGGCACTGCAGGATATACAGGCGGTGCTGGTGGCACAGGCGCTGGATGCGGACGCGTTACCACAATGTGTACCACGATCTCTTTCTGCAAACCATAGGATTCACGACCATATTTGTCAGCGGCGTGCTTATCAATCACTTCAAATGTAAGGTCAATAGTGCGCTGTTCTTCGCCATCTTTCCAATCGCTAATATGCGGCGTACCGCTTATGATGCATGTGTTGCCCTTGCTGCAATCAACCTTTATGCCATAGGGCAGCTTTGTACCAGCTTTAAGCGTGGGTTTGTTTTGAGTGTCACCCACAAGGCGTGTGCTAAATGCCTGCTCAGCTTCGGTTGTAGTCTCAAACGCAAAGTGGGCAATCGGCAGCTTGTGGAAGTGCGCGAGATACAACACATCACCTTGGTCGTTTGCCGCGTGTTTTTGCCACTCGTAGAACTTGTATCCTGGATCAGACACAACATTTGGTACGCCAATTTCTTCGTTGCCTTGGGCATGTGCCGCGCGTAGCTCTTTGTTAAAGTACAAAAGCGCGTTTGGATCTATCGTGTAACCGCGACGCACGTAGAACGTGGTGTAGGGTGATGCCAAGAAGCCATGATCATGCATCGCAACCTGGTAGGTTACCTTAGTGTAATTGGCTTTAACAAAACGTGCTTCACGTGTTCCATCAGCAGGTAAATCTTGTTCTGCAATCACGCGCGGCAGAACATGTACATTCGCCTCAACCCATTTAATGGCAACTTTATGCTTTACTTTGCCATTCTCGACCACAGGCTGTTTCGTATCGGGATTAATTTCCTGCTCATCGGTGTAATACTTCAAACCGAAGCGCACCTTGTAGACGCCAGGTTTATCGGTATGAAGCGCAAGATACGAATCAGGATCGGTTTCCCAACCAGCAAAACGCGGGTTCAGATTAGGCGTTGTGAACGCCTCTATACCGTTAATCATTACAGGCCGTTGTGAATTAGGCTCGAGAAGTGGCATTCCTGTTTGAGGATCGATCTGCGGCGTGTCTTGCACCATCTCGTTATACGAAGGCATATCGTCACCCTCGGTAATAACCATATCATCACGCGGGACAAGGTTAGGAATTTCTGCCTGTTTTGCGATGAAGGTGTAGGCATGCTTCGGGTTCGTTGAAGCTGCCTTTATCTCCTTAGGATTGGTAACAAGCTGACCCTTGTTGTCGTACACGTCCCAGTTTACAAAGCTTCCGAGCTTGGCTTGTAAAGCTTGCATATATGGCGAGATGTCGCCTGCTTGCGCGTTTACGTAGTACACGTACGGACGCGACGAGCCGTCTTGCCAGGTGTGCTTTGGCGCTGGCAAGAACATCACGGGAACGTCACCGTCGTGCATGGTGCTTTGCTGGCTTGCGTCAATAACGTAAGGCTGTTTTACATACTGCGCAACAAAGGTGTACGTTGCGTTGGTGAAGGTTTGTTTGTATTGCGCTTCAATTTTACGTAAGGTCTTACCAAGGTTTTCGGGCTTGAGATCTTCTGCCGGAACCGTAACGCTTATCGTGGTAGGTGTAGAGTCTCCCGCTGGAGTACCAGGGGCATTACCTGAAATATCAGTTTGTGCAAGCGTAGTGAACGGCACGAACGTGTCCAGGCTTCTGCGGTAACGTAGTGAGCGCATAAGAGTGCTTGCGTGTGCGTTTGCACCAGGCTGCGGCGCGACACCCGGCTGCGTGCTGCCTGCTTGGGTGCCGCCTTGGCCTGGCGTGCTCTTCGTAATCACTAGTTGCCAACCTGTGAATACGTACCTGAACTTCTTACCAGTTTGAGCGTCGATTTGATTTTCCCTCGCAATAACGGTAGGCGTGTCAAGGACGATATCGGTATTCTTCCTTACATAGTATGTAGCTGTGCCAACAAGCGTACCTTTAGGCGTACCTTTAGTATCAGTAGCCGAAGAGAATACAACCTTTGCATAGTTGTCCTTAAATTGCTTCTCCTCCTCGGTATACTGTACCGGCTTGCTTGGATCAGTTTGAGCTTGCTCTTTTTCTTTGATCTTATCAGCAATTTTCTTGCCATAAGCGTCTGGCAGCACCTTGTCCATCACGCGCAGAACGCTTGTGAGCTTGTACTCAATAGGATCTGCCATGTCGGCATGCTTCACGGTTATGAAAATTGGTACCGTGTACACACCAGCGGCATCGGAGCTTGGTCTCTTACTGTCGTCCTCGCCGTATTGTACTTTGATGTCATAGGTACCGTCTGCTTTTCTAGCAATGTTATCGCCTTCAAGGGCCTTCATGTTATCGATAAATGCTTTTGCCTCTGGCACTTGACCATACTGCGTAATAACAATCTCGTTTTTAACGGAAGGCGTGAGCACCTCTTGTTGATGTGCCACAAATTCCTGGAACGCATCCTTTGAATACCATGCTTTGCGATCGGTCTTGTGCGCAGCGTTCATGCTTTGAATAAGTGTTGTCTTATCCATTGACGACTTTGTCCAGTCAGGCGTTGTACCTGTTCCATACAACTGTTTGCTCAAATACTGCAAAATAGATTCAGTCGCGGTATCGCCTTGCTTAATTGGCACACCATTCTTATCAAGACGCGAAATGTCCATATCCTTCTTGATGTAGAAGACCTTAGGTCCGGTCGAACCATCATTCCACTTACGGCCAGGCGCTGGCTTAAAGGACACGACGACCGAGTCAGCAGGAACGGTGCCATCTACTGGATGCGTCACAATATAGGCGATCTTCTCATATACCGCCTTGTAGATAAGATCGCCCGCCTCCTTCGACACTTTGAGCGTGTCCGCATCAGGCGTGCCGAACTTAATGTCACTCTCGCCGAGCTCGTGCTTATCGTCTTTTACCGCCGTATATTCCGAAGGAACCAGTTTCCACCCAACAAACTTGTAGTGGTAACCATCTTCCACATAGTCTTGATTGAGAATCTTTGGCACGCGGGCTTTCAGAACCTGGTCTTTGGCAAGGTAGTAGTCCACAAAATTCTTTGTTTCGCCAATAATAGTGCCCTTGTGCTGGTGCTTTTCGTTATCGTCGGTAATAAAGGTAAGCTTGCGATAATGACCGTTGAACACCTTAAAGTCGATGGGCTGCGTTTCGTTCGTTGGCTTGTTCTTGCCGTACAGCACGCTGTAGAGCACTTTTAGCTGGGCATTGAGCTTGAATTCCTTTGCCTGCGCCACATCTTTGTACTTGATGGTTACTTTCAGTGGAACAAGATGGGTGCCCGCCACCTTAGACTGAGGCGTGCCATTAAGGTATTTAACTGTGTACGACTCAATGGCTTCGGTGTTGTCTGATGCAGAAACGCCAGCTTGGACAAGCAGACTCTTGAGCTTGGCGTCATTCTGAATGAACACATGCGGATCAGGGATATCGGTGTTTTGAATAATCGTGTAATGCTCAGGAATCGGCTCGGGCTCGGTGTGTGCTGTTTGATGGGCAACAAACTCTTGGAAGGCGTTGTTAGACAGCCAAGCACCAGGTTGTGTACTCATCTTTTCAATAAGCGTGATGCCTTCCATGGACGACTTTGTCCAGTCGTTCGTATATCCATAGAGCTGGTTACCCAGCCAAGCCAAGATGCTTTGCTTTGAATCACTAACAGGTTTTCCGTGCTGGTCAATCTTTGAGATGTCTACACCCTTCTTGATGTAGAGTACCTTTGGTCCCGTTGAACCATCTTTCCACGCACGACCAGCGGCTGGCTTAAACGATACAACTACGCTCTCAGGTGGAACGGTACCGTCGTCGCTCTTTTCTACAACGTAAGGAACTTTCTTATATTGTGCTTCAAAGACGATGTTTTGCTGGGCATCGAAGGTATAGTTGCGATCTGCAGCTTTAATGGTTAGCGGTTCTACGCCCGGAGTTGGCGCAACTACCTTTTGCTTCCAACCGGTAAACACGTAGTGATAACCGTTTTCGGTGTAATCAAGGCCGGTTACCTTCGGTACATCGATAGTGTAGTTAGCGCCTGTCTTCTTAAAGGTAAAGTATTGAAGTTCGCTTTGCGTGTTGTCTGCCGACTCAGTAGCCCCTGATACTTGACCTGGATCTTCTGTCTGGCCTGTTTCGTGACCGCTTGCATCTACTACCTTTTGCTTCTTGCTTACAAAGGTAATGGTGGTGTATTGGTCTTTGAGCGTTTGCTCTTGTGGAGCGTTCTTCTTTTCCAAAACATCACCTAATACATGCAAAGCACCCGTGATGTTGTACACGCGCGTATGCGTAGTCTCAGCGCTATCTTTGTATTTAACCGTTACTTTGATAGGTACGGTAAGGTTTGCAGCAGCATCAGTTGAAGGAGCTTTTACGTATTCAGCAGTAATGCTCTCGACCGTAGAAGTCTCGCTTGGAACAAAGACATCTTTGTTTTGTACAAAGTCAATTGCCGCAGGTGCTTTTGTACCTTTGATGATGGTCTTTTCTACGCCGCCAACAGGATCAGTATACGCTGTTTGATGTGCAACAAACTCTTGGAAGGCGTTGTTAGACAGCCAAGCACCAGGTTGTGTACTCATCTTTTCAATAAGCGTGATGCCTTCCATGGACGACTTTGTCCAGTCGTTCGTATATCCATAGAGCTGGTTACCCAGCCAAGCCAAGATGCTTTGCTTTGAATCACTAACAGGTTTTCCGTGCTGGTCAATCTTTGAGATGTCTACACCCTTCTTGATGTAGAGTACCTTTGGTCCCGTTGAACCATCTTTCCACGCACGACCAGCGGCTGGCTTAAACGATACAACTACGCTCTCAGGTGGAACGGTACCGTCGTCGCTCTTTTCTACAACGTAAGGAACTTTTTCATACATTGCCACATATGATGCATCTGCAGTAGGCGTGACCTCGGTATAGTGCGCATTTGCATCAACTGCGGGTTTGAAAGTCTGCCATTTATAACCCTCTGGTACTACATCGCTTGTAGCATTGGGGTCGTTGGTCTTTTGCCAACCGCGGAATACAAAGTGATAACCATGGTCGTTGTAATCCTTACCCAGAGCCAAAGGCACATCAAGCGTATACGCAGCCTGTGGGTGCTCTGCACTACCCGAATACACATAGGCACCAAGTGTGTCGTACTCACCAACGGTTCGGGTTATTTCGCGCCCTGTCATCAAACCATTGGTGGTTCGAGACTTGAAGGTATATTTCTTGTAGTGTGCGGCAACAACGTCAGCATTATATTTACTCAGTTCGCCTTGCAGGAACGAGCGCGGCATAACGGTATAGAAGTAAGGTACTTTTTTGTGTACACGTTGACCAGTTCTACCTGCAATAACTTCGATAAACACCTTGTGCTCGCCTGGAGTTGTGGAATCAAGTTTTGCTACAGGATTACCTTCTTCATCCAAGAAACGATACTCCGCAACCTCACCTGGCAGATTGTCTGGTGCATTTTTGAATTCTTTGAAATTCTTGATAAGGTTCATCGCCGTTTCATTCGCCTTTAGCACTGATTCATCAGGCAAAATATAGCGATGGTCGGCCGCAATAGGATCAATCATCTCAAAGTGCTTGGTGTAGGTACGATCCTTTTCGTCTTTACCGTCGAAGCTAAATCCGTTGGTAGCTTGAAATCCCTTGTCGGGAACAGGCTCTGGAGCTTTGATAACGTTTACCTTGTATTTGTCAAGAACAACCACGTTGGTAAGCGTGTCAAGCGTTTCTTTTTGAGTGCCACCGCGCCCATCAGGAACAACACGCTGCAAGCGGCCGTTTTGGTCAGCCGTGTAGTTTACCTTGTAGTAACCCGGAGGCGTTTCTGCCTTGGGGTCGGAGCCCACAAAGGCGTTTTCCGTCTTTTTGAAGTGCGCAATGTAGACAATTTTGTGGTCAAAGGTCTGCGAATTAGCAGGTAGGCGACTTGCACCTGGGTATTTTTGGCCATCAGAATAATAATCTTCAGACGTCCACCCCACAAACGTGTAGCCCTCTTTCGCGACAGGCGTCGGCAAGGGTAGTTGATACGCTTTTGTGCCATTTACCGCATCAAGCACAATTTCTTGCGCATTGCTTTCAGGAGCGGTTGGGTCAAACGTAAATGGCTTTAATTCACCACCGGGCTGCGCGGAAAGTCTCGAAATAACGTGCTTATTGCTATCAACCACAAGCTCGGTCGATTCCGTTTTGAACACCAAGCGCGAATAATGATTAGGAGTTGCCTGGTTGTCGTTCGAGCGTTTCAGAATGCGCACGTCATCATACACAAATTTGTAGTCGTAGCTGGCCTTATAGCTGCCATCTGGCTCGGGCTTAATCACAAATTGATACTGTGGTGCAATATCTTTTCGCAGCACATAGCCAGGAATAGTTTTCGCTTCAACAACGTTGTAGTTAAGCTTATTTGTGGTGTAAATCGACGCATTGCCCTCTTGCGGCTCTGCGGGCGCAATCTCTTTACCCGACGCATCAATGTAGTGCACCGTGTAGCTGCGCTTTGTGTACGGCTCATACACAAACTCGGCCGTATTCTTTGATTTATCGTCACTTACCACAAAGGTCGAGTACGTATGGTCGGGGAAATACTCGTCATCACGATAGCCTGCTTGTACCGAGACAGAAGAGCCGGGGCGCAAGTCGTGCAGCGTTTCGGTACGCACGTTGTGAATAAGTTTATCGAGCTCAGCCGTGCTGCCCGTGCGCTTCGCTTCTGCTTTCGCAGCTTCGTACTGATCATGTGTACAGCCAGGATTGAGGAACACCTGACGCACGGTACCAGTAACGCGTTTGTCTTCGATCCATTCGGCACGAACTTCTAAGTCTTCTACTACAGGCGTGCTAAAGGCAAATGGTAACCAGTGATCGTTCCCGTTGATGTCCTTTGTTTTGACTTGCCAGCCGTAGAACACATAGCCAGGACGTTCCGCAGGAAGTGGGAATTCGTCCTTTGGAATATCTTTTTTGTCGCGCACGGTGCCGTCATTTTTCGCTTTGTGCGCGTTCTTCCCGTGCTTAACGAAGACGTCAGAGTGTGCGTTTGGCATATCGCTGCGGTTCATGTTTACGGTAATTTTGTGCGTAACTTGCGAAGGCACCCAGTGTGCATAAAGTGTTAAGCCAGCATCGGGAACTACACGCTTAGTGGTTTGTTTCTTAACGTACTCGATAATGTCCTGTGCGGTCATTGCCGTGCCGTCAGATTTCATGTGCGGGATAAGCACCTGCGAACCATTGGCGTCAAGCGCCCAGCCGTCGAACACGTAGTCTTTGGGCAGATTATCGGGTCGTTTGATGAAGTAGTCTTTGCCATTGAGCTGGAAACGATAGGTACCAGGGAACTGCTCGGGTGCTTGTCCTTCAGGCGTATACGGCGTGATGGTAGGCGTAAGCGTAGTGCCGTCGTCGCTTATGTGTCCGCCGACAATAAAGTCTTTTTTGAAGAGATCGGCGTCAAAGGGCGACTGTATGGTAGCAGCATTTCCTTGCGCATCTTCAACATCTGATGATGCGTCGTTGTGGAAGCGTATAGTAGGCGTTGTGCGATCGTAGGTCCACACAAGAATGGCGCTAAAGGGGTGCTCAACTGGTAGTTCTTGGGTTTTACCGTCCTTATCAGTTACTTCTTTTACCCATTCGCCTGTGCTGTTTTTCTTATAGGTAAAGTCAAATGCGTCTTTCCATTTTTCGTAAACGTACGCCTTAAAGCGTTCTTTTTCTTTTTTGTCTTTTTCTTTGTCACCTACAAGTGCAACAGGTAATTCGCCTTTCGCTTTAAGATATGCACAATAGTCTTGATACAGCAGCTCATACACGCATTGCATGTGCGTTTTTGGTATCGAGGCATTTGGATCGAGTATGGGTTTTTGCTCTGAATTGCCAAAAAAATACTCGTCTTCATTATTCCAAATAGAAGGATCTCCACCTGATGCACTTTTGTGCGGCGCATACCCAATAAGATTTGGTGGTACAAATCCATCCCAACCAAGTAAACTCGAATTGCTAATGTCTCCGTTTCTGAATATATAATTATACTGGGTGTACGACATCACGCTTAGTTTGTACTGCGGTTTTGCGCTGGGGTTTTTAAGTCGTGCCGCAGCAGATTCAGGTGTTTCTACACGTATCACTACATGAAAAGGCCCAACTGATGGCTTACCCGTTCCAAATTGCCTCGTGTCCATAGGATAGGGCGTAAAAAGCCGCTGGTAGGGGTTGTAGTCGTAGCTACCTACCTCGGCAGCAGATGGACTTGTGTTTTTGCGATAATGCTTACTAAAGCAGAAGAAATCTTGTTTGTTGTAAAAGTCTGCGCCTGGTACTTCACGCGTGTAATACACATCTTCAAAACCAAAGCGATAGGGCGGCGTATCAAAAGCATTATCACCATTTGATAAGCCCTTCTTATACGTGTTGGTAGCGTCACCAAGTATGTATAAGCCCATATTCGCCTGAGGTTCATGCTCTGAACCGTCGATGAAATCTCCGTTTTTATCATATCGTCTATCAACCGAGCTATAGGTAATTTGAGATGTCTTTGGAAATTCTATACCGGGTCGCAACTCTTCGTTAAAGCGCACTTTAATAAAGTATGCAGAATCATGTTTATCTTTATTGTATGTATATGATTTCCCGCCTATCGTAACCGTGGTGCTGCAGCCTCTCGCATTATTCTTATAGTCGGGGTCGCCAGGTACGGGAGGATTAGCGTCGGGATCAAAATCTGTACTCTTCAGCTTATCAGGCTTAGCAAAGTAGTAGGTATACACCTGGCGGTCATACACGGCATTCAGCACGGTTGTGCCATCGGGACGCAGCTTATACAGCGGACGCATCTCTTTTGCACCAAACCACTCAGGCGCTTCACCTGAGTTCAACTGATTTTCTAGCTTGTAGTTTGGCTTATAGAACTTATCGAACAACAAATCATCCGCAAGGACTTTTTCAACGTCTGTTTTTATACGCTCATTGGTGGTATCCAGCCCGTCAAAGTGCACCTGCTTGCGCTCTTCTGCGGTAAGTGTGCCTTTGATAACGCGATATTTCCCGTTTAGCATATCGGTTGGCGCGTCAAACGATGGGTTGTATTTCGTGAATTCATTTTCGATGTTCGCGTCGCTTTTGCCTTTGCGCTGTACACGGCCTACGTAGTCGTAGTTGTCAAGGCTATTGGGATCGTCGGGCTTTACCAAGCGCGCTTTTTGCACCCACACGTTTACCCAGTAGCTTGTTTCTTCTTGGGCGGGCTTCCAGTGCGCTACAAATTTAACGTCGTTATCGGGCAGAACCTGTTCGGTAAAGTTTGTATCGAGCGATGGCGCCTCGTGTTCCTTGCCCTTAATGCCCTTAACGGTCCAACCTGTAAATTCATAGCCTGCACGTGTTGGGTTCTGTACTTGGAGCATTTTTTCGCCAAATTTGTACACATGACCCTGAATGGCAGTACCACCTTGCACGTCGTAGGTTACTTCGTGCTTTTTGAGCAGGTAGCGAAGCTCAAACACCAAATGCTTATTTTTCTCAGTTTGCGGATTTGGGTTTTCAGCTTCGTCTTCATCTGCTTCGGTGTAGTTGGCGTCGTCTGGAATGGAAGAACCTACCAAATTGGGCTCTGGGCTATAGCCCTCGATATTTACCGGCTGCGCAAATACTTGCGAGCCTACAAGGCCAACTGCTTTACTTACACAAACGGTATGCCAATTTCCTGATTCATCTTGAAGCTGAACTTTATCGTTAAGCCCTGTGTACTCTATAAAAGGTTTTGAACGCTCATCGCTCGGATTGGTAATGTGCGGATCGTAATTAGGATTTTGAAGCATATGGCGTACATAAAAAGTAACTTGCTTGGGGTTGTATTCAAGCGTGTACTCACTTACAACCGTGCCGTTCTTGCTGAGACGATTGTTTGTGTATCTGTCGATGAGCGTTCTGTCGATTTTGATGTAGGTTTGCACCGATCCATTTTGCTCGGTATCGAGTACGTACTTACCCTGGTCATTCTTGACGTAATTTCCACGCGGTGCGCGGTAGCCCTTGGTTGTGGGAACGGGGATATACACGCCATCTGCGCCGGGCGCGCTAATCTGCTTCAGCATGTCTTCGGTAAACGAAAATTCGGTTGGCTGTAAGAGCTGCTTTGTTTGATTACCTGCAACGCTATAGTGCACGGTGAAGTTGTAGATCGTTTTACGCTGGTTTTCAGGGGGTGTGACCTGGCTATTTGCAGTCGGCAGATCAGAAGCTTCCTGGTGGTCGGTGTTGGGTTTTACCACTTGCTGGTTGGATGTGTCTTTGTTTGCAGGCGAATTGTTGGGCGCGCCAGGCGTCTCCGAGCCAGATGTAGGCACAGACGCAACTGCAGACGTAGCCGTTACAACTGCTCTCTCGCGAGCAACTTCCTCTACAATTTTTGAAACTTTAGCCGCTGCGGCTTTTTTCACCTCAGTAGGAGCAGAAAAAGGCTCAGATGTAGCTTTGTCGCCCGAATTATCATCGCCTTTTTCTGCTGCCGCTGCAGATTTTGCCTCTTTTGAAGCACGCGGTGCGGTATCTGCAGACTTTGCGTTCGCCGCAGCCTTTACCTTTGAAGATCTTGATGATTTGAGCGTGCTTGGCGCAGGCTTTGTACTTGTTGTAGATGCAGGCTTTGCAACAGGAGCATTATATGACGTAGCACCCGTTGCTTTTGTTTGATCCGACGCAGATTGCTCGATAGCACTATCCCCCGCCCTTGAAGGATCGGGCTCTTTGGTTGCCTGTCCAGCAAAAGCCGGAGTTGTAATAGCAAGAGTAGAGGCAAGCGCAACACCTGCTGCAACACCTAAAGACGTCTTATCATGCTTATGCTTTGTTGTAGCTTTTTTACGAGATGTAATTTGTTCCATCCTGTTATTTTTAACCATTTCAACACCTGCATAAAATCTTAAATTTTTCCCTATAAACTAACTCATTCTATCATCGATGCAACAACTTGTATAGAATTTGCAACGGCGCTCTGGCCGATCATAAACACCTTGTACGCAGCGCATATCATTACACATGTTTGCAAATTCGCGTTATCTGTATTGTATAGGTTAAGCAAAATATGCATTTTAGAAATTGCGTTATGAAGGGTTTTTACGCGCAGAATTTTTGTTCTTTTGCTCCGTTTTGTCTGCTCTAGGACTCATAAAATCATCGAAAAAAAAAGGTACTTTTTCTGTATATACGGAAAAGTACCTTAACTAGCATATATTATGCAAATGTTTTTATAGCAAAATCGCTACAAAACCACACGTATATTTTGGTATAAACGCGAAAAACGGCAAAAAATTAGTTCCAGCCTTTGTTGTCGCAACCAAAGTCGCGAATAAGTTCACACGCGCGCTCCACAATTGCTTCACGTCCGGGCTTCAAAATCTTACGAGGATCAAAGCCCTTGGGCTCTAAGTCTTTGCCCTCTTCTACATATTTACGGGTAGCAGCGGTAAATACTTGTTGGAGCTCGGTATTAACGTTAACTTTGGAGATACCCATAGAAATTGCTTTTTGAACTTGCTCGGTAGGAATACCGCTTCCTCCGTGAAGAACCAAAGGAAGATCGCCAACTTTTTCTTTAATCATAGAAATACGCTCAAAGGAAAGGCTCTTCCAGCTCTTAGGATAAACGCCGTGAATGTTACCAATACCACAAGCAAGTGCGTCTACGCCAAGATTAGCAAAAATTTCGCATTGCTTTGGATCTGCCAATTCACCAGTGTTGGTTACGCCGTCTTCGGTACCACCAATACCGCCAACTTCTGCCTCAACAGAAATACCTTTTTTGTGGCAAAGTTTAACAATTTCTTCGGTGCGCTTACGATTGAGTTCAAAATCGTTCTCACGAGAACCGTCGTACATAACAGAGGTAAATCCTGCCTCGATAGCCTGAAATACTTCTTCGTAGTTACCGTGATCGAGGTGCATAGCAACAGGAACTGTAATATTTTTAACTTTAACTAATTCTTCGACCATGTCTTTAACAAGCTTGAATGAAGTTTGCCATTTAGCAGCTCCACCTGTGCACTGAACAATGACAGGAGCTTGCTCTTTTTCAGCGGCATCCAAAATTGAAGAAGCCCACTCAAGATTGTTGGTGTTAAACGCACCAATAGCATAATGTCCTTGCTCTGCGCTGCGAAGCATAGAAGATGCAGAAACGAGCATGAAAGTACCTCCTTGACGTACCAACCGTTAGCATTCATATATATAATACCTTTTTCTCCATAAGAGTAACGTAGGTATTGTAACTTATACGAAATATATACGAAACTTCACGAATACCGATGTGATATAACGTTTTATCACGGATTTTCTGATCATTTTTGCTTATGGTGGCACGTTACATTTGAAGGCAATTTTGATGAAATGAGCCAAATGTATACAATTTCATGCTCATCATGTGACACTTCTATTGTCTTTGTTTGCACGCGAACATTTAGGGATATATTTTATACCAACAAGCCTGCGATGTGAGCTTACCACGCAAATGCATCAGTGGGCGCTTGATAATAGGCAAGCCACGAAGGATCGTGAAGCTTAAAGAGGGTAACTGATAGCCCCGACATATTTAAGCTTGTCATATATGTTCCAACTTTTACATCGATAATATTAAGCCCTTCAAGATCAAGCAGTTGCAGTATGTCATGCGTGAAAATAAGCTCTTCTTCGCGCGTGCAGCCACCCAGATTGTTTACAAGCACAATATAGGGGTCGTGAGTATGCCAGTGGAATTTTAAATTGAGCTTATTTACCAGCTCAACGGCTAATTTTTCAGACGATTCAAAACCAATAGTACGATAACCTTCTTCGCCATGAATACCAATGCCATAAGAAATATCATGGTCATCAAGCTCAAACATGGGCTCTGTTTTTCCTGGTAGCGTTGCTGCTCGACTTGCAACACCCAGTGTGGCAATACATTCTGAAATTTGATTCCCCATGTACACCAAGCTATCAAGATCAACTTTTGCCTGCGCCGCAGCGCCCAAAATTTTGTGCATAAGCACGGTACCTGCCACACCACGTTGACGGCGCGTAAACGAACTAGACTCAATAGAAATATCGTCGTGAGAAATTACATACTCAACGTTCATGCCCATCTCACGAGCCTGGCGTATAGCACTCCCAAAGTTTGTAACGTCTTCTTCAAAGTTTTTAATGATAACAAGTAAACCCGTTTTGTCGTTATACACCGTTTTAATGCCCTCAAGGATGTGCTCGGCTGAAGGGGGCACAAAGATTGGGCCTTCAACAGCACAACTAAGCATTCCCTGGCCAACATATCCAAAGTGCGCGGGCTCATGACCCGAGCCACCGCCCGAAAGCAGTGGTACACAGTCTTTTGTTAGATTCGTACGATATACAATGCCTGTTTCTTTTTTGTACTTAAGTTTGGGGTAAATATCAGGCAAAACGCTCAGCATATCTTCAACAACGTTCTCTGGCTGATTGATAATCTGTATCATAATGCTTCCTGTTCTGTATTCTGCTTATGAGGCTGCGCTACAGCGTATCGTCCGAAATAATTTGTAAAGTAATGTTTATGGTATTCTTGCACATCTTAAACAATATCTCACGGTTAAAATTTTCATGCATAACATGGTAGCGAATAACATTAGAAAGCGCGATACTGTGATAACTTATATACGGAGCAATGTCTATATCTGCACCGTGTAGCTCCTCGTCAAAGATTTTGCGTATGAGTTGTTCGCAATAGTCCAAAAAATAGGTTGAAAAATCGTTTTGATCAACAATCTTAAATAATTGTGCATAATAATGCACGTGTTTTTCAAAAAAGTAAAACACTTCTTGCAGCAAGTCCAGACCACTCAAAAAGTCGAGCCGATCGGAAATTTGCTCGTGAAGATCGTTTTGGAATATCCAATCTACCAGGTCGTATTTGTCGATAAAGCAATCGTAGAAGGTTTGCCTGCGGATATGTGCGCGTTTCATTATTTGGCTTACCGATATTGAATCGAACGTGCGACATTCAATTTCTGTTTTAAACGCATTTGCAATTTTCTTTTTGGTGATGATCGACCCGGACATGCACACTATCACCTCCCACGTGTATCAACAGTATATAAATTATTACGGAAAATGTGAATAAGAGCAATGGACAAGGAGTATAAGTTGTCCACTACAATCAAAAATAATCCTTGCATACAATAGCACTAACAAGAATGCAAAGCGTGCAGATGCAAGTGGTTACTACAAAAATAGGCGCGCAGCACGTGACACGAGGTTCGAACTACTACGTGCGTATCACGTTCTGCCTGCAAGGCTCAGTACCAGCAGTACCAACGGTTATCTGCACGTTTGCAGTAAACTTTTACAGAAAGGTTGGTAGCCATGAAAAAGATTATCAACGATCCCACTACCGTTGTAGATGAGATGTTGCAAGGCCTCACCTTTATTCACAGCGATGTATTACGCCGTGCAGAAGGTTTCGACGTTATTATGCGCCGCGCTGAAAAGCAAGGTCACGTTGGTATTATTTCGGGCGGTGGCTCGGGTCATGAGCCTGCTCACGCAGGGTTTGTAGGTGAAGGCATGCTTTCTGGTGCCGTATGTGGTGCCGTGTTTACGTCTCCTACACCCGACCAAATTTTGGAGGCAATCCGCCAGGCAGATGAGGGTGCTGGCGTATTTATGGTTATCAAAAACTACTCAGGCGATATCATGAACTTTGAGATGGCACAAGAGCTTGCCGAATCCGAAGATATCAAGGTAGCAAGTGTTGTTGTAGACGACGATATTGCTGTTGAAGACAGTTTGTACACACAAGGGCGCCGTGGCGTTGCAGGAACCATTTTTGTGCATAAAATTTTAGGCGACGCGGCACGTCGTGGTTGCACACTTGAGGAGATCAAAGCACTTGCCGACGACATTGTTCCACGTATTCACACCATTGGTTTGGCACTTTCGGGTGCAACCGTGCCTGAGGCTGGAAAACCTGGCTTTGTTCTCGCAGAAGACGAAATTGAGTTTGGTATTGGTATTCACGGTGAGCCTGGTTACAAGCGCGACAAGATGGCTCCGTCCAAAACCTTTGCACAAGAGCTCTTTGGAAAACTGTATGAAAGCTTTAATTGGGACACCAATAAAAAAGTTGCTCTTCTTGTTAATGGTATGGGTGCAACTCCACTTATGGAACAATACATTTTTGCTCACGATGTTGAAGAGCTTTTAGCCGAAAAGGGCATTGAAGTTGCATTTAAGAAACTTGGCAACTATATGACATCTATTGATATGGCGGGCTTGTCGCTTACCCTTATGCAGGTAACCGATAACGACGTTAAGGCGCTTAACGCACCTGTTAATACACCAGCTTGGTAGTGATGACATGGAAACTCAAGTAACTGTAAAGTGGCTCTTAGCCTTTGATAAAAAAATTCAAGAAAACAAAACCTACCTTACCGACCTTGACACCCCCATTGGTGACGGTGATCACGGCGCAAACATGGCACGCGGCATGGAGTTTGTGCGCAAAGCGCTCGAAGAAAAACCACCTAAAACAGCAGCTGAAGCCCTTAAACTTTGTGCAATGCAACTGCTTAGTCACGTTGGTGGTGCGTCAGGCCCTCTGTACGGTTCGGCATTCTTGGGCATGAGTATGCATGCAAACGATAGTCTTCCCGACATGTTACAGTGCGGACTTGATCAAATCCAAAAGCGTGGTCATGCCGAGCTGGGAGAAAAAACCATGGTTGATTTTTGGAGCCCAGCTATTGAGCAACTGCGCCGTGGTGAACTTACCTGCGACAGTATTAAAGCTCTGGTAGACGCTACTGCACCTTTGCGCGCAACGAAGGGTCGTGCTTCATACACTGGCGAGCGCTCGTGCGGTCATATCGATCCTGGCGCGGCTTCATCTGGCATGCTCTTTTGCGCCCTTCTTGAGCAAGGAGTGTAGTATGAGCACAACAGATGCACAAGACACTGGCAGCGTTGGTATTGTTATTGTTTCGCACGTACCCGAAATTGCGCTCGGCGTAAAAAAGCTGGTAGATCAGGTAGCCCATGATGTAAGTATTACCTATTGTGGCGGTACGGCAGACGGTGATATTGGAAGTACGTTTGATGTGGTTTTAGGAGCTATCGAAGAAAACACCGCTGATACGCTGCTTGCATTTTATGACTTGGGAAGCGCAAAGCTCAACTTGGAGCTTGCGTGCGAAACGTGTACAAAAAAAGTACTTATGCAGCCAGTTCCTATTGTTGAGGGTACGTTTGCCGCAGCTGTGTTACTCCAGGCAAGCGCGCCACTTAGCGAAGTATTAGACGAACTAGAACCCCTTAAAATTACTAAATAATCTTGTTGATATGAGATAAACAGTTAAGTGTAATTGCTAAAAGGAGGCACGTATGAACGCTCTTATTGGTGAATTTTTTGGCACTATGATTATGGTGTTGCTTGGTAACGGCGTTGTAGCAGGTAACATCTTGCACAAAACAAAAGAGGAAGGCACTGGCTGGACGGCCATAGTCCTCGGCTGGGGTGTTGCAGTAACCATTGCCGTATATATTGCAGGTGTTGTATGTCCCGGTCACTTAAATCCTGCAGTAACTATTGCACTTGCCGTCGCTGGTATGTTTCCTGTTGAGCAAGTACCCAGCTTTGTTCTTGCGCAAACGCTTGGCGCAGCTGCTGGTGCTGTTTTAGTGTGGCTGCACTACTACCCACACTGGAAAGAAACCAAAGACGCTCCCACTATCTTGGGTTGCTTCTCAACTGCGCCTGCCATTAGACACACCTGGTCTAACGTACTTGACGAGGCACTTGGTACCGCTGTACTGGTTATTTGCGTCATGGCATTAGGTCCAAACAACCTTGCGAGCGGCCTTGGTCCTATTGTTGTTGGTTTGGTAGTTATCGTTGTTGGTTTTTCTCTTGGTGCAACAACTGGTTATGCTATTAACCCTGCTCGAGACCTCGGTCCTCGTATTATGCACGCCATTTTGCCTATCACAAACAAAGGCGACTCCGACTGGGGTTATGCATGGATCCCTGTTGTTGGCCCAATCGTAGGCGGCGTTTGCGGTGCATTGTTGTATCAGGCATTTTTAACGCTTATGTAGGCTGAACTTATTCTTTGTCTACCTGTTTGTTGTAGCCTCGGCTTTTGCTGTAACTCTTGGCATAGTTGCACTTCTAACGTTAATTGAGCTTGAGTTTGTTACTTAAGTTTAGGTTGTAGCAAAGTTTGCACTGCCTTGCATCATAGGTGTAAGGCAGTGCGTTTTTATGGCGTATGGGCGTATAGGCGTATAGGCGTTTTTTGGCGGTCACATTCTCGTGGAGTGCAGTGTGTATTAAAAAGCTACACCCAAACTTCTTCTGTTCTCAATATGGCCTATGTATGTTTTGATACGTATTTATACTGAAAACTGCAAAATGAATAAAATTTCATGCTTATCGTGTGACACTTCTATTGTCTTTGTTTGTACGCGAACATTTAGGGATATATTTCAAATACACCTATGAGCTAAAGGACAATCTATGGATAACCATCAGCTTCAACAAAAGCAACTTTTTACACGTGTACAGCAGAAAGAACAAACGACAACGTATCTGAACAAGCCTCAAAAAGAGCAAACGCTACGCGATGTGGAGCAGCAACGCAGTGTGGATCAACAACGCGGTATGGATCAACCGCAAGAAATACATGCCGCTACCAAAAAAGGCATGCTTACCGACGTGTCATTAGTGGCCATTATTGCCAGTACGCTTGCTTCTATTACTTCATTTGTTCTGTCTTCGCAAATAGGACTCACAGGATCACTTATAGGAGTTGGCGTAGCAGCAGCAACATCGGCGCTTGCATCGCAAGTATGCAGCTCTGTCTTAACTGCTACGGGTGAAAAAATTAAAGCGCAACAAGCGCAAAGCCATGGTATAAACCTCAACAACAACCACTACGAAAAAACTCAATACCGTGACATGCGCTATCCTACGCCACTTGCACCTCAACATTTACGCATAGCAGCAGCGCGGCAAGCAAAACGGCGCCTTGTGCTTATCAGCGTAACAAGCACATTAGTAGCGCTTGTATGCGTTGGAATTTACGCGGCAGTAGTTATGTTTGCAACGCATGGCGAAGGCATTGGCTCAAAACAAGTCTTAAACTCAAACTCTTTATCTGCAGCTTTGGCATCTAAAAAACCCGAGAACGCCGAAAAAACCACCGCAAACACTTCTAAGAAAAACGCAGCCGCAAATAAACAGAATAAAGAAGCATCTGCAGATCAAAATACGCCTGATACAAACGCTTTAGACAAGGATTCTCAAAAGCAGACAACAGACGTCAAAACAGAGCCGGATGAAACTAATCAACAATCTGATGAAAAACACAAAGGCACTGAGGACAAACACAAAGACGCTCATAAGGAAAAGACGCATTCCAACGACGATAAATCGCAAGGAACACAAAACAATCAGCAAAGCGATGCTCAGCAAAAAGCATCAAAGGATGCCGCTGATAACTAGCACTCTCTACACGCCGCACGCCTCATATGCATGCAATTCGCGCGCGCAAACGCTACCCACACGCTCCAAATTACAGCAGCGATAAAATTTCTTTTTTGCACGATAAAAATTCGGACGTAAGCGCAAAAGCATCGGCATGCATTGACGGATCGTGAGTGGGAACATGAACCTCACCAACTATAGTATGCGCCGTAGTAGGTACAGGTTGATCTAGAAGAGCACCATCAGTTTTTTTGGATATACTTCCTAACACGTACACGCGCGATGCCATGGTAGCCGCTTCGTCTACATCGTGCGTAATCGCAAGCGTTGCAATGCCTAAATCGTGCGCAATATCGCAATACCAGCTTCGCATAGCAACGCGCGTAAGCGCATCAAGTGCCGAAAAAGGCTCATCCAGCAAAATACAATCGCTTCCCATAAGATAGGTACGCAAAAAAGCAGCGCGCTGACGCATGCCGCCCGAAAGCTCGTGCGGCCACTTATATTCACAACCCGCCAAGCCAAAGCGCTCAAAAAGTGGCTGAGCTTGACCGTAGGCTTCTGCTTGCGCAACACGACGCAAAGTAAGTGGAAGGCAAACATTATCAATAATACGTTTATGCTCCAAGAGCAAGTCTTTTTGGAACATGTAAGAAACATGCCCGGGATGTCCCGTAATATCTTTTCCATGAAAAAACACCTGGCCCATCACAGGCGTCATAAGTCCTGACAGCGCATGTAAAATGGTTGTTTTACCACAGCCCGATCTTCCTACCAAACACACCAGCTCGCCTTTTGCAACACGGATGTTAATATCTGCAACAACTACCGAGCGCCACTGCTGTTCATCAGGTGTATCTGCATTTTGATGTGCGGCGCGTTTTAAAGCAAAGCAGAGCGGATGTCTGTGACGCGCAGACGGCATCTGTTGCCACGAAAGATAGAGATGTTGCGCCATAAGTGTAGGCGTATCAGTTTGTTCATTCATATGCATTCCAACTTACGTATACAAGCAAACCTGCATGTGTTCATAGGTAAACACGCATATAAACACATGCAAGCAAACGGGCGCGCATAAAAGCCCATACGCTCAGCATGCACGCCCAAAGTCTTCGATATTACGAGTTATGCGCTAATAAAGTCCATGGTAAAGCCCTTATTAACATCAATTGGGTGATTTACAAGCTTATTGTCATTAAGCCACTGGAAATATCTTGACCAACGGACAGGATCGATAACGCCCCAGGTTTGCGCATCGTCGATATACTTTTTAGACAAGAAATGCTGGCTTTCACGTACCAGTGCTGGATCAAGTTCTTTAACAGCATCGCACAAAATTTGTGCTGCGCCATCAGGATCTTCAACCGCGTCAGTGTAACCTTTGCCACAAGCTTTAACAAAGTTTTGTACCAAGCTGCGATTGTCGTCACTTTCCTGCATAAAGTTGCTGTTAACGGTAAGAACGGGTGTATAAAAGTCGAACACTTCGTCCATGTCGTTAAACGCAAAATAATTGATATCATAATTTTGAACATGTGCGTTTTGAACGCCCCAGCCTTCAAACACCCACACGCAATCATACAATTTTGTCTTAAGTCCTTGGACTTCATCGGTTGTAGCATCGGCAGGAACCATCTTAATTTTTGAAAAATCACCACCGTCTTTTTCTACAACATGTTTTACGGTAGCTTGCTCAATAGGCATATTCCATGTTGCATAGGTGTGATTTTGCATAAATTTAGGAGACGTAATACCGTCTTCTTTTCTACTCATAATACCTGAAGTATTGTGCTGGATAATAGCAGCCACAGCCTCGATAGGAACAGGATTGTCGCTTGCAAGCGTATTGGCAATAAAGTCTTGATAACTAATACCTAACTGCGCTTGGCCAGAACCAATCATGGCCTCAGCGCCATCTTCTGCTGGCTGTACAATTTCTATATCAATACCTGCGTCTTTAAAGTAGCCTTTTTGTTGTGCAACATATATGCCTGTATGGTTAGTATTAGGAGTATAGTCCAAGCAAAACGTGATCTTAGTAAGCTTTTTAGGCTCGTCGCTGTCACCTTTGCTTGAAGGAGCGCTGTTTTGTGAGCAGCCAAACAGTGAAAAACCTGCAAATGCCGAAGCCGCCGTTCCAATAAATGCACGACGAGTTAATTGAGAAGCCATACTACTTCCTTTCTACCTTTTTCCAAGGCATACACATACGTTCAAGCGCGCGAACCGCACCCATTAATACCAAAGAGAGCGCCGACGTTAAAAAAATGACGGCAAACATTTTGTCGTAGGAAAACGACTTACGAACACGAATCATGTACACGCCCAACCCTGATACGCCTCCCAGCCACTCGGCAATAACAGCGCCGATAATGGCGTAAGTTGCGCTAATGCTTAATCCACTAAAAAAGTGGCTGAGCGCACATGGGAGTTTAACGTGCAAAAATACCTGCCAGGGGCGCGCGTTCATAATTTTCATGAGGTTGATAGTTTCGGGGTCAACCGATGCAAAACCGCTCACCAGCGAGATAGTAATGGGGAAAAACGTGGTGATAATAACTAACACAACCTTAGGTAATAAATCGTAGCCAAGCCACAACACCAAAAGCGGAGCAATGGCAATAGTTGGAATAGTTTGCGAAATGGTGATAAGTGGATTAAGTGCCGCATGAATAAACGGTGAGGAATCCATAAGAATTGCAACAATAAATCCTAAAACACAGCCCCAAAATAAGCCCAAAATTGCTTCGGTCATGGTGGTGATGCCGTGAGTATATAACAAGTTTTGATCACGGATAAGTGCGCTCAAAACCTGAAGCGGGCTGGGAAGTAAAAAGTTGGCAATAGCTCCTGTATCAACCGCTGCTTCCCAGACACAAATGAGCAACAGCGTTACCACCACAGGAATTACTATTTGTTTTGTTGGTGCTAACTTACGAAATTCCATCTTACTATCAATCGACGTGTGAAATAGATACTAAATACACATATTTGAGCGTATTTGTATACTCATGCAGGTATATGCATGAATGTACGCATTTACGAACTAAGCTGCGTTGTAGCATTATGCTTGGTATAAGGAGATAATTTTTGCGCAGTTGAGAGCACTTCACCTTGGGGATGATAGTTGATTTTTACGTACGTCATCATTGAATGACAACCCGCTTTTGCGCCAACAAGCGGACAATTTTTAACAATTTCTAAGCATTGTTCGTAAGAGCCTTCAATAGTGGTTTCAAAGGGGGCAACAAAATAATTTACACCCGTCGAAGCAATATAAGCAATTACAGCATCTACCTGCTTACATACTGCTTCATCATTTTTGGCGTCCATGGGTAAAAATTGAATTGCAACGGAACATTCCATGTACAACCTCACCTTCTTTTGCATGGCATTACGGTTACCAGGGAATCGCTACACATATGATGCAAAAACAAACCCATGCTCAAAGCAAGGTGTACGCATGTTCTTATATAAGATTCCTACGCTGGTATTGTCCAGATCAGGTACGGTCAGATGCTGGCATCTTTCTCAGCCTACCTCGCTGTAAGCTCCCAAACTTAGATTAGCTTAATTGAACACGTGAACGCGCATAAACTTGATATGCCACGCAAATTACAAAAACGGAGAAATAACGACGTCGCCGACAGTAGCATAGCAACGCACTAATCAACACTTTTAAGCGATTCAACCATATCAATACGATTAAGTTTTGGCGTCATAACCAACAAAATAAGTCCGGTAAATACCAGCGTCAACACAAAAGCAATCACAAAACTCTCAAGGTGAATAGTTCTACTGAACATCACATAATCAACCTCGGCAGTTGCTACTACAAAGCGTTCAAGATATACACCCACACCCAAACCAAATACGTCACCTAATAACGACAACAAAAATACTTCTCTAAAGATATACGCATATATTTCGCGCTTGGTAAAGCCCAAAACTTTAAGGCTTGCAATTTCGCGCAGGCGTTCCTCAATATTGATGTTGGTAAGGTTATACAAAATGATAAACGCCAATAAAACAGCAGAAATAATCAGAACTGCCACCACATAATCAACCACCGAAATCATATTGCGGTATAAAGAAATGGTTTCGTCTGAAAACGCAACAAGCGAAACATCATCACAACTGTGCAGCTCACTGGCAATATTTTGTTGCTGTTCGCCAGGTTTAAGATCGGGCGCTTGAATAAAGAGCGTTTCATACATAACAGGCAACGACGAAATCTTGGAAAAAAATGTTGGTGCAACATAAACGGTAGTACCCACGTAATTTTCGCATATTCCCGTAATAGTAAGTTTATGGCCGGCGCCAACTGAATTTCCCACTTTATCGCGGTCGAAAAGTACGAGCGTATCGCCAACACGCAAGTGATGAAGTGTTGCAAGCTTTTCACTGATAACAACGCTTGACTCATCAAAGGGAACCTGCTTGCCACTGATTCGGTTTTTAAGCGTAATTGACTTATTAAAGATATCCAACGACTGCGGAACAACAACATCTACATGCGTTGAAGAAAGTGTATCGTCTTCGCCTTTTGCAGACATATGTGCTGTATGTACGCGATCGATATGCTCTATTTCTGGATGCTGTGTAAGAACGTCTTTAACATGCTGCACATCCAGATCGTTGGCATGATCATTTAAACCAACCGTCATCTGATAATGCGTAATATCTACGTACTGTTTGTTGATAATATCCCAAATGGCGTCATGTAAACCAAAGCCCACCAGCAATAAAGCGGTACAACCTGCAATGCCAATAACGGTCATAAACAAGCGTTTTTTATACAAAAAGAGATTTCTAAGCGTTACTTTCCACGAAAACGAAATGCGGCGCCATAAAGGACGAATACGTTCGAGAAGAATACGTTTTCCTGCCTTGGGAGCGCGCGGAAGCATAAGCGGAGCAGGCTGTTCGCGCAAACTTGAAAGCACCGAACAAATGGTTGCAATGAGCGTAATGCCTATACCCAACCCCGCAGAAAAGACTGCTACGTCGGCTTTTATGGGAAGCGGTGGTGACAACAGTGGAATGGCATAAATTACTGAGTATGCCTTCATAATAATAAGTGGCAAAACTTGGCATAAAACGCCAACGCCTAAAACAGAGCCAATACCAGCAGCCAGTAACGCATACACCAAATATTTTGTTGCAATTTGTATAGTAGAGTAGCCCAATGCTTTATAGGTGCCAATAAGTATGCGCTCATCCTCCACCATGCGTGTCATAGTGGTAAGCGAAACAAGAGCTGCTACCAAAAAGAACATAAAAGGAAATACACGAGCTAACGCGTCCATGCGCTCGGTATCGGCATGGTAAATAGCAGCGCCTTCGTGTTGAGACCTGTCTAAAATGTACATGTCAGGAAGATCGGTTGTGTCAATCGTTTCTTGTGCATCATCGAGCTGCTTTTGAACGGTAGCAAATTTGTCATCGAGTTCTTGCTTGCGCTGTGCAAGCACACGCGCGCCTTCATCATATTTCTTTTGACCTTCTTGCAGACGAACATACGACGCATCAAGCTTGGCTTGAGCTTGTACAAGCTCTTGCTCGGCATGTTCCAATTTTTTATCTGCCACAGCGCGTTCATCTTGTAGCTTTGCTTTTGCTGCAAGTAATTGCTGTACCCCTGCAAGCCCTTGTTGCAAACCTTGCAGCTGCTCATCAGGCGATACAGTTTGCTTAGATAACGAAGACGCAGCTTGCGAAAACGGCGCATGAGGCACGTGCAGGCGAGCGACACGATTTGAACTTGTGTTTTGAGCAGAGCGATCGCTTGCAAAAGGCGGCGTATCTAGTGTTGAAAACTGTTTTTTCGTTGCAGCATCCTCAACCTGCTTAGATCCTGTAGTTTGCCCTTCTTGCGCGCGGAGCTTAAAGTCTTGTATGCGTTGTTGCAAAACTGTTTGAGCTTGCTCAAGTGAAGAAACATCTATCCCTTGTGCGCGAAGCGTTGATATCAAGGTTTCTTCTTGCGTGGCAAGACGCGTTTGAGCTTGAGATAATTTGTTTTGCGAGGCAGCTTTTTGTGATTCAAAGGCTTCTCGCGACGCTTTTAACTTGCTTATACCCTGTGTGTATTTGCGCCATGATTCCTGCAGCTTGTTATGCTTGCGCGCAAGCTCAGATTCGCCAGCTTCCAACTTTTCAAATGCTTCGTTTTTTTGCTGCTCAAACTCGGTCTTTTTTTCGTCAAGCTTGCTTTGTGCCAGCTCTTGCACCTCGTGCTGGCGAAACACGCTCATGCGGTCTTTTTGAGCTTCAAGACGCTCTTTAGTAGCACCTACGATGTTTTTGTATGCATCGCTATTACTTTGAACACTATCAGCACCTTCAACGCTTATATACAGCTCGGTATAGGGGAAATCCTGCTGAAACGTAGATGTTGGCACAAAAATATATTGATCAATAGAGCCCGAACCAATGGTTGTAGATCCAAAACTTCGCGTGTAGGGATATAAAGGCGAACTTATGGTACCAACCACACGTAAATGTTTGGTGGTAAAAATTTTATCAGGGTCTTCATTTGCCGAGGTAATGTCAACAATATCGCCTTCACTCAACTGTGCATGAGGAGCATATGCCGCAGCCAAACATTCATCAGGTGATTGTGGAAGCCTTCCTGTTACCAATTGAAAACGATTAAGAAAATCAAAGGAAGAATCCTTTGCAGCATATGTATGTCCATCAACAAATTGTTGTGCCATCGTTGTGTCAAACGAAGAAATGCGCACCGCTACCTGCGTATCGTTCATACGTGCAATAGCGTCAACCGTATGATTGGGCATGCAAGCACGCACGCCTTCTACATCATCAAATTGATGAATATCGTCGTTAGAAAAACCAAGCGTTGAAATGAGGCGTATATCCCAAACGTGGTTATCGTCGTAATAGGTATCCATGGCCTGACGCATATCAGGGCCGGTCATCATAAGCCCTGCAAAGAAACCCGTACCTAAGGCAACTATCGCAACAATAGCCAAAAAACGACTGAACGTGGTATGTATGGACCGCAAGGTTTGGTGAAGAAGCGGCGCAATTCTTTTGAGCACTTCATCACCTTACCATTCAACATCAAGAGCATCACGAGGGTGATCGTGTATTTCTATAGACTGCGCACTCCCCTCGTGAACATGAATAACACGATGCGCGATTTCGGTAAATGCACTGTTATGCGTAACAATGGCAACCGTTTTTCCTGTGTTAATACAGGTGTCTTGTAACAATTTAAGAATCTGTTTGCCTGTTACATAATCTAAAGCGCCCGTGGGTTCATCGCATAAAAGCAGCTGAGGATTCTTAGCAAGTGCGCGCGCAATTGCCACGCGCTGCTGCTCGCCACCAGAAAGCTGTGCGGGAAAATTGTGCATACGTTTTTCGAGGCCAACTTGTTTGAGCACATCTGCAGCTGGTAAAGGATGTTTACAAATTTGACTAGCAAGCTCTACGTTTTCGAGTGCGGTTAGATTTTGGACCAAATTGTAGAACTGAAACACAAAACCAATAGCATGCCTTCTATACAGGGTAAGCTCGCGCGCATTGAGTCCACTAATTTGTTTACCCGCAAGTAAAATGCTTCCCTCGGTTGGAGAATCCATGCCGCCGAGCATATTCAAAACGGTTGTTTTACCTGCACCCGAAGCACCAACGATGACAACAAGCTCGCCTTGTTCCATAGTAAAGTTCATATGATGAACCGCATGAACTTCGCAATCGCCCATATGATAGGTTTTAGAAACATCTTTGAACTCAACAAATGCCACCGCGCACACTCCTTATGTGCTCAGCGTACACGCTTTGCTGCTTTGCACAGCAAGCATACACACGCTCCCACCGAAGATAAACCCTGTTAGTGCATATACACAATACCTTGCTTAACTTTTTCCATGGTATCGTGATCAGCTAATTCTTCAATAAGCGCCAAGCCTAAATCAATGCACGTACCAAGCCCTTTACTAGTAAAAATGGTGCCCGTTTTAACATAGCTATCTTGTACAACGTCGGCACCAAACTCGCGCAAAACATCCTGAAAACCAGGATTAGACGTTGCGCGCTTATTCTCAAGCAATCCCAAGCGTGCAAATACCGAAGGAGCAGCGCAAACTGCTGCCAAAAGCTTGCCTTGCTTGTGATGGTTTACCACTGCGTCACAAAGCTTTTTGTTTTCTTGCAGATTTGTAGTTCCCGGGAGTCCTCCGGGCAGGAAAAGTAAATCGTAATTATCAAACGAAAAATCTGGATCGTCCAAAGCATAATCGCAGGTAAGCTCAACGTTATGAGAAGACACAACGCTGCGCGTAGGTGCAACGGCAATTTTGTCGCACGCAATAGAGGCTCTAAATAACAAATCGTAAATAACAAGTGCTTCACATTCCTCGACACCTGGCGCTAAAAAGAGAGCTACACGCGGTTGAGTTTTTGACATATTGTCCTCCCATACTCTTAGTATAAAGGTGCGCATAAGCAGACACGCGCATCTATTACACGCTCACTTGTCACAAACAAATAAACGAGTAACAAGTTTTATTTACCTCTATGGTATTACTCCAAATGAAGTTCGCGTCTAAACACAATTAGAATCCATATTGAAATCAAGGCTGCAATACCTGCCGAAACAGGAGCGTTAAGCCACAGCCCCAATAGGCCAAGCGGCTTAAGCGCAAAAAGCACCGCAAGTGGCAACAACGTAACCATACAAAATGACAACAGTGACGCAAGTTTGGTTTTTTCGACCGCCGTAAGCAAGCTTCCACACGCAAGTGGGAACCAGCGAAATACATATGAAAGCGCATAGAATCTAAATGCATCGCGTGACATAACCAGTATGTCTTGTGAAACATCAACCATAAATAAACGCGCGCATTCATCGGGAAACACTGCCATAATAGCGGCGAGCAGCAGCGCAATAGCACAGACCGTTGAAAATACGTACTTTTCGATCTCTTTAATACGATCGTAGCGGCGGGCGCCCCAGTTGTAGCCTACGGCAGGTTGCAAAGCGTCGCAGATTCCATAAATCAAAGGATAAATAAAACTTCCTGCAAAGATCAAAAAGCCGTAGACCGATACAGCGGCAGTTCCTCCTGCTATCATCAACTCTACATTCAAGAAAATAACGGTCACGCGCCCTGCTACGTCGTTTAAGAACGCAGGTGTTCCACTTTGAACAATTTCTTTAAGCAGTGCATACGAGAATTGAGGCTTAACAAATTGAAGTAACATTTTTTTGGCCATAAACGGAATCAGCGCACACAAAGAGCCCACGCTTATTGCAATCGAAAATGCAAGAGCGGCACCAAGGGTTCCTAAATGCCAAAAATAGAGCATAGAAAACTCTAAAACGCAGCCAAAAAGAGAGGTAAAAGCGTTAAGCGCAAAACTGCTTTTAACCTTGCCGCAAATACGCAGATAATTGTCAACCGCAAACAAAATAGTACCTAGAGGTGCAAACAGAGCAAACATCCGCAAATAATCGGCTGCCATATCACGCAGCGTCCCATATGCGCCCATCATCTCCATAAGTGCTGGCGCTAAAAACCAAAAAAGAGTCCCAATGAGCGCGCCACCAGCTAAAATCATCAAAATACCACAGGTAAAAATATTATTTGCGCGACGTGTGTTTCCTTCACCTAAGCTAATTGAAATAGGAACAGATGAGCCAACTCCCACCATATCACCAAATGCAAACAGCATAATAACAAATGGCATAGCTAAATTGATTGCCGCAAATGCTTCTTCGCCTAGAATCTGTCCTACAAAAATACCGTCAGCAATTTCGTAAATTGCCGAAGAAAGCATGCTTAAAGCACCAGGAATTGCCGCAATGCAAAAGAGTTTCCACGGATGATAGGTAATAAAAAGCTCGTGCGACTTTTGAAAATTCTTGGAATTATACTCTTCTGACTCATTTTGCGCAAGTACGTTTTCCGTGAATGGCTTGCCATCTATATTTTTTTCATGTGGATGTTTTGTATATAATTGTTCGCTCTCAGACTG